>JBJHCH010000058.1:0-21958 GCA_050485905.1 Paracoccaceae bacterium | reverse complement strand
GTGTCCACCACCACCGTGATGTCGGGAATGATCGCGATCGGCCTTGTCGGCCTCGCACTCGATACCGCGCTGCGCTTTGCCGAACGGGTGATCCAGCGCCGCCGCGGACTAGAGGTTTGAGGGAGGAAACGATGGGAGTCATCCGCTTCGACAATGTGGGCCGGGTGTTCGGGGCCAAGGCGAATCCGTTCGTTGCGCTGAAGGACATCAACTTCACGGTCGAGGACAAGGAATTCGTCGCCATCGTCGGTCCGTCGGGTTGCGGCAAGACGACCTGCCTGCGGCTGGTGGCGGGGTTCGACTTTCCAAGCTCGGGCAAGGTTCTGGTGGACGATCAGGAAATCAGGCGGCCGCGCCCGGAGCGCGCGGTGGTGTTCCAGCAATTCGCCCTGTTTCCGTGGAAGACGGTGCATGCCAACATCGAATTGGGATTGCGCAACCAGAACGTCGCCAGGGCCGAGCGCGAAGAGCGGATCAACGGCATCCTCGAGCTGATGAATCTCACATCCTATTCAGGTCATTTTCCGCACCAGCTGTCGGGTGGGATGCAGCAGCGCGTGGCCATCGCGCGGGCCTATGTCCTCGACCCCGATGTGCTGCTGATGGACGAACCCTTCGGCGCGCTAGATGCCCAGACGCGGGTGGTGATGCAGGAGGAGTTGGTCCGGCTGGCCCGGAAGAACCCGCGCACCGTGCTGTTCATCACCCATGCGGTCGAGGAGGCGGTCTATCTGGCCGACCGCGTGGCGATCATGACTCGCGCGCCGGGCCGGATCAAGGAAGTGCTCGACATCCGATCCATCCGCGAGGCCGAGAACTGGGACAGCTACGAAAAGATCGAGGATGTGATGGACCTTGAGAGCTTCGTGCATCTGCGCACGCACATCTGGCGCAGTCTGCGGGAGGAAAAGGCGGCCGCAACCGCCTGAGAAACGACCAACACCACAACCGGGAGGACACCATGAAGTACCGCATCGCAGGCCTCGGGCTTGCCGCCTTGCTGACCACCGCCGCCTGGCCGGCACAGGCGCAGGACCTGACGCCGATCAACGTCAGCTACCAGCCCGCGCTCTACTGGGCGCTGCCCTTCTATCTGGCCAGCGAAATGGGCTGGTGGGCCGAGGTCGGCCTTGATCCGTCCTTCAGCACCTTCCCCGCCGGCGCGCCGCAGATCGCGGCGGCACAGGCGAACGACTGGGACGTGGGCGGCACCGGCTCGGTTCCCGCTGTCCTGGGCGCGGCGCGCTTCGGACTGAAGACAATTGGCGTAACGAACGACGAATCGGCCGCCAATGTGCTGATGGCGCATAACGATGTCATCGAGGGCATCCGCGCCGACCCGTCCTCGATCGAAGGGCAGAGCATCCTGCTGACCACCAACTCCACCGGCGACTATGCGGTGCAGGCGTGCCTCGAAATGTGGGGCGTCGACAAGAGCAACGTGGAATTCGTCAACCTCGCTCAGGCCCAGATCATCTCGGCGATCATCTCGCGGAACGGCGACCTTGCAGGCGTCTGGGCGCCCAACATGTACACTCTTCAAGAGCGCGCCAACAGCGATTACCTGTGCTCGGGTGCGGACGCCGGTGCGGTCGTCCCGGGGGCGCTGATCGTACGGCCCGGTTTTGCCGAAGAAAGCCCCGAACTGGTGGCGCGCTTCCTGGCGGTCTATCTGCGCGGCTGGGCCTGGGCCGAGGCCAATCCGGACGAGGCGCGCGCGATGCTTGTCGACTTCTACTCCGAAGGCGGGGTGGAGGTGTCGGATGCGGCGGTCAACGCCGAGTTCGACCTGCGCCCGACCTTCAATCTTGAAGAGCAGATCGCGATCCTGGACCGCTCTGACGGCGAGTCCGATGTCGACGAGTGGCTAGGCGCCATCGGCGCCTTCATGGCTGACGTGGGAACCTTCGACGAGAACCCCGATCCGGCCGACTACATCGATCCCAGCTTCATGCAGATGGTCATGGACGACCCCGAACTGGCGGCCTTCGCGACACTGCAGGACTGACAACGCGGCGCCCCGCCGCCGCTGGTGTGGCGGGGTCCATCACACCGAAAGAGAGACCCATGGCGATCACCTATCTCAAGAAGGCCACCAAGACCCCGGAAACCGAGACCGGCAATGCTCAGGCGGTCGTCACCGAGATGCTCGCCCGGATCGAGGCCGAGGGCGAGGACGCCGTGCGTCACTATGCCAAGGTGCTAGACAAGTGGGACGGGCCGGTCGTCGTGACCCGAGAGGAGATGGAGGCCCGGGCAGCGGAGGTTCCAAAGCAAGTGGCCGACGATATCGCCTTTGCCGCATCCGAGGTGCGCCGCTTTGCGCTGGCACAGAAGGACTCGGTCAAGGATTTCCAGATCACCATGGGCTCTGGCCTGATCGCCGGGCAGCGGATGGTGCCGTGCAACGTCGCGGGCTGCTATATTCCGACCGGACGCTACGCCCATATCGCCTCGGCCGTCATGTCGGTGGCGACGGCCAAGGCGGCCGGCGTGAAGACCGTGATCGCCTGCTCCACGCCCTTTCGCGGCGGGGCGATGCATCCTTACGTTCTTTACGCGATGAAGGAGGCCGGCGCCGATATCGTGCTCACGCTCGGCGGTGTGCAGGCGATTGCCGCGATGGCCTTCGGGCTGTTCACCGGCAAGCCCGCCGACATCATCGTGGGGCCCGGGAACAAGTATGTGGCCGAGGCCAAGCGGATGCTCTTTGGCAAGGTTGGCATCGACGTCTTCGCCGGCCCCTCGGAAGTGGCGGTGATCGCGGACGAGACCGCTGACCCCGAAATTGTTGCCGTCGATCTGGTGGGCCAGGCAGAGCACGGACACGAAAGCCCGGCGTGGCTGTTCACCTCGTCGCGCACGCTGGCCGACGCGGTGATGGCGCGGATGCAGAACCTGATCGCCGATCTGCCGGAACCCGCCCGCGCCGCTGCCGATGCTGCCTGGCGCGATTATGGCGAGGTGATCCTGTGTGACACGCGCGACGAGATCGTCGAGGTGTCCGACCGCTATGCCAGCGAGCATCTGGAGGTGCATGCCGGCGATCTGGACTGGTGGCTGGGCAACCTGACGAATTACGGCTCGCTGTTCCTTGGCGAGGAAACGACGGTGGCGTTCGGGGACAAGGCCTCGGGGCCGAACCATATCCTGCCCACAAAGTTCGCCGCGCGGTATTCGGCGGGGCTGTCGGTGCACAAGTTCCTCAAGCCGCTCACATGGCAGAGGGCCGACCGCGACGCCTGCAAGACGCTTTCGCTCGCAACCGCCCGCATCTCCCGGCTTGAGGGGATGGAGGCGCATGCACGGACCGCTGATGTGCGCATGGCAAAGTACTTTCCGGGTCACAACTTCGATCTGGGGCAGCCGGTCGAATCCGTAGAATGACCATGGACGCGCCAATTGACCTCGGCGCCCCGCCTCCGATCCCCGACGCCGCGCGTCAGAGGGTCGCCGAGCTTCTTGCGAACGGCCGGCTGCATCGCTACCGCGAGAGTGCCCATGCAATCGGCGCCGCGTCCCGGCTGGAGGTCGCCTTCGCCGAGCTGATCGGGACGCGTTACGCGGTTGCAACCAATTCCTGCGGCAGCGCGCTCTATCTCGCGTTGCTGGGCGCGGGCGTCCGGCCCGGGATGCCGGTCCTTATGGGTGCGTTCACTTTGGCCCCCGTGATTGGCGCAATCGTCAACGCCGGCGGTCTGGCGGTACCCGTCGAGA
The DNA here is from genome assembly GCA_050485905.1 of Paracoccaceae bacterium. Taxonomy (GTDB): domain Bacteria; phylum Pseudomonadota; class Alphaproteobacteria; order Rhodobacterales; family Rhodobacteraceae; genus JAWLCA01. The sequence continues at coordinate 18,241 of JBJHCH010000058.1, read as the reverse complement.
TCGCCGAGGATCTGGTGATCGACATCGACGATCTTGCCGCGAAGGCGGCGGCTACGGGCGCCCGTCACCTGCTGGTGTCCTACATGCGCGGGCACATCGGCGATCTGGGCCAGCTGACGGCGCGCTGCAGCGAGCTTGGCGTAAGCCTGATTGAAGATTGTGCGCACAGCCTTGGCGCGACTTGGGCCGGACGACCGACCGGCAGCTTCGGCATCGCGGGATGCTTCAGCTTCCAGTCCTGGAAACATGTCAATGCCGGCGAAGGCGGCATGCTGGTCACCTCAGACGCAGATCTGGCGGCGCGGGCGATTCTGCATTCCGGCAGCTACATGCTCTACCGCCAGAACGGCACCTGCCCGCCCGAGGATGTCATGGCCCGCTGGCGCGGCCGCTGCGCGAACTTCAGCCTGCGCCTGTCCGAGATTGCGGCCGAACTCGCCCTGCCACAGCTGGCCGATCTGCCCGCGCGCGCGCAGGACTGGAACGCGACGCATGACCATATCACCACAGGGCTAGCGTCCGCCGGTGGCTTTGCGCTGCCACATCGACCTGAGCCCGAGGGCTATGTCCAAAGCTCGCTACAGTTTCGCCTGCCGGATTTCGGTCCGCCGCAGATGGCCGCCTTCACCGCCGCATGCCGCAGTCGCGGCGTTTTCGTGAAGTGGTTCGGCGTTCCTGAGGCGGAAGGGTACACCAGCGCCCCGCAGCATTGGGCCGAGCTGCCCGGCAGTCCCGTCGCACCGCACACGCAGCATATCCTGGCCACGCTCTGCGATCTGCGTCTGCCGCTGGGGCTTTCGCGCGCGGCCTGCGACCGGATCATCGGCTCACTCTGTTCCGCACGCGCCGCTGTCATTTCGGGGGCGTCATGATGACCGGCCTCGGCTCCCTGTTCGACCTGACCGGGCGGCGCGCGCTGATCACGGGCGGGAACTCGGGACTCGGTCTTGCGATGGCTTACGCCCTTGGCCAGCAGGGTGCCGCACTGCATCTCGCGGCGCGCGGTTCCGACCGGCTCGAAGCGGCGATACGCGAACTTGAGGCCGAGGGCATGACCGCGGCGGCCCATCCGTCCGATCTGACCGATCCGGCAGGACCGGCGGCGCTGGCATCCGATGTCGGAGAGGTCGATATCATCGTCAACGCCGCCGGTATCAATCTGCGGCAGCCATTCGGCGAGGTAACCGCTGCGGCGTTCGATCTGCACATGGCGATCCACCTTCGTGCGCCCTTCCTGCTGACCCAGGCGCTTGCCCCGGCGATGGCGGTGCGCGGATGGGGCCGGATCATCAACATCGCCTCGCTGCAATCGGTGCGGGCCTTCACCCTTGGCGCCCCCTACGGCGCCGCCAAGGGCGGCATTGTCCAACTGACGCGCGCCATCGCCGAGGAATGGTCGCCCAAGGGGATCACCTGCAACGCCATCGCGCCCGGCTTCTTTCGCACACCGCTGACCGAGGCGGTGTTTGCCGACGCCGAACGAGCTGCGAAGAACGCCGCGCAGACTGCGATCGGTCGCAACGGCGAACCCGAGGACATCCATGGCCTCTGCATCTTCCTCGCCTCAGATGCTTCAGCATACGTTACCGGGCAGACCATCTTTCTCGACGGGGGGTTCACCGCGAAATGAGCGAAACCATGCAGGCCCTCGTCTACACAGGCCCCAACACGCTTGAGTTTCGCGCGACGGCGGTCCCCGAACCTGCCAAGGGTGACGTTCTCGTACGCGTGGCGGCGGTCGGTATTTGCGGTTCCGACATGCATGCCTATCACGGCCACGACAGCCGCCGCCCGGCGCCGCTGGTGCTTGGTCACGAGGCGGCGGGCACCATCGTCTCGGGACCACGGACGGGCGAGCGGGTTTGCATCAATCCCCTTGTCGTCGATCCCGCCTGCCCGGTGGCGCGTGCCGGCCGGCTACACCTGTCGCCTACGCGGCAGATCATCTCGATGCCGCCGCGCCCGGGCGCATTCGCCGAATACGTGACGATCCCCGAGCGCAATGTGCTTCCGATCAGCGAGCGCCTCGATTTCGAGCGCGCGGCACTGACCGAGCCGCTGGCCGTTTCCTGGCACGCGGTGCGGATCGGGTTCGAGCGGCTTGACCAGCCGGCGGATAGCGCATCGGTGCTGGTGCTGGGCGGCGGCGCGATCGGCCTTGCCGCCGCGCTGGTGGCGCGGCGCGCCGGAGCGCGTCGGCTTTGGATCGCGGAACCGAACGCTGAGCGCCGTGCCCTACTGGCGCGTCAGGGCGGTATCGCCGCCTACGATCCCAACTCTGAAAGTGTGCCGTCCGAGGTGGACCTCGTGATCGATGCGGTCGGAGCATCCGCCACCCGCGCCGCGGCGTCGGCGCTGGTAAGGCCCGGCGGTGTCATCGTGCACGTCGGTCTTTTGCCAGGCGATGCGGGTTTCGACATCCGGCGCCTCACCCTGCAGGAAGTCACCGTGACCGGATCCTACTGCTACACGCCCGATGACTTCGCCCGGACCCTTGCCGCGATGGAGGCCGGTGAACTCGGCGCTCTCGACTGGTTCGAGGAGCGGGCGCTGTCCGGCGGCCAGCAGGCCTTTGTCGATCTGGACAGAGGTGCCGTCAGCGCCGCGAAGATCATCCTGACACCGGGCGGATGAGGACTACGAGGCGGACAGAGGCGGGCGCGATGACGCCCCAGGTCGTGGAGTTGAAAGCCGGGCGTGATGCTTCGGCGAACTGGAGGGGCTGATGCTCGATACTGAAACAAGGGGAGAGGCGCGCATGGCGACCAAACCGCACCTGCTGGTGCATCACAAGGAGGACAATGTCGGCGTTGTCGTGGTTGAGGGGCTGACGGCGGGCACCGAGATGCTCGCGGTCTGCACCGAGGACAACTCGGATTTCCGCATCACCGCGAAGGCGGACATTCCCATCGGCCACAAGGTGGCGCTGAAGGATCTGAACACCGGCGACACCGTGATCAAGTACGGCGAAGATATCGGCAAGATGGTCGGAAATGCCGAGACGGGCGGACACGTCCATACCCAGAACCTCAAGACGAAGCGGTGGTGAACATGGCACTGGATTTTTCAAGCGCAACCGTAAGCGCCTGGCGGCGCGAGAATGGTAGGGTCGGGGTCAGGAACCACGTTCTGATCCTGCCGGTCGATGACATCTCGAACGCGGCCTGCGAGGCGGTGGCAAACAACGTCAAGGGCACCATGGCGATCCCGCATGCTTATGGGCGGCTGCAGTTCGGCGAGGATCTCGACCTGCATTTCCGCACCATCATCGGGACCGGGGCGAACCCGAACGTCGCCGCCGTCGTCGTGATCGGGATCGAGCCGGAATGGACCAGGATAATCGTCGACGGGATCGCCAAGACTGGCAAGCCGGTCGAGGGGTTCTGGATCGAGCAGAACGGCGATTTCGAGACGATCCGCAAGGCGTCGTGGAAGGCCAAGGAATTCGTGCACTGGGCGACCGAACTCCAGAAGGAGGACGTGCCGCTCACCGATCTCTGGGTCTCGACCAAATGCGGCGAGAGCGACACCACGACTGGCCTGTCTTCCTGCCCCACGGTCGGCAACATGTACGACAAGCTGCTGCCGCACGGGCTCTATGGTGTATTTGGCGAAACGTCGGAGATCACAGGGGCCGAGCATATCTGCGTCAAGCGCGCCGCCACGCCCGAGGCGGGCGAGAAGTTCATGAAGACGTGGAAAGCTTACCAGGATGACGTGATCGAGCAGTTCAAGACCTCGGACCTGTCGGACAGCCAGCCGACCAAGGGCAACATCCTGGGCGGCCTCACCACGATCGAGGAAAAGGCGCTCGGCAACCTTGAAAAGATCGGTCGGACCTCGACCTACATCGACGTGCTTGAACCCGCCGAGGCGCCCGCGAAGGGGCCGGGGCTCTACTATATGGACACGTCCTCGGCTGCGGCGGAATGCGTCACGCTGATGGCGGCGGCGGGCTATGTCATCCACACCTTCCCCACGGGTCAGGGCAATGTGGTTGGCAACCCGATTGTCCCGGTGATCAAGATCTCGGGCAATCCGCGCACGCTCAGGACAATGGCCGAGCATATCGACGTGGATGTGACCGGGGTGCTCAGCCGCGAGATGACCATCGAGCAGGCCGGAGATGCGCTGATCGAGATGATCCGGCGCACCGCGAACGGACGGGTTACTGCAGCCGAGGCATTGGGGCATCGGGAATTCTCGATGACCAAGCTCTATCGGTCGGCGTGAGCACCGGCTGTGGGTGGCCGGTCCGGCAAACGCCGGACCGGCCGAGCCTTGTCTCGCAGCGATCGTCGGCTCTCGGCAAGGCAACAGTTTGACTGATGGCGATGCCAGGACGTGGAATGTCGGCAGAACGCACCCGATGTGTCCGGGGGCGGCTCCATAACTTCCAGGGGTAGCTGCTCTGTGTCTCCGTCGTCCCGGCGGTTGCACCCTCAATCTCTTCCTGTCACTCGCCTGACCGCATAAGCTTGAAGTCCAAGGAGTATCGCCGACATGCATCTCGCACGCTTTCCCCGGCTCTTCCTCGCGCATCTGCCAACTCCGCTCGAACTCCTCGACCGTCTGTCGCACGAGCTTGGCGGCCCGGAGATCTGGATCAAGCGCGACGACTGCACCGGCCTGTCCACTGGCGGCAACAAGACCCGCAAGCTGGAGTTCTTGATGGCCGAGGCGCAGGCGATGGGCTCCGAATTGGTGATCACGCAGGGGGCAACCCAGTCGAACCACGCACGCCAGACCGCAGCCTTTGCCGCTAAACTGGGGATGCGATGTCACATCCTGCTTGAAGACCGCACGGGCTCGACGGAAGCGAACTACAACCACAACGGCAACGTGCTTCTGGACCATCTGCACGGCGCCACGATCGAAACCCGGCCGGGCGGCACCGACATGCATGCCGAGATGGAGGCCGTGGCCGAGACACATCGCGCAAAGGGAACAAAGGTCTACACCATCCCCGGCGGCGGCTCGAATGCGACAGGCGCGCTCGGCTACGTCAACTGCGCGTTCGAGCTTGTCGGGCAGGCCAACGACCGCGGACTGACCATCGACCACATCGTCACCGCAACCGGCAGCGCCGGAACCCAGGCCGGGTTGGTGGTGGGCCTGAAAGCGATCAATGCCGGTATTCCGCTTCTGGGGATCGGTGTGCGCGCCCCGCAGGCCAAGCAGGAGGAGACTGTCTTCAACCTTGCACTGGCAACGGCGGAAAAGCTTGGCTGTCCCGGCGTGGTGCGGCGCGAGGACGTCGTCGCGGATTGTGGCTATGTCGGAGACGGGTATGGCATTCCGCGCGCCGACACGCTTCAAGCGATCCGGATGTTTGCCGAGCTTGAAGGCATCCTGCTCGACCCCGTCTACTCCGGCAAAGGTGCGGCAGGGCTGATCGACCTTGTCCGCAAGGGGCGGTTCAAGAAGGGAGAGCGAGTCGTCTTCCTTCACACCGGGGGGGCTGCGGCGCTTTTCGGCTACGACTCGGTTTTGAATGCGGGCTCGACCACGACATGAGTCCGCGGCGGATCGGCATTCTGGGTGGAATGGGACCCGAGGCGACGGTCTTGCTGATGCAGAAACTCATCGCCGCGGTACCAGCCGAAGATGACTCCGATCACATTCCCCTGATTGTCGACATGAACCCTCAGGTGCCCTCGCGCATTCGGCGGCTGATCGAGGGCACCGGTGAGGACCCCGGACCGGTGCTTGCTGCCATGGCCCGGCGGCTGGAGAGCGCCGGTGCCGAGGCGCTCGCCATGCCGTGCAATACCGCGCATCACTACGCGTCCGATATCCGCGCTGCCACCGATCTGCCGTTCATCGACATGATCGCTCTGTCGGTCGCGGGCGCGCGACGGCTCGCCGGCGAGTCGGCACAGGTGGGGATTCTCGCCTCACCCGCGGTTCAGCGCATTGGGCTTCTTGATCGGGCGCTTGCCGCGGTGGGACTGCAGACGATCTATCCGTCAGACCCCACGGCCATGCTTGCCTCGATCCGTTCCATCAAGGCGGCAGGACCAACTCCAGCCGAACGAGATCGGCTGATCACTGCGTCAACTGAACTGCTCACCCGGGGCGCGACATTTCAGCTCATAGCCTGCACGGAGTTCTCCCTGATTGCTGACGCGACCGCACCGGGTGCGACGGCGCTTGATACGCTTGACGTGCTGGTCGATGGAATTGTCGCATTTTCTTGCTCTGGGTAAGTGAGCGAGGTCAAGGCTAACTATCAGCACAACTCGTTTGGAACCCCTCTCGATCAAGTGCACCGGAGCGAGGCCACTCAGTTTGCCACGTTGCCAGCTGCAGAGCTAAGTCCAACCGCGCCGACCACGGACCGAAGCATGGACCCGGGGTGGCTTCAGACGAAGCCGGGCCCGAGACAGGGGACGAAGGACGATCGCCTCAAACCATCCGCTCCTCTGCGGGCGACAGTGTGCTCTGGCTGGCGACCTTCCATCAAGCAGCATGTTGCGGTCTGCGAATGGATCACGAGATATCAGGTCAGTTAATGCTTCAACGAAAGCAGCCTGCGTGATGGTCTCACCACTACGCCCGGGTGTCACAAACCCAAGGCGTTTGATGCGCTTGTAGAATGGGCTGCTGGGGAGACCATCCAAAGCTACGGCAATGTTGTGGCAGGCCTTAAATGGGCTGCGAACCCTCGACAAGTCTTCAAGCTCGTAGACCAAACTCCTACTAACCTTAGTCTGGGCGAGATTGACGATCGCGAATATCTGAGCTTGAACCGAAAGGTCGGCACCAACAAAAATAGAGACGTTCAAATCAAACTCAGTGTCGCCAATGTCGAAGTCACCGTCATCGTTATAGAACCCGGCAAGGCGATGTTGGCCGTCCAAGACCTTTGCGATCTTTCCAAAAACAATTTCTTTCCCATCGCCGGTGTCTTCACGTTTATGCGACTCGAAAGGCGTCATCTCCCCTTTATCCGGGTCGTACGATACACAAGCTTCGTCAACCGAAATGATGATCGCAGTTGGGAACGTCGGATCCGGTGATAGGATGTACTCCCGAATTCTTTTCACTCGCGCCTTGTTTATCGGACGCTGGACCCCGAGGTATCGTTCGACATCGCGCTCCTCACTCACCAAGCGCCGAACGTCACTATAAGTGATCCCAGTAAGGTCCTTTGCAGACAAACAGGTAGAGAAAAACGCCCCGTTCTTCTGTGTCACCTCAATAACCCGAAACGGGCCGACGAGCTTCTCAGTCATGCTCCTTGGTCCCTTCGCTTGGCATAATCATCCGAAAATTGTTCTGTTTCGGCTTTCTGCTTCCTCACAAACCGACTCTTTGGAGTGGTATCCCAGAAAATTACCGAGTACCAAATTAGAAGGGAAGCAAGATAAACAACAAAGCCCTTTCCGATCAAAAACAAGGCCAGATAGGTCTCCGAAAATCCGCTGGGATCAGACTTTGATGATGCATAAGCCAAAAGGGTAAGTATCAGAATGGCTATCGAAGAAAGGAAGACGCCCTGCATTCCGCGCATGTGGTTGGCCAAGTCCTCCCTCTCCAGCCTTAATTCTCCCTCATTGTAGCGCTTTAGGATGTCGAACACGACGTAAAGAACTGGTGCAAGAAACGCTGCGGAGTAAACAAAAATTTCCGCAATTGTGAAACTTGCGAGCACTTCTAGTTGAAATTGATCAGTTATTTGGCCGCTATCTGGCTTCGGCCTGCTTAAGAGTATGCCGCCGATTACGGGAGAGGTAGAAACAAGCCAAAGAAAGAAGGCTTTCCAGAATGCGGGCCAATGGGCCGACTTTGGATATCTCCAAATATAGATAATGGCCGGTGCAGAAAGCGCCAGGAACGTTCCCAGACCAAGTAAGAACTCTAGCATTTTGGCCTTCCACAAGACCTCAGGGACCCCGACAGACCCCGTCTGGTCCTGCTCGACGGGCAACACATGCTCGCCGCCTACGAGAACCACCGCCGCAAGACGAAGGTCGCCAAGGGCATCCTCGTCCGCATCGTCACCTGCGACGAGGTCACGGCCCACCGCCTTTCGGCCCAGCGCAATAGCCGCGACAAGCTGCCGCTGACGTTCGCCGAGAAGATGAACCTTGCGTGGCGTCTGGTGTGGCTTGCCGATGCTCAGTTGTCGAAGGCCGATATCGTAGACGATTCCGGCGCGAGCCGGACCACCGTCCACAACATGCGCAGGCGGCGGAAGGCGATGATCGCAGCAGGGAAAGAACCGACCGGGGAATGGTGGCGGGATGCCAAGGACAACCCAACTGATCAGCAAGAGGAGACCAACATGGACGCCAAGATCACGGCCCTTGCGGAGCCGCTGAGGAGCCCCGCCGAGGCTCTGCGCCGGGAAATCGCAGCGGTGAAATGGGCGGTACTTGAACGGGTCTTCGGAACCAATGAGGCGCGCCAGTTCGCCTGGCACGGTCTGAATGCTGGCGTCGATGAGTTCAGCGACGAGGCACGCGCCGTCGACGGGATTACGGCGGCGACGGGAACCAGCGACGAAGACTGCGGCTTCTGATCGTCCGCGTGGTCACCCCTATTGTGGTCATCTGACCACCCTGCGCGGCCCCGAGGAACACCTCTCGGGGTCGCCAACTTGGCAGCCGACATCGGCGCAGCCCGGCCCTACGGAGCCAGCGCAATCGCCTTCCGCATGGCCTCGGTCGCCGCCTTCAACTTCGCCTCGTCTCCACCATAGACCCGGTTGCCAACTCCGCCCAAGGCATGACCGAGGATACGATGCTCGTCACGCTCAGGCACCCCTGCCATGACCAGCAAGTCCTTCATGTTGTGACGAAGTGAGTAGACCACATGGCGACGGTTCGTCGTCAGTTCCCGCAGGTGCTTCATCAGCGCCGCAGAGACAGCGTCAGGGCCACCGTCATGGGCATACCGGGGAAACAGCATGTGTTCACCCTCGGCCAGCTTCACGGCCTCCTCAGCGGCTGCCAGAGCGTCCCCGACAAGGGGCACCGAACGGATTGACACCTTGGTCTTGACCCGCCGTTCCTCATGCCACCTGACCCGGATGTGTGGATAGGGGCCTGAGAGGCTGACGTCTTCGACACGAAGCCCCACCACCTCTGCACCCCGGCAGCCGGTCCCTTCCAGAAGCCGCCATATCAGCCCGAGTGTAGACTCCCTGATGCGCCCCGAACGGACACGCTGACGCATCCCGAGAATAACCTCCTTGGGCAGAGGGTCGCGGCGGTCCCATTCGTTCTCGGGGGCACTGTCGCCTTTGGGCATATCCAACTTGTCGAAGGGGTTCTTGGCGATGCCCTCAAGGTCGTATTCTCGGATTGCCAAGGAGACCATTGAACCGATCATGCCAAGCTCACGCCTGAGCGTCCCCTGAGACAGTGTCTCCTGAACGCTGCCCTTCTTTGTTGTGGTCAGCATCGCATCGCGCAGCTTCCGGGCATGTTCCCGCTTAAGCTCTACCAGAGGTAACTTGCCTAGCGGCCCAAGAGTAGTCTCGATGCGACGGCAAACGCGGTCTAGCCTGTTCTTCTGGTTGCGCCCAACGGCACCGCTCATCCGCTCCCTGCGGTAAAGCTCCTTCGCATCAAGCATGGTGACCGCCGGGGCCTCGGCCTCAGGCATGACCACGGCCTTGTAAAGCATCGAATTTGCCCCGCGATGGCGCAGATCGTCGGCCAAAACCTCGCGTCGCTCATCCTCAGAGAGGTTGCCCCTGAGCGATGCCACCATGGCCTCGGCTTCCTTCACCGCCTCGCGCCAGTGCTCAAGCGGAGATAGCTGCCCCTGCCCAGCGGCCCGACGCCTCGCCTTAGTGACGATCTTCTCATACTCGCGCATAACGGCTTCATGCTCGACCACAAGATCGGCACCTTCGCGTGCCTTCATCGGAACCTGAAAAAGCTCCTCACCGAGCGTCGCAATCACAGCCTTCGGATAGCGCCGCCTGAACCGCTTGCGCCCGCCTGAGAGTTCGTCAACGTGCTTGAGTTTCATCATCAGAACCATCGCCAATGTGCCCTATATGTGTCCCGTCTTGTGTCTCGGGAGGGGCGCGAAGTTGCTGATAACCTTGAAAAACAGGGGCCGCAAGAGCGGTTCTGGTGCCCAGGAGAGGACTCGAACCTCCACGTCCTTTCGGACACTGGCACCTGAAGCCAGCGCGTCTACCAATTCCACCACCTGGGCCGGCGATATGAAGGTCTGATAGCCGGGGTCGCGGGGGCTGTCAACGGTAGCTGCGATCTGTTCGAACAACAGGGCGCGGACGTCATACCCGGCCAAAGGATGACCAGCAGGAGAGTGTTATTTCAGCGCGGATTGTCTTGGGTGGCCCGCGACGACCGGCAAGCCTGCGGCGCTTCGGGTGATGCGCCCTGCGTGTCGAACCGGCCCGATTCTCGTGTGTGTCCCGACTCGCCAACTGGAAAAGGGGACGGGAACTGCGCCGGGGTGGGAGGGTGAGCGGGAGTTCCGCCAAAGTTCGACATGACCAGTATTACGGCTGCCATAGGATGATTCGCGCCCCGGTTTGGAACCGTGGAGCGCGGGCCTAGGTTGTTCTCCCGACGCAACGATCCGAGGGACCATGGCCGACCGTACGCAAGCCCTGACCGACGCCTTCATGGCCAAGATTCGCGACAGAAACCCGGCCGAGGAGGAATTCCTGCAGGCGGTGGAGGAGGTGGCGCTGGACACGATCACGGTCGAGAAGGCCAGCAAGGAGTATTCTGCCGCCCGCATCCTGGCCCGACTCACGGAACCCGACCGCGTGATTGGCTTTCGCGTCACATGGGCTGACGATGACGGGCGGGTGCAGATGAACCGCGGGTGGCGGGTGCAGCACTGCAATGCCGTTGGTCCCTACAAGGGTGGATTGAGATTTCATCCGTCGGTCACACCCTCGATCCTGAAGTTCCTTGGTTTCGAGCAGACCTTCAAGAATGCGCTGACCGGGCTTCATCTTGGAGGTGCAAAGGGCGGCTCCGACTTCGACCCGAAGGGCAGATCCGACCAAGAGGTGATGCGCTTCTGCCAGGCCTTCATGGCGGAACTCTCTCATCATATTGGCCCCAGTCGCGACATTCCCGCCGGAGATATCGGCGTAGGCTCGCGCGAGGTCGGTTACTTGTTCGCCGCGTGGAAACGCCATAGCGGAACCTTCTCGGGCGCGATGACCGGCAAGTCTCTCTGTATCGGCGGCAGTCAGTTGTGGCTTGAGGCGACGGGCTATGGGCTGGTCTATTTCCTGTGCGCGATGCTGGGCGCGCGCGGACATGATATCGACGGCAAGCGGGTTGCAATCTCGGGCATGGGCAATGTGGCCCTGCATGCGGCGCGCAAGGCCTGTGCGATGGGCGGGCGGGTTGTCACCCTTTCGGACAGTCGCGGGACACTGGAGGCGGCGGACGGCATGGGTGTCGCCGCCTTCGACTGGATCGCCGCGCGCAAGGCTGAGGGCGGGGCGATCACCGACCCGCCGGCCGATCTGAAGCTGACCTACCACCCCGGCAAGACGCCGTGGGGCATCGCGTGTGATGTCGCCCTGCCTTGCGCAACGCAGAACGAGATCGATGCGCAAGCGGCGCGCGCGCTGGTGGATGGGGGGTGCCGTTACCTTGCCGAAGGCGCGAACATGCCCCTGACGGCCGCTGCGCAGCGCGCAGTGCGCGAGGCGGGTCTGGCCTATGCCCCCGGAAAGGCGGCGAATGCCGGTGGCGTCGCGGTGTCGGGGCTGGAGATGGCACAGAATGCCACCTTTCGCCCACGCGGCCGCGAGGAGATCGACGCCACGCTGCGCGAGATCATGGTGCGGATGCACGACCGCTTGGTGGACGAGGCCTCGCGCGAGGGGGCTGCCGATGTCATCGACTACCGACGTGCCGCGAACCGCGCCGCTTATCGCCGGGTGGCCAACGCGCTGCTGGATCACGGCATCCTCTGACCGCCGCCGCGGGGCTTCCCTCGCCCTGCTGCCCGCGCTATGCCCCGGCCCATGGGGGACACGCTGACCGCGCTTTACGACCGGATGGTGGCCGAGGGGGACATTCGCCCCGATCCCGCCCAGCGCGCAGTCATGCCGAAGCTGCAGGCGATCCGCGACTGGCTGGAGGCGCAGGCCGCGCGGCCCAAGGGGCTGCGCGGCCTGTTCGCGCGCGCGCCTGACCCGCCGCGGGGCCTGTATCTCTGGGGCGGTGTGGGGCGCGGGAAGTCCATGCTGATGGACCTGTTCGTGGCCGAACTTTCCATCGCCGCCAAGCGCCGCGTGCATTTCCATGCCTTCATGCAGGAGGTTCACGCGGGAATGACCGCCGCGCGCAAGCGCGGCGTGACCGATGCGCTGGCGCCCGTCGCCGATGCCGTGGCCGAGCAGGTGCGCTGCCTGGCCTTCGACGAGATGCAGATCACAGACATCACCGATGCGATGATCGTCGGCCGCCTGTTCGAGCGTCTGATCGGCGCCGGTGTGGTGATCGTGACCACGTCGAACCGGCCGCCGGACGAACTTTACAAGGATGGGCTGAACCGCGCCCTGTTCCTGCCGTTCATCGAACAGATCAAGGCACGGCTGGAGGTCGTGGAACTTGAATCGCCCACCGACTATCGCCAGCACCGGCTGGCGGGGGCGCAGGTCTGGTTTGCCCCGGCCGCGGGTGCAGGCCCGGCGCTGGATGCAATCTGGACCGACCTGACCGGCGGCGGCGTGGCCCAGCCGCTGACCCTGAAGCTGCAGGGGCGCGAGACGGTGATCCCGCGTTTCCTGAACGGTGTCGCGCGCGCGACATTCTGGGATCTCTGCGGTCGCCCCCTTGGCCCTGCGGATTATCTGGCGCTGGCGTCGGCGGTGCGGGTTGTGATGATCGAGGACATACCGCGCCTTTCGGCTGCGAACTACAACGAGGCGAAGCGGTTCGTGACGCTGGTGGATTCGCTCTACGAGGCGCGGGTGCGGGTCATCGCGAGCGCGGCCGACGAGCCCGAGAAGCTGTATATCGAAGGTGCGGGAACATTCGAGTTCGAGCGCACCGCCAGCCGCCTGCGGGAGATGCAGGCCGCCGACTGGGGTGACGGCTGATCTGAACCTCTCGCCGGGGTGCCGGGGCGCTATCCAGATCACGACCATATTTCGCCCTTCGCGCGCCACATCTTCGGCCTACGATTCCGGCGTTTGCGGTGGATGGGGTTGGTCGTGCTGACGGATGTGCTGGGCTGGGTGGTGGTGCTGATCTTCGTGCTGGGCGGGTTCTGCCTGCTGGGCCTCGTCGTGCCGCTGCGTCCGTTCGGTAGCCGGCGCCGGGCGGCGCAGTGGTTGCTCGTGGCCTCTGGTGCGCTGCTTGCGACCAGCGTCAGCATGGCGGCGGTTGCGCCGCCGGCGGCGGAGCGCAAGGCAGCCGAGGCTGCGGCGGAAGACGCCGAGGAGGCGGAGGTGGCTGCGGCGGAGGAGGTCGTTGAGGATGATGCGGCCGAGGTGGCGGATGCCGGGGACGCTGCGGATGAGAGCGCGGCGGCGCCGGTGACCGGGCTTGTGACGCTGCTGGAGGCGCTGACGCTGCCCCATGATCTGCCGGAGGAGGCTGCGGAGGCGTCGCTGCCTGCGGCCGAGGCGGAGCCGGGGGCGATGGCGGCGGTTCCGATGATCGATGACCTGCTGGGTGCGGTGCGTGATGCGCTGGGGCCTTCGCGTGGTTCCGGTCCTGATCTGCGGTTCCCGGATTCGGCCTTCAACTGGACGTCGGCCACGCGGGATCATCGGGTGGCGATCGTGGAGATCGTCAACCGGATCGCGCTGCAGCATGAGGGGTGCCGCGACCCGGATCCGCGGTCGGTGGCGCGGTCGGCGCATGGGTCGGCCGAGGCGCCGGTTTTCATCGTGACCTGCGGGCGGGGGCATGACTCGTTCCGGATCAGGTTCCGCCCGGAAGATGCTGCCGGCGGGCGGGTGTTTGCGGCGGTGCGGGCGATGGAACCCGCCGAGGCGCTGGCGGCCTGTGCGGCGGTGGCGCGGGCGCGGGGGGTGCCGCCGGTGCGGTTTTCGGATGAGCCGGCGCTGACCTATGTGAACGAGAAATCGGGGCTGGCGCGGATTCAGTCCAGCTTTGCCGCCGGGGGGGAGCCGGGGCAGGCGTTCGATATCGACTGCCTGTTCGAGGGCGATGAAATCGTCGAGGCGACGATCAAGCCGCGGGCGGGCTGAGCCTGTCTGCTCACGGTCTGCTCACGCGTGAGCAGAATCTCAACCCGTTGAAAAAGAACGATTCCGTCTTTTTTGTTTACCTGATCTTAACCGCGCTCACGCCCGTCAGCCCGCCCAGACGGCGCGTGGCACCATCACCTGACCCCGTGCCAGCAGCCGCGCGGTGCGCAAAAGCCCGGCCGAGCGGATGCCGTCCGCATCGCGGTCCACGGTCACGTCGATGGCGCCCATCGGGTGTTCGATGACAACCGGCGCGGGGTTGCCGCCGGGCAGGACGGCCAGCCCCTCTGCCACCGTTCCGGGGGTCAGCAGGCAGGCGGCGAGGCATTGCGCGCCGGTCACGGCCATCGTGGGATGGCAGGTCCAGGGCGTCAGGTAGCGCGCGGTGATCGCCCCGCCCGCCCGCGGCGCGGCCAGCAGACCGACCTTGGGCGTGACGGATTTCGACACGTCACCCAGGTTCATCATCGGCCCGGCCTTCAGCCGCACGGCCTCGATCCGGCTCAGCACGGCGGCGTTCTCGTTGATCTGCTCCACCGTCTCATATCCCGTCAGGCCGAAATCCTCGGCGCGGGCGATCATCATCGGCATGGCGACGTCGATCATCGTCACCTCCACCCCGTCGATCACGTCGCGGGGCTGGCCGGAGGGCAGGAGCGCGCCGCAGACCGAACCCACGGTATCCATGAAGTTCAGCATCACCGGCGCGGCGGTGCCCGGCACGCCGTCGATGGCGGCATCGCCGTCATAGCGCACCTGCCCGCCGGGGGTCTGCACCAGCGCCTCGATCCGCGCGCCGGTGTTGACGGCGCGGATCTTCACCAGCGTTTCGTCGCCCGCGGGCTTCACAAGCCCCATTTCCAGCGCCGCGGGGCCGACGCCCGACAGGATGTTGCCGCAGGTCGGGCGATAGTCCACATCCGGCTTCAGCGGGTCCACCTGGGCAAAGAAATAGTCAACATCGCCCCAGCCGTCGCTGCCGGGAGAGAGCATCGCGACCTTTGTCGTGACCGTCGCGCCGCCGCCCAGCCCGTCGATGTTCAGCACATGGCCAGAGCCGAGCGCGGCGTTCAGCACCGCCGACAGCGCCTCGCGGTCCTGTGGCAGGTCGGCGCGGTTGAAATACGGCCCGCGCGACGTGCCGCCGCGCAGGAAGAGATAGGGAATGGCGGTCTGGGTCATGGCATCGGATCCGGTCTGACTGGGGGCGGCAGGCGCGGGATGCCCGCCTTGCCGCCGGGTGCTGGATATCGGGTGTCAGGGCAGCGCGGCGCGGTGTCAAGGGCGGCGGGCGGGGCTTTCCGGCAGCCAAAACCCGCAGGCTGCACAATACCTCCTTGCGAATACCGCCGTGATGGATGCTATACCTTGGGGCAGGACGCCCCGGCAAAACTTGCCGGAACAATCCGGCAGGGGCGTCGTGAATGTCAGGGAGGACACACATGACAGAGAAGTTCGGATTCACCCGGCGCGGGGCATTGGCGGCAGCAGCCGCGGCGGCGACGCTGGGCCTGTCGGCGCCATCGGCGATGGCGCAGGTCGATTTCTCGGGGCGCACCATCGAATGGATCATCCCCTTTGCCACCGGCGGCGGCTCTGACGTCTGGGCGCGGTTCAACGCGCCGTTCCTGTCGCGGCACCTGCCGGGCAACCCGACCGTGGTGGTGGTGAACGAGCCGGGCGGCGGGTCGACCCGCGGCACCAACCTGTTTGCCCAGCGGGCGCGGCCGGACGGGCTGACGATCCTTGGCACATCCGGGTCCACGCAGTTCCCCTATCTGCTGGGCGACCCGCGCGTGCGCTACGAATATCAGGACTGGCATGTGGTCATGGTCGGCCCGACCGGCGGTGTGGCCTATGCCTCGCCCTCGACCGGCATCTCCTCGGTCGAGGAGGTGGGCAACCTGGCCGGGCAGCGGCTGGTCTATGCGAGCCAGGGCGCGACCTCGCTGGATCTGGTGCCGATGCTGGCGTTCCGTCTGCTGGGGCTGGACGTGCAGCACGTCTTTGGCTTCTCGGGCCGCGGCGACGGGCGGCTGGCGTTCGAGAGGGGCGAGACGAACATCGATTACCAGACGTCCTCTGCCTATATCAACAACGTGGTCCCGCTGGTCGAGGCGGGTGAGGCCGTGCCGCTGATGAGCTGGGGCGTGCTGGACGAGGACGGCAATCCGCAGCGCGACCCGACCTTCCCCGATCTGCCGATCCTGGAAGAGGTCTACGAGATGGTGCATGGCGAGCCGCCCTCTGGCCCGGAATACGAGGCCTACAAGGCGTTCAACATCGCCGGATTCGCCGCGCAGAAGATGGTCGTGCTGCCCGAGGGCACGCCCGATGACATCGTCGAGACCTATCGCCAGGCGTGGCGCGACGTCTTCGAGGACGAGGAGTATCAGGCGACCTATGAGGCCGCGCTGGGCACCTATGAGCAGGTGACCGACCGGGCGGCCGAGGCTCTGTATGCCGCCGGCACCACCATCGACCCCGAGGTGCGGGCGATGGTCGTGAACATGCTGACCGACGAGTATAACGTCACCCTCGGCGAATAGGCCGACTGTCGCAGAAGATGCGCGTCCCGGCCTGCGGGCCGGGACGTCGCCACGATCTGATCGCCGCATCGACCGCCGGGGGCCGACACGATGACCGACATCTTCCTTTCCGCGCTCACCGACATCCTGACCTTCCAGCACATCGGCTACATGATGATCGGCGTGGTGCTGGGGCTGATGATCGGGGTGTTTCCCGGCCTTGGCGGCATCGCCGGCCTGTCGCTGATGATGCCGTTCCTTTACGGGATGGACACGACATCGGCGCTGGCCATGCTGATCGGGCTGGTGGCGGTCATTCCCACATCGGACACATTCGCCAGCGTGCTGATGGGGATACCGGGGTCATCGGCCAGTCAGGCGACGGTGCTGGACGGCTTTCCGATGGCCAAGAACGGCGAGGCCGCGCGGGCGCTGTCGGCGGCCTTTTTCGCCTCGCTGGTGGGCGGGGTGGTGGGCGCGATGGTGCTGACCGGCTTCGTGCTGGTGGCGCGGCCGGTGATCCTGTCCTTCGGGTCGGCCGAGTTGTTCATGCTGTCGCTCTTCGGGCTGTCGATGGTCGGCGTGCTGGCGGGCAAGAGCCTGCTGAAGGGGCTGGCGGCCTGTGGGCTGGGGCTGGTCATCGGCTCCATCGGCGGGGCGCCGGCGACGGGCGAGTTCCGCATGGTCTACGGGGTCGATTACCTGTACGACGGCATCCCGCTGGTGGTGGTCGGTCTGGGGCTTTTCGCCGTGCCCGAGATCGTGGACCTGCTGCGCCGCGACCGGGCCATCGCCTCTGGCGGCAGCCTTGGGTCGGGGTGGTTCCGCGGCTTTGGCGACGTGATCCGCAACTGGTGGCTGGCACTGCGCTGTTCGGGCCTGGGCGCGATGATCGGGGCGATTCCCGGCCTTGGCGGCACGGTGGTGGACTGGATCGCCTATGGCCATGCGGTGCAGTCGACCAAGAAGAACCCGCAGTTCGGCAAGGGCGACGTGCGCGGCGTGATCGCGCCCGAATCCGCCAACAACGCGAAAGAGGGCGGGGGGCTGTTGCCGACGCTGCTGTTCGGCATCCCCGGATCGGGCTCGATGGCGGTGTTTCTGGGCGGGATGGTCCTGCTGGGCATCCAGCCGGGGCCGTCGATGGTGGGCAGCAACCTTGACCTGACCTATACGATCGTCTGGTCGCTGGCGCTGGCGAACGTGCTGGGGGCGGGGCTGTGCATCCTGCTGGCGGTGCCGATCTCTCGGCTGACGCTGATCCCGTTCCAGTTGCTCGCGCCGTTCATGATCATGGTGATCTGCTTCGCGTCGTTCCAGGCCACGCGGATCATCGAGGACATGGTCGCGCTGCTGCTGATCGGGGTGCTGGGGGTCTACATGCGCCGCTTCGGCTGGCCGCGCCCGGCGCTGCTGATCGGCTTCGTGCTGGCCACGCAGGCCGAGACCTACCTTTATCAGGCGGTGCAGTTCTACGGCTGGGACTTCCTGACCCGCACCGGCGTCATCATCATCGCCGCGATCACCG
>JBJHCH010000057.1:0-22091 GCA_050485905.1 Paracoccaceae bacterium | reverse complement strand
GGTGACGGTCTGCCACGGCTTCGCGTTCTTGCGGGGCGGTATGATCGCGGCGGCGCCACGGGCAGAGATGGCGTCGTGACACTTGCGGGTGTCGAAGGCGCCGTCGGCGGTGACGCTGGCGGCCTCCTGTTCGGGCGGGATCTGGTCGAGCAGGTCGGGCAGCACCGGGGCATCACCGATGTGGCTTCCGGTGATCTCGACGGCACGAACCTCCAGCGTTTCCTCGTCTATTCCGAGATGGATCTTGCGCCGTGAGCGGTGCTGCGCCACCGGTTCGAGCAGCATGGCGAACGCGCCGTTTGGCACCGCCATGCTTGCGCGCATGCCACTCACCTTCGCCCTCGACCTTGATGCCCTTCGCCATTGGGCTCGAACCAATGGCGCCTCAATGGCTCAGTGTCGATCAGCAGGTGCAGCGGCCCCTGGGAGCCGCGGTAGGGGATGTTGACGGCCAAGGTCTTCTGACGGCGAGACAGCGTGCTGAAGTCGGGCCCGCCCAATCCAGGCCAACCAGCCGCAAAAGGCTCTCGACGAAGCCCGTCGTCTGCCGCGTCGCCATTGTCGCTCGGACCAATGGCGCTCCAATATCGACCATGCCGAACAGCACTTTCATTGAAAGGCAGGTCTGGATGGCGGCGTCGCTGTAGCTCTGCTGGCGGCCACGCCTGCCTGTCGGCACGGCATCCCAGCTCATCTCGGGGTCGAACCAGATCGTCAGCGAGCCCCGGCGCTTGAGCGCTTCATTGTAGGCTGGCCAGTTCCTGGTCTTGTAGGTCGGGGGTGTGGGTCTGCTCATGCATCCCGGCTACCACGCCGGATTCACAAGATGAATCCCTCACGGGATTTGTGCAACAGAGCCGCCACATACGATAATTCCGGAATATTCGCGGGTGAATGAAAAGATGCCGCCCGAGTGGGCGGCATCCAAGAGCCGAAACCGTTCCTGTTCGCCGTGGGTCGTGCTCAGCCGGCGGGGTGAGAAGCTACGGGGTCGACAGGCAGCGGCTCCTCCACCGGCATGTCTGTGTTGCGTCTCCCCGCCTCGCGGTCCACCAGCGGATAGAGGAACAGGAACGCCGCCGCGATCAGGTAGCCGGCGGTGACGCCGCTGACCTCGGGCCAGTGCAGGGCGGGGGCATGGATGATGCCCACCAGAGACATCAGCGCCGCCGCCGCGGCAAACCCGCCGGCATTGGCAAAGCGCCCGTCGATCACGCTGGCCACGATCGCGCCCCAGATCAGCCCGGTCAGGATCGCGCCCTGCGACAGCGCCAGATGGCCGATGAAGGGCACGCCCTGCTGCGCCAGCGCCGCCGTCAGCGCCGGGTCACCCAGGGCCGGCAACCCGGTCGCCCCGACCGCCGCCATCGCCCCGGCCAGCGCGCCCCACTGGATCAGCAGGAAGCCCGAGATATGCGGCATCATCGCGATGGTGATCGCCGCCATATGCTCGGTCTTGACCGAATGGGCGGTGTTGGTGATCAAGCTCAGTGCGACGAAGACCAGAACCGGCGCGGCGGCCGCGACCGGGATCAGGTTGTTCAGGAACGCCAGAAGCCCGAAGAAGGCAGCCAGCGGGATGACCGTGGCCACGCCGATGATGTAGCCGGCATGCGCCCCCATCCGCTTGTAAGCGGGATGGCCGATATAGACCGTGGTCGGGAAGGGCGAGCCGAACAGCGCGCCGACCATGGTGCCAGCGCCGTCGGTCAGTTGGCAGACCGCGACCGGATAGCTGTCGCCCGCGGCCTCGGCGCTTTCGACGTTGTTCATCGTCTCGATGAAGTTGTAGATCTGCACCGGCACCAGCACCAGGAACAGCTCCGGGTTGGCAAACAGGTGCTGGATACCTGCGATCAGGTCGCCGACGTAAGGCAGCGGCGGGTAGAAGCCGACGCCATCGGCGCTGATCGTGGCCTGCCCGGTGATCAGTGCAACGACGGTGCCGACCAGCAGCGCCAGCAGGCCCGCGGGCATGTTCCACGGCAGCCGGAACCGCCCGACCAGCCCCCACAGGATGATGATCATCGAGGCAAAGCCGATGTAGGGATTCTCGAATACCGTTGCCAGCGGCACGGTGCCGATGAACACCAGCGCTATGCCGCAGAGCGTGCCCAGCATGCCCGCGCGGGGCGTCACCCGCTTCAGAAACGGCCCGATCAGCGCCCCCATCGCAGCGACGATACCGCCCATGAAGCCCGCGCCGATGCCGACCTGCCAGGCCAGAACCGGGTCATTGGTGGACCAGTAGATCGGCCCGATGACCCCAAACAGATAGACGAACATCACAGGGGTGGAGATGCCGTATGGCAGCGCCGTCACGTCGCGCCCCGCCCGTGCTGCCACGCGCCGCGCCATCGCCACGTAGACCGCGATGCCGGCGATGATCGCCACCGCGGCGCCCGGCACGATGCGGCCATAGACGATCTCGGCCGGCATCTGAAACACGAACTGGCAGATCCCCGCCAGCACCATCAGGTTGATCAGGTTGTCGGTGAAAAGCGCCCAGAAGGCACTGTAGTCGCTGCGTGCAAACAGCCTATAGGTATAGCTTGGTCCCTGCATGGCAGGCCCTCCCTCGATGTCCATGCCGGCGCGGATTGCCCGCCTCGGCCCTCTCCCTCATCCCGCGCGGAGGGGTGCCTCCTCGACAGCCCGCCCGCGCCAGTCCTGCGGCGCATCTCCGCGCCTTTCGGTCCCGGCGGTCAGCACCGCCAGAACCTCGGCCGCCACGAAGGCGGCGATCACTTCCGGGCGCTTGTCGGCGCTGCCCTGCGCCCCGATGGGGCAGGTCAGCCGCCCGGTATCCTGCCCGTCGCAATGGTCCCGGCACCAGGCGCGGAACTTTGCCCGCTTCGTCGCCGATCCGATCATCCCGACATAGGCCGCGTCGCCCCGCGCCAGCGCGGCCGAGGTCAGCAGGAAATCCAGCCCGTGGTCATGGGTCAGCACCACGAAGGCGCTCCCCGGCGGCGCGGCGGCGATCTCGGCCTCGGGCAGCGGGCTCAGCCGCGTTTCGATTCCGGCGGCGGCCTGCGCGAGTTCGCCCGGCCGGTTGTCCACCAGCACCGGGCGCACCGGAAGTGCCTGTAGGGCGCGGGCCAGCGCGCGCCCGGTGTGGCCTGCGCCCATGATGTAGACATGCGGCTGCACCTGTTCGGCGTTGCGCGCAGCCGCCAACGCGGCGCAGCGGTCGGCCGCGCCCATCCGGGCCAGCGTCAGCTCCACCCGGCCACCGCAGCACTGGCCGATTTCGGGTCCGAGCGGCAGATCCAGCGACCCGACCAGTTCGCCGCGTGCCAGCATGGCGCGGGCCGCCTCGATCGCCATGTATTCCAGCTGCCCGCCGCCGATCGTGCCGAAGGTGGCACCGGGCGCCACGAACATCTGCGCCCCTTCCTCTCGCGGCGCAGAACCGCGCACCCGCGCGACCCGCACCGCGACGACACGGGATTGCGCGGCAAGGAACCCGGCCAGCGTCCGCGGGGTCATTTCGTGCCCCCCGCGCCGCGCAGCCGCTCCACCGCCATCAGCACCCGTTCGGGCGTGGCCGGGGCATCGAGCCGGGGGCATTCGCGGTAGTCCGCCACGCTCGCCACCGCCATCGACAGCGCCTCGAAGACTGAGATGCCCAGCATGAACGGCGGCTCGCCCACGGCCTTTGACCGCTTGATCGTCATCTCGCGGTTTTCGGACCAGTCGGCGAGATTGACGTTGAAGATGCGCGGACGGTCGCTGGCCAGCGGGATCTTGTAGGTGCTGGGCGCGTGGGTGCGCAGCCGGCCCCTGTCGTCCCACCACAACTCCTCGGTGGTCAGCCAGCCCATGCCCTGCACGAACGCGCCCTCGACCTGGCCGCGGTCCAGCACGGGGTTGAGTGAGCGGCCGACATCGTGCAGCACATCCGCCCGCTCCACCCGATATTCGCCGGTCAGCGTGTCGATGGTGACCTCGGAACAGGCCGCGCCATAGGCGTAGTAGTAGAAGGGCCGGCCCTTGCCGCTGGCCCGGTCCCAGTGGATGCCGGGCGTCTTGTAGAAGCCCGCCGCCGACAGATGTACCCGCGCCCGGTAGGCGAGGCCCACAAGCTCGTCAAAGGGGATCGCGGCCTCGCCGACATGCACCATGTTCGCAGCAAACCGCACCGATGCGGGCGGGGCCTGCCAGTATTCAGCAGCGAAGTCCACGAGCCGCGCCTTGATCTGTTCCGCCGCGTCCAGCGCCGCCATCCCGTTCAGATCCGACCCGCTGGAGGCCGCGGTCGCCGAGGTGTTGGGCACCTTCTCGGTCGTGGTGCGGGTGATGCGGATGCGCCCGACATCGACCTGAAAGGCATCGGCCACCACCTGCGCCACCTTGGTGTTCAGCCCCTGACCCATCTCGGTCCCGCCGTGGTTCAGGTGGATCGAGCCGTCGGAATAGACATGAATCAGTGCGCCGGCCTGGTTGTAGTGCGTCGCGGTGAACGAGATGCCGAATTTCACCGTGGTCAGCGCGATGCCCCGGCGCAGCACGCCGCCCGCCGCGTTCGCCGCGATGATCGCCTGCCGACGGGCTCGGTAATCGCTGCTCGTCTCCAGTTCGTCGACTAGACGGGCGATGATGTTGTCCTCGACCCGCTGGTGATAGGGGGTCACGTCGCGCCCCTCGCCGCCGTAGAAATTGGCCTTGCGCACATCCAGCGGGTCCATGCCCAACTGATAGGCGATCTCCTCCATCATCCGCTCGGCCACGATCACGCCCTGCGGCCCGCCAAAGCCGCGAAACGCAGTGTTAGATACGGTATTGGTCTTCATCGGGCGCGAGGTCAGGCGCACCGCGGGGTAGTAATAGGCGTTGTCGGCATGAAACAGCGCCCGGTCCGTCACCGGGCCGGAAAGGTCCGAGGTCCAACCGCAACGCGCGGCAAAGCGGCCGTCCACCGCCTGCACCCGGCCGGCGTCGTCGAAGCCCAGGTCGTAATCGACCACGAAATCGTGCCGCTTGCCGGTGGCGATCATGTCCTGATCGCGGTCGGGGCGGATCTTGACCGGGCGGTTCCATTTCTTCGCCGCCACGGCGGCGACGCAGCAGAACAGGTTCATCTGGCTTTCCTTGCCGCCGAACCCGCCGCCCATGCGGCGCACGTTCACCGTGACGGCGTTCGAGGGAACGCCCAGCACATGGGCCACCATGTGCTGGGCTTCGCTGGGGTGCTGGGTGGAGGAATGAACCAGCACCTCCTCGTCCTCGCCGGGAATGGCGAAGGCGATGTGTCCTTCAAGATACATGTGATCCTGCCCGCCGATCCGCATCTGCCCGGCGATCCTGTGCGGTGCGGCGGCCAGCACCGCGGCGGGGTCGCCGCGCTGCAGGGTCAGCGGCGCGGTCACGTGGGGATAGTCGGCCGCGATGGCCTCTTCCGTCGTTGTGATGTGCGGCAGAGTCTCATAATCGATCTGCGCCAGTTCCGCTGCGTGGCGGGCATAATCGCGCGTCTCGGCCACGACGGCAAAGATCGGCTGGCCCCAGAATTCCACCTTCTCCTCGGCCAGCAGGGGTTCGTCGTGCAGGCCCGTGGGGCTGACGTCGTTGACACCGGGGATGTCGCGCGCGGTTAGCACGCCGACCACGCCGGGCGCCCGTTCCACCGCCGAAAGGTCCATCGACCGTATCCGCCCGTGCGCCACGGTCGAAAGCCCCAGCCAGGCGTGCAGCGTGCCCGCCGGTTCCAGAATGTCGTCGGTATAGTCCGCCCGCCCGGTGACGTGCTTGATGGCGGAGTCGTGCGCGAGGTCGCTGTGCACCGCGCCCTGTATCGTCGGCATGTCGTTCATCGTTCCCCTCCCCCGTCAGACCGTTTCCAGTTGCGGCGTGGCATCCGTGCCGCCCTGTTCCAGCCAGAAGCGGCGGAACAGGTTCTGCGCCACGCGCATCCGGTAGTCGGCGCTCGCCCGCATGTCGGTCAGCGGGGTGAAGTCGCGCGGCAGGTCGGCAGCCGCAGCGATCAGGCTCGCCTCGCTCCACGGCTTGCCCGTCAGCGCCGCCTCGGCATGGGCGGCGCGCTTCGGCACCCCGGCCATGCCGCCAAAGGCGATCCGTGCCTCGGCGATCACGCCGCCCTTGACCGTCAGGTTGAAGGCCACGGCCACGGACGAGATATCCTCGTCGCGCCGCTTGGAGATCTTGTAGGCCGCATGCAGGCTCCCGGGTCGCGGTAGTGGCACGATTACCTCAGCAAGGAACTCGCCGGGGCGGCGGTCCTGCTTGCCATACTCCAGGAAGAAGGATTCCAGCGGCAGTTCACGCCGGTCCTCGCCTCGTCGCAGCACAATCCGCGCGCCAAGCGCGATCAGGGCGGGCGGCACGTCACCAATGGGCGAGCCGTTGGCGATGTTACCGCCCAGCGTGCCCATGTTGCGCACCTGCCAGCCGGCGATGCGCGCCCAGTACTCCGCCAGATGCGGCAGATGCCGGGCGATTTCCGCCTCGGCGTCCGAATAGCTGACGCCGCCGCCGATGTGCAGCGCGCCGTCGCGGACCTCGATGGCCTTCAGGTCGTCCAGATGACCGGTAAAGACCGCCGGAGAGATGTTGCGCAGGAATTTGGTCACCCAAAGCCCCACATCGGTCGCCCCGGCCACGATGGTCGCCCCGGGATGCGCGGCCAGAACCTGCGCAAGATCGTCGGCATCGGCCGGGAGGATGGCAAGCTGGCCGCGCGCCCGCAATTCGACGCGCCGCCCGTCACGCAGCGCCTGCAGGCGGGCGGTGACCGTGGCGCGCTCGCGTTCCAGGCAATCGGCGGCGGGGCTGCCGTAGTGGTTCACCGCCAGCGCGGCGCGGATGATCGGCGCGTAGCCGGTGCAGCGGCACAGGTTGCCCTGCAGCGCGGTTTCCACCTGCTTCTCGGTCGGCTCCGGCACCTGCATCCAGAGCGCATAGAGCGACATCACGAAGCCCGGGGTGCAGAAACCGCATTGGCTGCCGTGATACTCCACCATCGCCTGCTGGACCGGGTGCAGCGCGCCATCGGTGCCGGACAGATATTCCACCGTCACCACATGACAGCCATCCAGCGAGGCCAGGAAGCGGATGCAGGCGTTGACGATCTCATAGCGGAGCCGCCCCTCGGTCAGCCGCCCCACCAGCACCGTGCAGGCGCCGCAATCGCCCTCGGCGCAGCCCTCCTTGGTGCCGGTCAGCCGCCGGTTCAGGCGCAGGAAGTCCAGCAGCGTGTCCGAGGCCGCGACATCACTCTGCGTCACCTCGGTGCCATTCAACAGGAATCTGATCTCGCCACGATGGGTCATGCGTCCTCCTCCGAGCATGGACAGTGTGGATCGATGGAGGGTGACGCGATTCCTCTTTTCAATAAATCCGGCAGTTCTGCTATGCTCTTTCAACGATCTGTAGATAATGAAGGCTGCGATCCGGGGGAATTCGATGTCCTATCTCGACAGTCTGCGCGTCTTTGTCCGGGTGGTGGAACTTGGCAGCATCACTGCCGGTGGCCGCGACCTGCGCCTGACGCCCGCTGTCGCGAGCAAGCGGGTCAAGGAACTGGAGGCGCGACTGGGCGTGCGCCTTCTGAACCGCACGACCCGCAGCCTGACCCCGACCGAGGCCGGCGAGGCCTATTTCGACTATGCGCAGAAGGTGATCGAGGCGCTGGAAGCGTCAGAGGCGGTGATCGCCGGCATCGCCGGGCGGCCGCAGGGCGCGATCCGCGTGGCCGCACCGCTGGGCATCGGGCGGCGCATCATCGCGCCGCTGGTTCCGGCCTTCACCGCCCTCTACCCCGGTATCGAACTGCGGCTGCGCCTGTCGGACCGCAAGGTGGACATGATGGCCGACCGGCAGGATGTGTCATTCTTCCTCGGCGTGCCCGAGGATTCGGCGCTGAAGTTCCGAAAGATCATGGATTGCCCACGCGTCCTTTGTGCCGCACCCGCCTATCTGGCGCGCCACGGCACCCCCGCCGCGCCGCAGGATCTGCTTCGCGGCCACAACTGCCTGCTGCTGCGCTATCCCCGCGCGCCGGAGTACTTCTGGACCCTCGCCACGCCAGAGGGGCCGAGGAAGCTGGAGGTTTCCGGTCGGTTCGACGCGGACGACGCCGACGTACTGACCGGCTGGGCGCTCGACGGCCACGGCATCGTCAGCCTGCCCAGGTTCGAGGCCGCACCGCATCTGGCCAGCGGCGCGCTGGTCGAGATTATGCCCGACACCCCGCCGGTGCCCGTCACCTTCGGCTGCCTGTATCCCCACCGGCGGTTTCAGGATCCAAAGATCCGGCTGTTCGTGGATTTCATGGTGCAGGAATGTCGGCGGAAGCTGACGGCCCGCAGCGCCATACGAACAGCAGCCGACTGACGAACGACCGGCGCAGAGAAGGTCAGGCGGCCCTGAACGCTCCAACAGTTCACCGTGCAGGGCGCAGCAGAGGCCAGATTGGCAACAGGAGCGGTCAGACCCGCTCCAGCGCAATGGCAATCCCCTGCCCGACCCCGACACACATGGCGGCCAGAGCGCGCCGGCCGCCGGTCTGCTGCAATTCCAGCGCCGCTGTGCCGGTAATGCGCGCGCCCGACATGCCCAAGGGGTGCCCTAGCGCGATGGCCCCGCCATTGGGGTTCACTCGCGGGTCGTCGTCGGCGATACCAAGTTGGCGCAGCGTGGCGAGAGCCTGGCTGGCGAACGCCTCGTTCAATTCGATCACGTCGAAATCGCCCACGGCCAGATCCAGCCGCGCCATCAGGCGGTTCGACGCAGGTACGGGACCAATGCCCATCACACGGGGCGCGACCCCTGCGCTCGCCCCGCCCAGAACGCGGGCAATGGGTGTCAGCCCGTGTCTCACCGCTGCGTCGGCAGAGGCCAGGATCAACGCCGCCGCCCCGTCGTTCACGCCCGAAGCATTGCCCGCCGTCACAGTCCCGCCGCTGCGAAACGGCGCGGGGAGTTTTTCCAGCATACAGATGGTCGTATCCGGTCGGGGATGTTCATCAGCCACTACGACGCTCGGATCGCCCCTGCGCTGCGGTATCGTCACAGGCACCGTTTCGCGCGCGAAACGGTCACGCGACATGGCGGCCCCGGCCTTCTGCTGCGAGCGCCGGGCAAAGGCATCCTGATCGGCCCGAGAGATGCCAAACTCCTCGGCCAGATTCTCGGCAGTCTCTGGCATCGACTCGACACCGTACCGGGCCTTCATCGCAGGGTTCACGAAGCGCCAGCCGATGGTGGTGTCATGCATCTCTGACTGGCGGGAAAAGGCCGACTCTGCCTTGGCAACGACAAAGGGGGCGCGACTCATGCTTTCGACACCGCCTGCGATCACCAGCTCTGCCTCGCCCGCCCGGATCGCACGGGCGGCGGTGATCACGGCATCCATACCCGACCCGCACAGCCGGTTGATCGTGGTGCCGGGCACCGACTCGGGCAGACCGGCCAAGAGCAGCGCCATGCGGGCCACGTTGCGGCTGTCCTCGCCAGCCTGATTGGCGCAGCCGAGCACGACCTCGTCCACCGCGGCCCAGTCCATGTCATGCCGCTCCATCAGCGCGCGCAGCGGCACGGCCGCAAGATCGTCGGCCCGGACCGAGGCCAAAGCGCCGCCGTAGCGGCCGATCGGGGTGCGCAGATAGTCGCAGATGAAGACATCAGTCATGGCTGGTCCCTTCCCGTGGGGTGTGCCGACCTGCCTGAACAAGTGTGTCGGCAGCCTTCCTCTCGGCGCCCCTTGGCCGACTTATCCACGGCCGCCGCTGCATGGCAATGGACGGCACGACGCGAACGCCCGCAGGCCGCCGGGTCCGGTCAGCCGCCGAAGCCGCCGCCCGCGAGAAATTCCGCCTCGGCCGGTGTCGTTTCGCGGTCCAGTACACGGTTTCGGTGAGGAAAGCGGCCGAAACGGCGGATTATGTCGCGGTGACCTTCGGCATGGCTCAGCCACGGCTCGCCCAGGCGACGGTTCAGGCGCACCGAAACCTCCTGATCCGCGATCTCCTCGGAATGAGCAAAGGGCAGCGCGAGGAAAAGCCGGAGATCAGCCGCCACGCCCGACCAATGGCCGCGCGCTTCCGCCTCATGCGCGAGCTTCAGTGCCTTTTCGTCGGTGGCATACATCCGTGCCGTGCCGCGAAACGCGTTGCGGGGGAACTGGTCGAGCAGGATCAGCAACGCCAGCGCCCCTTCGGCCGAGGCGATCCAGCCATCGTTCACCCCGGTCGCCGTTCGCTCGTGCAGCTGCAGGTAACGGTCACGAAACGCGCGATCAAAGGCGGGCGACTGCGCAAACCACTCGCCCGCGTCGCCGGCCTTGCGCCACCAGTCGACTACCTCTGCTGCCGGGTTCGCAGTCAGTGTTCGCCCGCCTTCTGGTGCAGGTTCCCGTGCAGCAGTTCGGTTCCGGCCATGACCCCGCCGACCGTCTGCAGCGCGAAGCGTTCCGCGTCGCGCGCACGGATCGTGGTCATGGTTTCTTCCACCACCTCCGGCGCCTCGCCGAGCCGCAACAGCGCCTCACGCCCTGTCACCAGCGCAGACTCAAAAGTCTCTCGGATCTGGAAGGCAACGTCGTGACTCACGAGTTCCAGCGCATGCTCTCGGTCTGTGGCACGGGCGAGAACCGGCACCATCGGGCATTCCTCGCGCAGAAGTTCTACCATGCGCGTGACGGCCGCCGGGTCCGACGCGGCGGCGATGATCAGGCTGGCATGATGAGCGCCGGCCGCGTGCAGAATGTCGAGCCGGGAGCCGTCGCCGTAGAAGACCTTGAAGCCATGGTCTTCGGCGTCACGGATCGCCTGCGGGTCGGTGTCGATGATCGACAGCGAATGGCCCCGCGCCAAGAGCGGTTGGCTCACGATCTGCCCGAAGCGGCCAAAGCCGATCAGCAGCACACGCCCGGCCAGGTCCTTTGCAGGGTCCACCCCGTCCATCGAGGGCTCGGTTCTGGGCGCGTAGCGATCATGGAGCAGGATCATCAGCGGCGTCAGCACCATGGAAATGATGATGATCGCGGTCAGGTTCGCATTCCACTCCGGCGTCAGGATGCCGACCTGAGTCGCCGCAGCATAGAGGACAAAGGCGAACTCGCCCCCCTGCGCCATCAGAACCATGCGTAGCAGCGCCTCGGACCGGTTTGCCTTCAGAAGCCGCGCGACGCCGTAGATCACCCCCATCTTGAGCGCCATGAAGGCGGGGACCGAAATCGCGATGACCGCCCAGTTCACGGCGATCACATTCAGGTCCAGCGCCATGCCAACGCCAAGGAAAAAGAGCCCAAGCAGCAAACCGCGGAATGGCTCGATATCGGCCTCCAACTGGTGGCGGAACGACGACTCGGACAGAAGCACCCCGGCCAGGAACGCCCCCATCGCCATCGAAAGACCCGCCTCCTCCATCAGCAGCGCAGCGCCCAGAACCACCAGCAGCGCCGCAGCGGTCATGACTTCGCGCACGCCGAAGCGGGCTAGTAGCCGGAACATCGGATCAAGCAGGTATCGCCCGGTCAGGATCACCAGCGCCAGCGCGGCAAGCCCGATTGCGATGGCAGAGGCGCGGTCAGCCGCCGTCGCCTCCTCGCCGCCGGGGGCAAGGAAGGCGACCAGGATCAGCAGTGGCACGATGGCGAGATCCTCCAGCAGCAAGATCGAGATCATGCGCCGGCCGGCCGGCTGCCCCATCTGCCCACGCTCCTGAAGCATCTGGAACACGATCGCGGTGGAGGTCAGCACGAAGCCGGTGCCGGCGACAAAGCTTGCCTCCACCGGATAGCCGAGCAGGATACCAACCCAGACCAGCGCGAACATCGCCAATCCCACCTGCAGCACGCCCAGCCCGAAGATCTCGCCCCGCATCGCCCACAGCCGAGAGGGCTGCATCTCCAGGCCGATCACGAAAAGGAACAGCACCACGCCCAGTTCGGCGAAATGGATGATCGCCTCGGGGTCGGTGAAGAAGCCAAGCCCGTACGGCCCGATCATCAGGCCCGCGGCGAGGTAGCCAAGCACGGTGCCCAGCCCGATCCGTCGAAACAGCGGCACGGCGAAGACGGCGGCGGCCAGCAGCACCACGACTGGCAGAAGGTCAAAGCCGTGATGGGCGGCGTGGGCGGCATGATCCAGCGGGTCGGCCATGGCTCAGCCCCGCCCGATCTGCCAGGCGAGGAGCAGCGCCACCGCAACCGGCACGGCGATGACCACCGCAATGATCGGCAGCTCCTGCGCCACAGTGTAGCCGCTGCGCGTAACCCCGACCCACAGATGGGCCAGCGCCATCAGCACCCATACCGGAATGAACCAGCGCACCGCGAGCGCCACCCCGGTGGCATCATGCCCCCAAAGCCGCCCGAACAGCGCGAACACGGCGAGAAGCAGCACGCCCGCCACGATTGCCATCACCGTATGCATCGTCTGCACCCCCTTGGTGCCTGCTGCAGTCTCATGGATACCGCACTCGCCCGAGGCGCAAGGGCCGCTTTCGCGGAAGCAATTGGTCAACTCGGATTGGCACGGGCTCGAGGATAATCTGTGCTGTAGGCTCGGAATAGATTCTGGTTAGTCGCTCCCCGGCCAAATCGCAATCGAGGACTAAGACCGAATGCTGTCTGTTGCAGGCAGGCGCGTGTCACTCGGCTTTCCGGTATCGACGGCGGGCAAGACCGATCCATTCCCTTTCTTACGCATCGCCGACGGGATACACGCGTTCCAGGCGCAGCAGGCAGGGCTTTCCCAACGCAATGTGTTCGTCGCGAAACGTGTGGCGCACGGCGCTGTCAGCGACGAGCGGGCAGGAACAGGATGGAGCGAACGACATGACGCAGGATCTCGACCTCATCACCATCGGTCGATCGTCGGTTGATCTTTACGGGGATCAGGTCGGCGGTCGGTTGGAGGATATGGGATCCTTCTCCAAATATATCGGCGGGTCGCCAACCAATATTGCCTGCGGGACGGCGCGGCTGGGGCTGAAATCGGCGGTGATCACCGGGGTGGGTGACGAGCACATGGGCCGGTTCATCCTCGAACAGCTTGCCCGCGAGGGGGTGAATACCGATGGGGTGAAGGTCGATCCCCGGCGTCTGACCGCGCTCGTTCTGCTGGGCATCCGCGACCGGGATCGGTTTCCGCTGATCTTCTACCGCGAGGATTGCGCGGACATGGGGCTGACCGAGGCGGATATCGACGAAGCATTCATCCGGCGGGCGCGAGCGGTCGTGGCGACCGGCACGCATCTGTCGCATCCGCGGGTGGAGGCGGCGGTGCTGAAGGCGCTGCGGATCGCGCGCGCGGCCGGGCTGCGGACGGCGCTCGACATCGACTACAGGCCGAACCTCTGGGGCGTGGCGGGGCACGATGCGGGCGAAAGCCGCTTCGTCGCCTCCGCCGCGGTGACGGCGAAGCTGCAGGAGAGCCTGCATCTGTTCGACCTGATCGTCGGGACCGAGGAGGAGTTCCACATCGCCGGCGGCTCCACCGATACGATTTCCGCCCTGCGCGCGGTGCGGGCGGTATCGGGGGCGACGCTGGTGTGCAAGCGCGGGCCGATGGGAGCGGTGGCCTTCGACGGCGTGATCCCCGAGAGCCTGGACGCAGGCCAGACCGGCCCGGGCTTCCCGATCGAGGTGTTCAACGTTCTCGGCGCAGGCGACGGGTTCATGTCGGGGCTACTGAAGGGCTGGCTGGACGGCGCGGACTGGCCCACGGCGCTGAAGTATGGCAACGCCTGCGGCGCCTTTGCGGTCAGCCGCCACGGCTGCACCCCCGCCTATCCGAGCTGGCAGGAACTGCAGTTCTTCCTGACCCGCGGCATCGTGCGGCCCGACCTGAGGAACGACACAGAGTTGGAACAGGTGCACTGGGCCACGAACCGCGCCCGCAACCACGGCGGAGGTGCATGGGACACCATGCGGGTCTTCGCCTTTGACCACCGCCTGCAGTTCGAGGAGATGCCGGGCTACACACCCGCGAAGGGTGGCGCCTTCAAGGAGTTGTGCCTGCAGGCGGCGCTTCGCGTGCAGGGCGGCGGGGCGGGCTACGGCATCCTGTGTGATGACCGGATCGGGCGCAACGCGCTGCATGCGGCGGCGGGCACCGGGCTCTGGATCGGCCGACCCGCGGAATGGCCCGGCTCTCGCCCGCTGGCGCTGGAGCCTCAGCTTGGCCCCGACTGCGGCGGGCTGCGGGACTGGCCGCGCGACCATGTGGTGAAATGCCTGTGCTTCTGCCACCTACAAGACGATGAGGAGATGTGGGCAGCGCAGGAGGCAACGGTCGGCCGGCTGTTCCACGCCGCGCGGCGCAACGGGCTGGAATTCCTGCTAGAGGTCATCCCCTCGAAGGTCCGCCCGGTGGCGGACGACAGCACGGCTCGTGTGATCCAGCGGTTCTACGAACTTGGGGTCTTTCCCGACTGGTGGAAGCTGGAGCCGTTCAAGACCGAAGCAGCGTGGAAGAGTGCGGTCGCCGCGATCGAACGGAACGACGCGAACACCCGCGGCATCGTGGTGCTGGGCCTAGACGCGCCCGAGGCGGACCTGGCCGCGAGCTTCGCGCTCGCCGCGCGGCAGCCGCTGGTAAAGGGCTTCGCGGTCGGCCGCACGATCTTCGGCACGGCGGCGCGCGACTGGCTATCGGGCCGGATCGGGGACGACGACGCCGTGGCGGCGATGGCGGAGACCTACGCGCGGCTCTGCCGCATCTGGGACACGACCCGTACGGGCTCGGGCCAAGAGGACATCAGATGATCGCGAAGCTCCCGCTCTCGGTCGCGTTATCCCCTGCTAGGTGAACGGAGCCCGGAGATGCCATGGGCAGCGCCACGAAGCATCAAACCGGTGTGTCTGGGCATGGGTTTTGAAGTGCTCAATTGTCGCACCTCCTTGTAGCACCGACCCAGAAAGTCGTTTGTTTTCCAGTAAGTTACTAATCTAACTCACGGAAAATCTGATTGGTGGAGCCAAGGGGATGCGGGGTTTCGGTCATTTCATCCTTTTAGATCAGTAGCTTACGCCTATCACGCCTCAGATCGTGGGGCAAGATGCTGTAGCAGGAGGGCTGAGATCGGGCTTGATCGGGGTATTGGGTTCTGTCTCTGCGACCACATTTTTCGGTGGACCAACACGCTACGGCACAGGGCAAGCAGGGCGGTGGCGGTGGCAATTTGAGGAACCCTCAGGGGAACCCGTGGGCGAGGCCCTGAGCCGATGACATGGGCGTGGCTACCGTTGGGGCGGCAATCCCTAGGTGCCCCTCAGGGGCCCTGTCAGGCGCTCCCAGGCGGCATCCCTTGTCTTCTGCGTCGGCCGACCAACGCGCCAAGTGCCGACGGTAGTAAGGCTGTCATAAGCCTCTGTTACTGCAGCGCAAATAATTTTGGACTACCTAAGCAGTGAGGGGACCGAGAGATATACTACTGTCCTTGGGTGAACCCTTGAGGGCACCCGTGGGCGTTGCGCTGGGCTCCGGGAGGAACCGCAGGAAGTGGGCAAGGACCTGAGTTCACCCCTAGGGGGCCCCTACGTATAGCGTGGGGGCTCCTTGAGGGCACCATATGTAGGTATGGGCAGGGTGTGAGGGGCAGGCAGTAAGTGGTTGATATACATAGGGAATACTTTAGTACCACTATAAGCAATGGGGGACCGTGAGATTACTATAGTGTCTTGAGGGCACCCTTAGGTTGGTCAGACTGATCCACCTGGGTGTACGCCCAGGGTCGGCCAGCGAGCATCCCATGGGGGCCCATAGCACATACACCAGAGATGAACGAGGATTGCTGTAAGTGGTTGATATGCATGGGGCAGGAATTAAGGTCCAACTAAGCAATGGGGGGACCGTGAGATTACTATAGTGTCCTTAGGTTGGTCAGACTGATCTGCCTGGGTGACCGTCAAGGGGCAGCCGGGGAGTATCTGCCCCTGGGGACCCTTGGCTTGGCCCCCGTGCTGTCTGATCTCCTCTGAGGAAGGCTGCCACCGCCTCCTCCACCGACAACCCCTACCCTCCCGCCCTGAGGGGTCCCCCTTGGCTATCTCAGGGGGGCCCATGTTCCCCAACCCCGACCAAATGCCGGAAAAATCTGAAGACCCATATACGGGGCTGCGCTGCTGCGCCTGTCCCCCATAGGGGGCCCTTGCGGGATCGCGGTGTCGATCAGGGGGCCGCCCGACCACCGCCCCCAAGCCTTCGCCCTCCACCGCCCACCGCAACCGATGCCCCGCCGCACCTGTGCCGCCGTCTCACTGGACCCTGCCCCTGTGAGTCACCCCCTGAGACACCCGAGGGAGTCTCAGAAGAATGGTGGTTGACATTCTGAGACAGGTCGACTCCAAAGCCTTAGATGTGTGTGAGACAGTGGGAGGGGTTACCATGCTGATCGGATATGCCAGGACATCGACGCTCGACCAGAGGGCCGGGCTGGAGGCCCAGGAGCGCGAGCTAGCAGCGGCGGGCTGCGAGAAGCTGTTTCGGGAACAGGTGTCGTCGGTGGACGTGGTCGCCCGCGAGGCGCTGGCCGAGGCGCTGGAGTTCCTGAGGCGGGGCGACGTCCTGGTCGTCACGAAGCTCGACCGCCTCGCCCGGTCAATGCCGCACCTTATGGAGATCGTGACCCGCATCACCGACAAGGGGGCGCACCTGAGGATACTGGGGTCGGAGATCGACACCGCCACCTCCAACGGCCGCCTGATCCTGAACCTGCTGGGGTCGGTCGCGCAGTTCGAACGCGAGATCATGCTGGAGCGGCAGCGCGAGGGGATCGCCAGGGCGAAGGCAGCGGGCAAGTACAAGGGCCGCAAGCCCACGGACCCGGCCAAGGTGACGGAAGCCCAGCGCCTGCACCGGGAGGGCCTGGGGGCCTCTGAGATCGCCCGTAGGGTCGGCATCGGCCGGGCGACGGTGTACCGGGTGCTGGAGCGGGAGGGTGAAGCGGCAGGCGGGTGAGGGATGGGCCCGCAGGAGTCCTGAGAGGGCTCAGGAGCGGCCTGGGCGCTTGGGGGTACCTAGGGGGGTGCCTGAAGGTCGCGATGAGTCTCCTGGGGGCTCTCAGGGGTTCTTGGGGTGGCATTGTTCATGCTACTAGATGTCGGGCCATAGCCGTCGTTGGCCAGCGGCTAACCATGTTGCGCCGCAGCCTTTCAAACTGGCCACTTCAAGCGTTTTCGAAACTATGGAACCGTTTAGCCTTGTACATCCATGGCCATACTCGCGATTTCTTGGATCTTCAGTAGAAGTGGCTCGAACTTCTGAAAGTCCTGTGGATCATTCCGGCTCAAAACAAAACGTTCGAAGTCAGCTTTCCGCTTGCTATCGAATGACTCAACGACGTTGCCACGAGAGTCAGTGAGCGTTTTCTTGAAATCGGTGAAGAGCTCTTGCGGGAAAAGGTTTTCTATACCTTTTGTGGCCACGACATTTTCTGTGTTGTGCTCGAGGACGAAGGGAATGGTTTTGTTCGCCTCGGCAAGACCAGAATGCTCCGTCGCGTCAGGGTCCCATACTACTAGCACAAAAGTATCATGTGGCACACATACAAAGAAATCATACATTGACTTCAACTGCGCTTTCCCAGAGCGGTCCGCCAAACCATCCAAGACGTCGACACCGCTTACGTTATTCAGAGAAAGAAGCCTTCTTATGTAGGAGGTATTTCGGCCCTCTGTTAGCACAACGACACCAGATCGAGAAACCTGGTCGAATAGCTTCACGCCCTCATCAAGCGTTGCAAAACCTTCGGTCAGTATGCTCAGAGCTTCCTTTTTGCTTTTCTTCACGATCCGACAAGCTCCGCTCGGGTTCATAATGAACACCGCCTCCTCTGGAGCCAAGGCCAAGGTTGTAGGAGAATGCGATACCAGCACCACGGCCATGCCTCGAACTAGGAAAGTATCGGCAATGACGTCCAGCAGGTTCTGGATCATTGATGGATGAAGCGAAGCATCAACTTCGTCCAGCAACAGAACATCCGGCCATCCTTCGACAGCGGTTGAAGTGTACACTGTGGCGACAAGAGCCATCAGTACCTTTTCCCCAGATGAAAGATTTTCAAACGTTGGATTGACCTCTGGACGCGTTTGATGCTGAAGTTCCGCGATAAACTCATCGTTTCTGTCGAGATCTTCAGGGGTACTTATACGATAAGGTAGTGTACCGAACCTCTCCAAGATTTCGTTGATTACATCCCAGGGTTTGGGACCATGGCGTTCCACAAACTTCGCATCAGAAAGAACTTCCAAAGACTCGCCACACTGATCGTTACGAAAGGCTCGGTACCGGTTTGCATCGAACTTTGAATAGTAGTCGGAAAACACTCGGCTTAACTGTGTGGGTATGACGCCGCCCTTAGCTGTCATGTCCAGAAGCTCTACAAACTCGCTTTCTTCCAGCTCGTGAATTCCAACCTTTACTCGGCGGGC
The DNA here is from genome assembly GCA_050485905.1 of Paracoccaceae bacterium. GTDB lineage: Bacteria > Pseudomonadota > Alphaproteobacteria > Rhodobacterales > Rhodobacteraceae > JAWLCA01. The sequence continues at coordinate 3,691 of JBJHCH010000057.1, read as the reverse complement.
TAGGCCCAGCAAAGCACTTTTCTTCTGGTGGCTATCAATTTGCCGGCTATTAGTAATTGTGCTTTCGATGTTGTTCTTATAGTTTATGAACTGCTGGAAGACACCTTCGTCCCTAATGTCCGAATGTGTCAGAGATAGCAGAGGCTTGCCAATCTCAGATGCTATATCCTTCAGGCCACAGTAGATACTATCATTTAGGGTGGATTTTATCAGATCCTCAAGTACCTGCCTTACGCTCTTACCTTTGCTCTCCTTCTCGAAGGTTTTCCAGAGTTGCTTTCTTTCACTCTCCATCTCAAAAACATGAACACGCCCTTCGTTCTGAAGGCGGAAATTTTGATAGTTAAAGAGGACTACGTTGGCTTGCGGCCGATCTACAATCTGTACGGATTTGTTATGTATAGCCTGTAGAAGATGGGTTTTGCCCGCTCCGTTCACGCCAGTGATGATAGAGAATTCAGGCAGATCAACATCTTCAAATTGTGTGATCGAGAGATGGTCTTTGGTAAAGCGAAGTCGCAACGTAGACGCTCCTGATGTGGCGGCACTCCTAGCACAGTATCAGTTCATGCGCGGCCTCAAGCAAGAAGGCAACTGAACTCGGATTGCATTGGTACCCGCACCGCACAACTACTCTCCGACAATCGCCATTGCGATGCCCGATCCCGAGCGCACTCTCACCCCGCGCCGAACCCCCTCAGGTGCTCCAGAGAGAGACCCAGATAGCTGATGCTTTCCACCGCCTCCCGCAGGATGCCCAGGGGATACTCGCCCAACCCGTAGCGGCCTGCCATGCCCTCCTGGGTGTGGCCTTGCAGGGCGTTCATCACGGATGCTTCCACCCTACCCGCCCGGCAGGCGTCTTCGAAGTTGTGGCGGAAGCTGTGGAAGGCCGTCTTGCTGGTCTTGGCCCCGCAGGCGTCAAGGAACCGTGCGAAGTGTTTCGAGAAGCTGTCGATCCGCACGTCCCTGGGCTTGTTGGCGAAGTCTTCGAACAGCCAATCCGCACCAGCCTCGCGCCTGCGCCGCGCCAACTCGGGGAAGCCCAGCGCGATGAGTTGCGGATGCAGGGGGATGTTGCGGTTGGCAGCCGGGGTCTTCACGCGCTTGTCGCCGCCGTCGCCTTCAATCCTGATGAAGGCAATTCCGCCCTCCTCTCGAACGTCGGTCGGCTGAAGCTGGCAGAGTTCCCCCAGGCGGGCCCCGGTGAACAGCGACAGGAGCGGAAGCCAGTACCGCGACGACTCCACCGGCACATGTTCCCCCGGCTCTTTCCAGCGACGATCCGAGGCGCAGCCGGTGAACGTGGGGGCGCTGAAGATGCCTTGCAACTGCGCTGGGCTGAAGGGGTGGCGCTGGTCCCTCGGGTTGATCCTCTGGGGGATCAAGAGGCCCCTCAGGGGGCCGGGTGCCGGACCGTCGAAGTAGTTCGCAGCGGCCCAGGTCCAGAATGCCTGCACCCTGCGGATGGCCTTGTTGGCGTTGGTCACCGACATGGGGGGCAAGTCTAGCTTTGCCGCCTTCTCGGCTGCTTTCTCGATAGCTAGGCCGCGCAGGGCTGGCTTCTTGCCCCAGTTCGCTGGCAGCGTCTGCACCAGTTGCTCGAACTTGCGGCCGTCGATCTTCGAGTAGCTGTCTATCGGTCGGTCGCCCGTGGTGGCGACAAACACCCTTGCCCAGTGCTCGTGATCCGGCCCGGCCTTGTCTCCCCAGACGGGCAGCTTTTCCTTCAACCATGCGGCCATTGCGACCGACAACAGCGGGAACCCCGAGGGAGTCACCACAGGGGCCACTGAGGGGCCCTGAGGGGTCTCCGCGACCTCACCCCTGTCCCGTTGACGGATGGACTCAGCGGCCCGCACCGTGGCTCTCTGAAGGGCTTGGAAAACGCGCGGCCAACTCTCCGACCCGGCCGCCAGGGGCAGGGCCACGTTCGACCAATACAGGACTTCGTCAGCCTCGCCGCGCCAGAACTGGCCCGCCTCGCCCCGTGCCATGTCTTCCCGGTTGACTTCGGCAAAAAACTCCTGGGTTTCCTGCTTCTCCTCCCAGGTGCGCCTGGGGGTTTCCGGCAGGTCCTCTTCTGGAGTGGGCTCGTCGAGATCATCGAAGCCGCCCAAGCGCTCCTCTTCGTCTTCGTCCAAGAGGTGGGCGTAGTAGGCGTCTTCCACGCGCTTGACCTGTTCGGGGGTCAGCCGCTCCAGCCTATCGCCGTTGACCATGTGCAGGTGTTGGCGGTGGGCAATGAAATTCGCCTCTACCTCGGCCGCCACTGCTCGGGCGCGGCTACAGGCTTCGGCATAGTCCCCGGTCCTCAGGGACCGCTGGACCTCGCGCTGGCCGAAGGTGTCACGAAGGTCTTGGGGAACGACACGGCGATAGTAGTAGGTCGCGCCACGAAGCATCAAACCGGTGTGTCTGGGCATGGGTTTTGAAGTGCTCAATTGTAGCACCTCCTTGTAGCACCGACCCAGAAAGTCGTTTGTTTTCCAGTAAGTTACTGATCTAACTCACGGAAAATCTGATTGGTGGAGCCAAGGGGAGTCGAACCCCTGACCTCTTGAATGCCATTCAAGCGCTCTCCCAACTGAGCTATGGCCCCACCGTTGCGGGCCGATACCCGCGTGCGTGTCTTATGCAAGCCTATCCGACCGCGCAAGAGAAAAAGCTGTAATCCCTTGGATCAGAGGTCTTCATCCTCGTCACCGACGTCGGCAAGATCGTCGAGCGATACGGTGTCGTCCTCGTCATCCTCGAGCAGATCATCATCGACGTCATCGCTGTCTTCGGCGACAAGCAGGTCGTCGTCGGAATCGATGTCCTCGACCACCTCGTCATCCTGTTTCTCGGGTTTCGGGCGTGTGGGGATCGGGCCGGCGACCTTGCGACGCGCGGATTCGATATCGACGACCTCGCCGGTATAGGGGCTGACGACCGGGACACGATTGAGATCGTAGAAACGCTTTCCGGTCGTGGGGCAAACCCGCTTGACGCCCCATTCTTCATTGGGCATGGACTTTCCCTTGCTGTCGCTGTGTTGAGAGTCGGGGCCATCTGCCACAAGGGCTGGACCCTGTCAAAGACTTTTGTCGACCGGGCAGTGGGGCAAGATAAGGCGTGTAGTGCATGGATCGCGCAGTGTTGAACGGCACACCCCCGATCGAGATCTCGCTGCGGCGCTCGGCGCGGGCGCGTCGTTATTCTTTGCGCGTATCGCGGCTGGATGGACGAGTGACGCTGACCTTGCCGCAGCGCGCCTCTGCCGCTGAGGCCGTGAGCTTTGCGCGCGGACAGGAGGCGTGGATTCGGAACGCGCTTCTTGCGCTGCCTGCAACGCGGCGTGTGGAGCCGGGACTGAGCATTCCCTACGAGGGGAGCGATCTGCTGCTCGATACCGGGCAGGTGAGAGTGCCCACCGTTCGCGACGGCGTCCTTTTGGTACCGCAAGGGCACGCGGCGGGGCCGCGGGTTGCGGCCTGGTTGAAAGCGATGGCGCGCGAGCGCCTGCGGGCCGCGTGTGATCTTCATGCGAGCGCGATTGGCCAGAGTTATACGGCGCTGGCGCTGCGCGACACGCGCTCTCGCTGGGGATCGTGCAGCGCAGACGGACGGCTGATGTTTTCCTGGCGGCTGGTGATGGCGCCACCGTCGGTGCTGGATTATGTTGCTGCGCACGAGGTCGCGCATCTGG
>JBJHCH010000056.1:0-22192 GCA_050485905.1 Paracoccaceae bacterium | reverse complement strand
CCCTCGCCACGAATCCTCCGGGTCTGTGTCCGCGTCAGCTTTCGTAGTCTATCACATGCCTGAGTTGCTTTTCGTATTCCAGCGCCTTGCCGGTTCCGAGCGCCACACAATTCAGTGTTTCATCGGCGACCGAGATCGACAACCCGGTCGATTCGCGCAGCGCAAGGTCCAACTCGCCCAGCAGCGCACCGCCCCCCGTCAGCATCACGCCGCGGTCCACGATATCGGCGGCCAGGTCGGGCGGCGTCGTTTCCAGCGCCATCATCACCGCCTCGCACATCTGCTGCACGGTTTCCGCCAGCGCCTCGGCCACCTGGGCCTGGCTGATCTCCACTTCCTTCGGCACGCCGTTCAGCAGGTCGCGCCCGCGGATCTGCATCGACGCGCCGCGCCCGTCGTCCGGCATCCGCGCCGTCCCGATCGATGTCTTGATGCGCTCGGCCGTCGCCTCGCCCACCAGCAGGTTCTGCTGCCGGCGCAGATAGCTGATGATCGCCTCGTCCATCCGGTCGCCACCAACGCGGACCGACCGGGCATAGACGATATCGCCCAAACTCAGCACCGCCACCTCGGTCGTGCCGCCGCCGATATCGACGATCATGCTGCCCGTGGGGTCGGTGATCGGCATGCCCGCGCCGATGGCCGCCGCAATGGGTTCCGCGATCAGCCCGGCCCGCCGCGCGCCCGCCGACAGAACCGACTGCCGGATCGCGCGCTTTTCCACCGGGGTCGCGCCATAGGGCACGCAGACGATGACCTTGGGCTTCGAGAAGGTCGTGCGCCGATGCACCTTGCGGATGAAATGCTTGATCATCTCTTCCGCCACGTCGAAGTCGGCGATCACCCCGTCGCGCATCGGGCGGATCGCTTCGATGCTGCCGGGCGTGCGGCCCAGCATCAGCTTGGCATCCTCGCCCACGGCCAGCACCTGCTTCTTGCCGTCCTTGACGTGATAGGCCACCACCGACGGCTCGTTCAGGATGATGCCCCTGCCCTTGACGTAGACCAGCGTGTTCGCGGTCCCGAGGTCGATCGCCATGTCGGACGAGAACAGACCCGAAAAAACCATCCCGAAGACTTCCCATGATGTGTCAGGCCCGGCCGCGACTCGGTCGCGCCGGAGCGGCCCCTTATAGGCAGGTTCCCGCCGGGGCGCAAAGGGGCCGCCCCCGCCGCATCAGCACCTTTCCGCGCGGGGCGGTGCCGATGCGGTAAAAGTGTCAGCCGGCGGACTGCAGGGCAGAGTTCGAAACCGGTTTCTGTCGCCTAAGGACAAGCTTGTTCAGCGCATTGATATAGGCACGGGCCGAGGCGACGACCGTATCGGTATCGGCCGACTGGCCGGTGACGATCTTGCCGTCCTCTTCCATCCGCACCGAAACGGTCGCCTGCGCGTCGGTCCCCTCGGTCACGGCATGCACCTGATAGAGCTGCAGCCGCGCGCTGTGCGGGAACAGTGCCTTGATCGCGTTGAAGGTCGCATCCACCGGGCCGTCGCCCGTGGCCTCGGTCGATGTCTCGGCGCCGTCGATCACCATGGTCAGTTCCGCCGACTGGCCCTCGGTGCCGCAGACGACGCGCAGCCGCTTCAGTTGCAGCAGGTCGTGTTCCTCGCTGGTGGTCTGGTCGGCCATCAGCGCGATCAGGTCGTCGTCATAGACCTCCTTCTTGCGGTCGGCCAGCGTCTTGAAGCGCACGAAGATATCCGCAAGCTGGTTGTCGGCCAGTTCGAACCCCAGATCGCGCAGCTTCGCGCGCAGCGCGGCGCGGCCGGAATGTTTGCCCATCACAAGGCTGGTTTCCGACAGGCCGATATCGGCGGGGCGCATGATCTCGAAGGTCTCGGCGTTCTTCAGCATCCCGTCCTGATGGATGCCGCTTTCATGCGCAAAGGCGTTCTTGCCGACGATGGCCTTGTTGAACTGCACCGCAAAGCCGGACACCGCCGCCACCTTGCGGCTGATGTTGATGATCTTGGTGGTGTCGATGCCGGTGTGCCAGGGCATGATGTCGTTGCGCACCTTCAGCGCCATCACCACCTCTTCCAGCGCGGTATTGCCGGCGCGTTCGCCCAGACCGTTGATCGTGCATTCCACCTGCCGCGCCCCGGCCTCGACCGCGGCCAGCGAATTCGCGGTCGCCATGCCAAGGTCGTTGTGACAATGGGTGGCGAAGATCACCTCGTCGGCCCCCGGCACGCGCTCCAGCAGCATGCGGATCAGGTCGGCGCTTTCGCGCGGCGCAGTATAGCCCACCGTGTCGGGAATGTTGATCGTCGTCGCACCGGCCTTGATGGCGATTTCCACCACCCGGCACAGATAGTCGTGTTCCGTCCGCGTGGCGTCCATCGGCGACCACTGGACGTTGTCGCACAGGTTCCGGGCGTGGGTCACCGTCTCGTGGATGCGTTCCGCCATCTGGTCCATGTCCAGATTCGGAATCGCGCGGTGCAGGGGCGAGGTGCCGATGAAGGTGTGGATGCGGGGGCGTTTCGCGTGCTTCACCGCCTCCCAGCAGCGGTCGATGTCCTTGAAGTTGGCGCGGGCGAGGCCGCAGATCACCGCGTTCCTCGTCTGCCGGGCGATTTCCGATACCGCCTCGAAATCGCCGTCGCTGGCGATGGGAAAGCCCGCCTCGATGATGTCCACGCCCATCTCGTCGAGCATCTGGGCGATCTCCAGCTTCTCGTCATGGGTCATGGTGGCGCCGGGGCTTTGCTCGCCGTCGCGCAGGGTTGTGTCGAAGATCAGGACGCGATCTTGCTTGGCTGTGCTGGTCATGGTGTCTCTCTGGTTTCCTTAGGGCCTGTCGTGCAGGGCGCTTGTCACCTCTGAGCGGTCGCGCCCGCGGGCACGCTCAGAGGCGGCTAAGGAGAAGCAGGCCACGGCGGCCGAGGGGGGCGGTTGCCCCCAGGGATGCTGCGATATGTGCGGTCCGTGCCATGGGCCGGGACTATACGCGGGCAGCAGGGAATGAAAAGGGTGAATCTGACGGCGCCCTGCCGCCGGAAGCGGCGCAATCAGCCCCGCATCGCCGCTCGGCCACCGCGTCCGCTCCCGCAACCCGCCGATCTGGCGGTGGCGTGCGCGCCGTTCCTGCCCGCCCGCGCACGGCAGGCCCGGTTCCTCAGCGGTGTGGTCGGCAGGGGCTTCGCCGGGCGTCGGCCGTATCCGGCGGATCGCTTCGGATGCGGTGTCAAAGGCGCTTGCAGCCGATGCCAAGGGCCGGGCAGGGCGCTTGCCGCCCGGCCCACGGGGGCACCACTCGGCCCGCCAGAATCCCCCAAAACCAGACCCCGCCGCGCGTGCCCAAGCCCCTGGGCAGGTTAAGGGCAAGTTAACAGAAAAACGAATATCGTTATTTATCAATAACTTGATTTTTTGGGCAACTTGCCCAACCCCCGAAATACCGTGCCCAACCCCGAAATCACCGGACCGGCTCGATCACCGCCCGATCCAGCCTGCACCCCCGCGCCACGTCCCGCCCACAGGCCCGCGGCTCCAGATCGCGGGTCAGGCAGATCCGAACCTCCTGAATGGCACCCCCCCGGCAGGTCACCGTCAGCATCTCCCCGGTCAGCCCCGGATTGGCCTCCAGAAACGCCTCCTCCACCACCGACGCCGGCACCCGCAACCGCCGGTCGATCTGCCCGAAGACCTCCGGCAGGTTCACCCCCTCGAACGCCCGGCGTGAAGCATCGAAATACGCCGCCGCCGACAGCCCAGAGCATGAGCCGTGCTTGCGCCACTGATGCCACGCCAGCCCGCTCGACCCCATCACCTCCCCCATCGCCCCCGTCTCGGCCCGCGTCGCGGGCCGGTGGGGGGTCTGGCAGAACTCCGGCCAGCCCCGTTCATGCTGCGGCCACAGCCCGTGCAGCCCCCAGCCCCAGCCCGCACCATCCGCGCACCGCCCGTCCCGCCGCGCATCCCCCTCGGCCACGCACCAGTTCGGCGCCCAGCTCAGCGCCAGCAGGTAATAGTCGAACGCCCCCGCCCGCTCACCCCGCGCCGCCCCGGCCAGCAGAACCAGCCACAGCACCAGCACCACGCGCATTTTCTCTTCCCTCTCTCCGGTGCGGCGGTTATATGACAGCCCGAGTTTCCCGAAAACGTGGAATGTCGCCCCCGGGCACCGCCGTTTTCCCGGCCCAAGACCGATATGCGCGCACCACGCGCCCTGCGAAGGAGTGATCCGATGTCGAAACCGCTGATGGCCAAGGCCACCGCCGTCTGGCTGGTGGACAACACCACGCTCAGCTTCCAGCAGATCGCAGATTTCTGCGGCCTGCACGAGCTGGAGGTGCAGGGCATCGCAGACGGCGACGTGGCGCAGGGCGTGAAGGGCTTCGACCCGATCGCCAACAACCAGCTCGACCCGATCGAGATCGACCGCGCGCAGGCCGATCCCGCCTATCGGATGAAGCTGAAATACAACCCCTCGGCCGTGGGCGAGGAAAAACGCCGCGGCCCGCGCTACACGCCGCTGTCCAAACGTCAGGACCGCCCCGCCGCGATCCTGTGGCTGGTGAAGTTCCACCCCGAACTGACCGACGGCCAGATCGGCAAGCTGGTCGGCACCACCAAGCCCACGATCCAGTCGATCCGCACCCGCACGCACTGGAACATCGGCAACATCCAGCCCATCGACCCGGTGGCGCTTGGCCTCTGCCGGCAGTCGGAACTGGACGCCGCCGTCCAGCAGGCCGCCAAGAAGAAGGCCGCCGAGGGCGAGGTGATGACAGACGATGAACGTCGCAAGCTGGTCAGCACCGAGCAGTCGCTGGCCATGCCGGCCGAGCCGAAGATGCCCACCTCCATCGCCGGGCTGGAGAACTTCACCCTCTCGGACAAGCCCGAAGAGAAGCAGCCCGATCCGGCCGACTATTCCGACGCCGACAGCTTCTTCAACCTGCCCGAAACGGATGAAGATGACGAGGACGAGGAAGACGACAAGCGTTGAGAGTCAGAACGCGCGCCGCGCCCTGAGCGCGGCGCCAATCGTGCCATCGTCGAGATAGTCCAGTTCGCCCCCCATCGGCACGCCCTGCGCGAGCGTGGTGACGGCGACGCCTGTGCCCTCCAGCGCCTCGGCGATGTAATGGGCGGTCGTCTGGCCATCGACCGTGGCCCCCAGCGCCAGGATCACCTCGCGCAGCCCCTCGGCCGGGATGCGGGCGATCAGCCGCGGGATACCCAGATCCTCTGGACCCACCGCGTCCAGCGCCGACAGCGTGCCGCCCAGAACGTGATAGCGGCCCTTGAACATCCCCGTCCGCTCCATCGCCCACAGGTCGGCGATATCCTCGACCACGCAGACCTCGCCATTGCCGCGCGTGTCGTCGGCGCAGATCGGGCAGATATCGGCGGTAGAGATGTTGCCGCAGTTCAGGCAGTCCCGCGCCCCGGCTGCTACCCCCGCCATTGCCGTGGCCAACGGAGCCATGACCTGACCGCGCCTGCGCAGCAGATGCAAAACCGCGCGCCGGGCCGAGCGCGGCCCCAGACCCGGCAGCCGCGCCATCAGCTCGATCAGCGCCTCGATCTCGCGCGGGGTCTCGGCCATCGCGGGCTCAGAATGGCAACTTCATGCCGGGCGGCAGACCCAGCCCCTCGGTCAGCTTGCCCATCTCCTGCTGGTGGCGTTCGGCCGCGCGGGCCTGCGCATCCTTGATCGCGGCAAGGATCAGATCCTCCACCACTTCCTTTTCCTGCGGATTGAAGATCGACGGATCGATCTCCAGCGCGGTCAACTCACCCTTGGCGGTGGCGGTTGCGCGTACCAGCCCGGCGCCGGACTCGCCCACCACGGTGATCCGGCCCAGTTCCTCCTGCAACTCGGCAAGCTTCACCTGCATGTCCTGCGCCTGCTTCATCATCTTGGCCATGTCGCCAAGGCCGCCTAGTCCCTTCAGCATCGCGGTTTCGTCCTTTCAGTCCTGTTCAAACGGGTCCCATTCATCCTCCACCTCGGCCAGCGCCGTTTCGGCGGCGGCCGCGACCGGGGCGGTCTCGGGGGTGCGGATATCGGTGATCCTGGCATCGGGAAAGGTCGCCAGCACGGCGGCGACCAGCGGATGGCTGCGCACCTCGTCCTCGGCGGCCAGTTTCTCGGCCTTCCGCTGCTCGGCAATCGTCGCACCGCCGCCCTCGGACACCACGGTCACGGCCCATCTCTGCCCGGTCCAGGCCTGCAACCGCTGCGCCAGCCGCGCGGCCAGATCGCGGGGGGCGTCGGCGGTCGGCTCGAACTCGATCCGCCCAGGCGCATAGCGCGCCAGCCGCAGGTGGCTTTCCACCTCGACCAGCAAGGCCATGTCGCGGTTCTCGCGGATCAGGGCCACGACGGCGTCGAAACTGGCCTGCGCGATCGGCGCGGTCGCCGCAGCCGGCTGCGCGCCGCCAGAGCGGACCGGCGCGACGGCCGAGGAGCGCGGGCCGGGTGTCTCCCCACCCGCGCCACGCGGGGCGGGTCCGGTCGGCGCGGGCGGGGGGGCGGTTTGCAGCCGGCGCACCAGATCCTCGGGCGCGGGCAGGTCGGCGACGTGGGTCAGCCTGATGATCGCCATTTCCGCCGCCATCATCGCATTCGGCGCCTGCGCCACCTCTTCCAGCGCCCTCAGCAGCATCTGCCACATCCGGGTCAGCGCCCGCATCGGCAGGGCCGCCGCCATTTCCAGCCCACGGCTGCGTTCGTCGGGGCCGATGGTGGGGTCTTCCGCCGCGTCGGCCGTGATCTTGATGACGCTGATCCAGTGCGTCACCTCGGCCAGATCGCGCAGCGCCGCCATCGGGTCGGCGCCATCGGCATACTGGGCCGACAGTTCTGCCAGCGCGCCCGCTGCGTCGCCCTTCATCACCAGATCGAACAGGTCCAGCACCCGGCCCCGGTCAGCCAGCCCCAGCATCGCGCGCACCTGATCGGGCGTCGTCTCGCCCGCGCCGTGGGCAATCGCCTGATCCATCAGGCTCATGGCATCCCGCACCGACCCTTCGGCCGCGCGCGCGATCAGCGCCAGCGCGTCGGGGCCGATCTGCGCGCCCTCCTTTTCCGCGATGCCGGTCAGATGGGCGATCATCACCTCGGGTTCGATCCGGCGCAGGTCGAAGCGCTGGCAGCGACTGAGGACTGTGACCGGCACCTTGCGGATCTCTGTCGTGGCGAACAGGAACTTCACATGGGCGGGCGGTTCCTCCAGCGTCTTCAACAGCGCGTTGAAGGCGTTGGTAGACAGCATGTGCACTTCGTCGATGATGTAGATCTTGTAGCGCGCGCTGGCCGCCCGGTAATGCACGCTGTCGATGATCTCGCGGATGTCGCCCACGCCAGTGCGGCTGGCGGCGTCCATTTCCAGCACGTCCACATGCCGCCCCTCGGCAATCGCGCGGCAGGGCTCGCAGACGCCGCAAGGGGCGGTCGTCGGGCCGCCGGTGCCGTCGCGGCCGATGCAGTTCAGCCCCTTGGCGACGATCCGCGCGGTCGTCGTCTTGCCCACCCCGCGCACGCCGGTCAGGATGAAGGCATGGGCGATCCGGTCGGCGGCAAAGGCGTTCTTAAGCGTCCGCACCATCGCCTCTTGCCCGATCAGGTCGGCAAAGGTCTGGGGCCGGTATTTCCGGGCGAGAACCTGATAGGCGGCCGCGGGGGCCTGGGCGTCGGTCATGGGGTCCGGTCGATGCTGGCGTCAGGATCAAAACCTACCGGCGCATCGGACGCGGGACAAGGCTGCAAAGCAAAGGGCGCGGTGGGATCGCCACCGCGCCCGGATTTTCGTGCAACGGTAGTCTCAGGCAGCGAGGGCCCGACGACGGCCGTAAAGGCCGAGACCGCCCAGCGCGGTCAGCAGCAGCCAGCCGGCGGCCGGCAGCGGGATCGGCGAAGCGTTCGGGTCCGTGCCCGTGATCTCGAACACGATCTTGCGAGTCACAGCCTGCGCGAAGTCCTCGAAAGCAGCGACTGACAGAACGAAAGACTTGTCGCCGCCGATCACGTTGTTTGCATAATAGGTATCGAGCGTCGCGACGTCGTTCAGGATCGCCAGCCCGTTGATGCTGATGCCCGCAGTCACCGCCGCATCGCGCGCAGCTTGCAACTGGGCAAGCGAGTTCACGTTCTCGGTGCCATCGCCGGAGATGTCGATGACCTTCCGGGCGCTGTCGAAGCCGTTGTTCGCGATCTCGGTAGCACCAAAGGTGATCGCCTGCGCGATCCCGGTCAGTCCGCTGTAGAAGCGAGTGGCCGTCGCGGCCTGGATGTCTGCCGCGAATGCGATCGAGTCCGCCGCCGTCTTCAGATGCGTCCAGACGACGCTGACCGCCTGCTGTCCATTGCCCGACCACTGGTACAGCATCACCGCGACCCCGTCCGGCGAATTGGCAATGGCATTCTGCACCGCCAAGCTGTTGAAGGCTGCCACGTAGCCCCCCATCTGAAGCGCATACTCGGTAGCATCGACACTTCCGGACACGTCGACGCCCATCGCCAACTGGACGTTCACCGTGGTCGCATCGGCCTTTGCCACGAAGCCGAGCATCGCCGTCACGGCCAAGGCCGCGAGCGCTGTTTTTCTGAGGTAACTTCCGAACATCTACCCTCTCCATCTTGAAATAAAGGAAGCGCCGCGGCCCACGCCGCCTCACGCGATTTTTATGATGCGTGAGCGAAGGGTCGTCGATGCGTGAGCGAAGGGTCGTCGTCTATCAATTTTTCGCCAGATTGTAGTTAGTTGCGTATTTTGCAACCTACGTCGGCAAGGCCCATGTGTCGCTTCTATCAGCGGTTGCAGGTAAACCATTTCATGCCGGCTAGCGCACCCTTACTGCAGCGGTGAGTCGCGCAGGATCGCTCGGACCTGCGCGTCGGTTCCGTCTCGTCTGCTAAGCGCGGAGCCTAGCCTTCCCGAACGATTGCTGGCACACTGCACCGCATGCTGCGGGTCCACCCCGCGATCGCGGGAACCGCCGGGGCGAATGGCCGAGTTCAAGATTGCGGACGTGCAGATTTGGGCCGGGCGGCTGGGAATTTGCCCGCTGCCGGGGCGCGGAGGCGACTACGCTGGCGATCTGGCCGCGCTGTTGGCCTGGTCTCCGTCGCTTGTGCTGACAATGACCGAGGGGGCGGAACTTGACCGCGCAGGCGCGGGTGCCTTGCCCGGCGATCTGGCGCGCGCTGGCATCGGCTGGCACCATTTGCCGATCCCCGATTTCAACGCGCCCCCGGCGGCGACAGCCGCGCGCTGGCCTGCCGCATCGCGGGCGGCACGGGATGCGTTGGCGCGGGGGGGCGGCGTGCTGGCCCACTGTCATGGCGGCTGCGGCCGGTCGGGCATGGCCGTCCTGCGCCTGATGGTCGAACTTGGCGAAGCGCCCGACGCCGCGTTGCTGCGTCTGCGAGAAGTTCGCCCCTGCGCGGTCGAGACCGATGCACAACTCGCATGGGCGACGGAGGGAAAGGTGCGGGATTAGGTGAGAGGCTGGACAACGACCCAAGCGGGGCTCGTTACGGCTGCTTCCTTCCGGACCTGACCGGGTTGGCGAGGCGCTCGCCCGCGCCAACCTCTCGTCCATCAATATAGAGAGCCGGGCCGCCGGGCGCAAGGCGGGCGTGGCGTGGCCGGTCAGCCGTTCAGGCGACTTTCTCCAGGCTGACTTCGGGCAGGATACCCAGCGCGAAGCAGACGTCGCGGGTAAGTTGCGGGCGGTTCAGCGTGTAGAAATGCAGATGATCCACGCCCTCTCCGATCAGCGTGTCGCACAGCTCGGTGCAGATCGCCGTCGCCAGCAGATCCTCGCGTCCGTCGCGCTTGGCGGTGGCAAAGGCATCATCGAGCCACTGCGGGATCGCCGCGCCGCAGTTCGCGGCAAACTTGCGCACACCGTCCCAGTTCTCGATCGGCAGGATGCCGGGCAGGATCGGCGCGGTGATGCCCGCCGCCGCACAGGCGTCGCGGAAACGCAGGAAGGTTTCAGGTTCAAAGAAGAACTGGGTGATCGCGGAATGGGCGCCGGCCTCGATCTTGCGCTTCAGGAAGGCGATGTCGGCCTGCGGCCCGATCGCCTCGGGGTGCGGATCGGGATAGGCGCCGACGCGCAGGGTGAACTTGCCGGTGGCGGCCAGCGCCTCGATCAGGTCAATAGAACTGGCAAAACCGTCGGGATGCGGTGTGAACCGCGCCTGCCCCTTGGGCGCATCGCCGCGCAGGGCCACGATTTCGGTCACACCCGCGGCGGCGTAGCTTTCCGCGATCTCCAGCGTCTCGGCCCGGGTGGCATCGACGCAGGTCAGGTGCGCAGCAACGTTCAACCCGTAATTCTTGCCGATGGTCGTCACCGCCTCGTGCGTCAGTTGCCGCGTCGTGCCGCCGGCACCGTAGGTGACCGACACGAAGGATGGCTTCAGCGGGGCCAGAACCTGCACCGTCTCCCACAGCCTGAAGCTCGCTTCGAGCGATTTGGGCGGGAAGAACTCGAACGAGACGGAGGGATTCGACATTGCGGCACCTGCTGTTGACGCACCATTTTCGCATTGCAGGCGATGTGAGACAAATTCATAATCCTCAAGATCAATATGAGGTTCATGCAGGGATGCATCTGGAGTTTCGCCATCTGCGCACGATCCGCGCGATCCATGGGGCCGGGGGGCTGGCCCGCGCCGCCGATCAGCTGAACATGACCCAATCGGCGCTTTCCCATCAGGTGAAGGGGCTGGAGGACCAGGCGGGGGTGGAGCTTTTCGTCAGGCGCTCCAAACCCTTGCGGCTTTCGGCGGCGGGGATGCGGCTGCTGAGGCTGGCTGAGCGGGTACTGCCGGAGGTCGAGGCGCTGGAGGAGGAGTTCCGCGCGATGATCTCGGGCAAGTCGGGGCGGCTGCATATCGCCATCGAATGCCATGCCTGTTTCGAGTGGCTGTTCCCGGTGCTGGAGAAGTTCCGCCATGCCTGGCCCGATGTGGATGTGGACATCCGCCCGGGGCTGGCTTTCGGGGCGCTGCCGGCACTACTGCGCGAGGAGGTGGACCTTGTCGTGTCGTCGGATCCCGAGGATCTGGCGGGCGTCGATTTCACGCCACTGTTCGACTACGAACCCGTCTTCGTCGCCTCGGCGCAGCATCCGCTGGCCGCCAAACCCTTTGTTGTTGCAGAAGATTTCCGCGACCAACTGCTGATCACCTATCCCGTCGACCGCGCCCGGCTGGACGTGTTCACCGAGCTTCTGACCCCCGCGAAGGTGGAGCCGCGGGGGTTGCGGCAGGTGGAGTTGACGGCGGTGATCCTGATGCTGGTGGCGTCGAACCGGGGCGTGGCGGTGCTGCCCGACTGGGTGGTGCGAGAGGTGCGCTACCATTCCGACTACGTGACCCGGCCGGTGACGGAAAAGGGTTTGACCAAAAGGCTTTACGCCGCGACGCGGGCCGAGGATACGACCAAGCCCTTCATGGCACACGTGCTGCGTCTGGCGCGAACGATCCCGGTTCAGCTGCAGCGCGAAAGGGCCGAATCCAACGTATGATTCACATGCACATCGCGTGCATATCACGTGCATACGTTGGTGCGCATCCGCTTGCCCCGCACCGGAAATATCCGGTTGGCGCGCCCGACGTGATCCCCTACCAATACCGACGGCGAGCAGGGGGGGAAGTCATGGCCACGCGGATCGCGCTGGTGGGGATCGGCAAGATCGCCCGCGACCAGCATGTGCCGGCCATCGCGGCCAGCCCGGACTGGGAACTGGCGGCGACGGTCAGCCGGTCCGGCCGGATCGAGGGTGTGGAGGCGTTCGACGATTTCGACCGCTTCCTGACCGACCGCCCCGATATCTCCGTCGTCTCGCTTTGCCTGCCGCCGCAGCCGCGCTTTGCCTATGCCCGCCGGGCGCTGGAGGCGGGGCGCCATGTGATGCTGGAAAAGCCCCCCGGCCAGACCCTGGCCGAGGTGCAGGCGCTGACCGATCTGGCCGCGGCGCGGGGCCGGGTGATCTATGCCACATGGCACAGCCGGATGGCCCATGGCGTTGCACCGGCGCGGGCCTGGCTGGCGCGGCGCAAGATCCGCGCAGCGCGGGTGATCTGGAAAGAGGACGTGCGGCGCTGGCACCCCGGTCAGGACTGGGTCTTTGAACCCGGCGGCATGGGTGTGTTCGATCCAGGCATCAACGCGCTGTCGATCCTGACCGCGATCCTGCCCCGGCCGGTGCACCTGACCGCCGCCACGCTGCATGTGCCCGCCAACCGCGACACGCCCATCGCCGCCGACCTGACGTTTTCGGACAATGTCAGCGCGGTGTTCGACTGGCGGCAGGAAGGCCCGCAGACCTGGGATATCGAGGTGGAGACCGACGCGGACACACTGCGCCTGCATGACGGTGGCGCGCGACTGGTGATCAACGGACGCACCGTCGCCGAGGGGCCGGACCGCGAATACCCCGCGCTTTACGCCCGGATGGCCGAACTGGTCGCGCGCGGCGGTCGCGAGGTTGACCTGACGCCGATGATCCATGTGGCTGATGCCTTTGCGCTGGGCCGCCGCGTCACCACCGATCCCTTCGAGTTCTGAGATCCAGGAGCAGACCATGACCGACCCGATCCAACGCCATGCCGTCGTCACCGGGGGGGCGCAGGGCATCGGCCTTGCCACCGTCGCCCGCCTGCTGGACGAGGGCCACGCGGTGCATATCTTCGACCTCGCCCCCGGGCCAGAGGCGGCCTATGCGCAGGCGGCCGAGCGCGGCGCGGTGATGCACCGGGTCGATGTGACCGAACTGGCCTCGGTCGAGTCCGCGTTCGCTGCGCTGCCGAGGGTGGATATCCTCGTCACCTCGGCCGGGATCGCCGGGATGAACGCGCCGACGTGGGAGTATCCGGTGGACGAATGGACCCGGATCATGGCGATCAACCTGACCGGGACGTTCCATTGCCTGCGCACCGCCGCGCCGCGAATGATCGATCAGGGTTACGGGCGCGTCGTCGCCATCGCCTCGATCGCGGGCAAGGAGGGCAATCCGAACGCCAGCGCCTATTCCGCGTCCAAGGCCGGGGTGATCGCACTAACCAAGTCCATGGGCAAAGAACTGGCGGGCCACGACATCGCGGTGAACTGCGTGACGCCGGCCGCCGCACGCACGCGTATCTTTGACCAGATGAGCCAGAAGCATATCGACTTCATGCTGTCGAAGATCCCGCGCGGACGCTTCCTGCAGGTCGAGGAAGCGGCAGCGATGATCTGCTGGCTGGCGTCCGAGGAATGCAGCTTTTCCACCGGGGCTGTGTTTGATCTGTCGGGGGGGCGCGCGACCTACTGAGCCGCCCCGCGCGCAATCGCAGCGGTCAGCATTCGCTGCAACCGGTTGCGGCCGTAGGGCTTCAACAGCACCTCGGTCCCCGGCAGGCGGCGCAGGGCGCTGGCTGGAACATCGGAGATGTTGCCGGTGGTCAGCAGGATCGGCAGATCGGGCCGAAGCCGCCGCGCTTCGAGCGCAAGGTCGACGCCGCTCATCCCGTCGGGCATGCGGATGTCGGTGAACAGCACCACCGCCTCGCCATCGGCGGCGAGATACTCGCGCGCCGGGGCGGCGGCGGCGAACTCCACGGTCGTATAGCCAAGCAGGTCCAGCAGCAGGACGGCGACCTGCCGCACCGCCTCGTTATCCTCGACGAGCAGAACGACCTCTCGCCCGGCGGGCGTATTGCTCGTTCCGGGCGACATCACTTGCGCCCGCCTGAGGCGGGCTGTTTCACGGCGAGGCTCCGGGCCTCGGCCACGATGGGACAGCGCCTCAGTGCGCCATCGATTGTGGCGAGCTGCCGGTTGATGCGGGCGTGACGGTCATGTCGGCGCATGCCGATGCTCCATGCCCGTGGCGGGGGGCAGTTGAAGAATCGTTGCGGCGATATCGCTCGCCGCGGCCTGTATCGGCCGTGCCTGTTCTGCGCGCAGCCGCGCCAGCCGATGGCCGTTCAGGATGGGCGCCAGCCGTTCGGTTGCCTCGATCAGGGCCTGTTCAACTTCTGCCAGACCCTCGGTCTCGCAATAGCCGATCAGGCCGATCAGATGCGCGACAATCCAACCGTGATCGGCAGTTTCCTGGTCGCGGCAGTTATTCGGGATCCCGGGTCGGAGCGGCGGAAGATATGTCATGGGGCAGCAGATTCGTAAAGGCTAAGGACAACAAGGACTTCCCATAACGCATCTGCGCGCGATTGGTTGCGCTAAAATGTGCAAATGTCGTGAGAAGTCGTTGCCGGCGTGCCTTCAGTGGCGCAGAGGCTCGCCAATCGCATCGTTCCGGCTCCGGCAGACGAGCAGCGCCATACCGGCCAGCAGCCCACCCAGCGTGCCGACCAGAGGATAGCCCAGAAGCACCGCCCACAGGGGCAGCCCGATCATCACTGCGCTAGCGACCGCAAGCGCGCCCGAGGCAACCGCAACCATCATGATCCAGACCAGCATCACACGCCCCATGCACCAAGACAGAACCATGCAATCATCCTCACATTAACGGCAGGTTAATCCGGCGGGGTCAGCGCGACGCAAGCGTCCGGCCAAGTGCCTCCAGCAGGGCGCGCCGGCCAAAGGGCTTGGCGACGTGGCCGCAGAAGCCGGCGGCGCGATACTGTTCGATCTGATGCGTCATCGCATTGGCGGTGATGGCGATGACCGGCGGCAACACGACGCCGTCCTCCTCGGCGCGGGCGCGCAGCGCGTGCAGCGCGGTGACGCCATCCATCACCGGCATGGAGATATCCAGCAGCACGAGGTCGTAGCGACCGCTCTCCCACGCGGCCAGCGCCTCGGCGCCATCCTCGACCAGCGTCACGGTCGCCCCCGCCGATTCGAGAAAGGTGTGCAGGATGCGCCGGTTGGCCGCGCTGTCCTCGGCCGCAAGGATGTGCAGGCCATCGAGTGTCGCCTCGACACCCTCCGGCACCTCCTCCTCTTCCGCGGCATCCTCAGCCTGCGGGACCGGCAGCGAGACGACGACCGTGGTGCCCCGGCCCGGTTCGCTGTCCACCCGGATCGTGCCGTTCATCATGGCGACCAACCGGCGAGCGATGGACATGCCAAGCCCGGTGCCCCCGTAGCGCCGGGTCATGCTGCCGTCGGCCTGCTCGAAATCGTTGAAGATGCGCTTCACCTGCTCGGCGCTCATGCCGATGCCGGTGTCCGTGACCTCGATCAGCAGCCGCTCGTCCGCCTCGGCGCGGAGCGTCAGCCGCACGCTACCCGAATCGGTGAACTTCACCGCATTGCCCACCAGGTTGTGCAGTACCTGCATCAGGCGGTGCGGATCGCCCAGCCGGCGGCGATGGGCCGCGGAATTGGTATAGACGCAAAGGTCCAGCCCCTTTTCGCGCGCCATCAGGCTGTGCATCGTCTCGATCTTGGCAACCAGATCTGTGGGCCGGAACAGGGTCGTTTCCAGCGTCAGCTTGCCCGCCTCGATCTTCGACAGGTCCAGGATGTCGTTCAGCACGCCCAGCAGCGTCTCGCCGGATTCGCGGATCGTCTCGATCATCTCGCGCTGTTCGGGGTTTTCCACGACGTCGTGCAGGATCTCGGCCATGCCCAGAACGCCGTTCAGCGGCGTGCGGATCTCGTGGCTCATGTTCGCCAGGAACTGCGACTTGGTGCGGCTCGCCACCTCGGCGCGTTCGGCGGCATCGCGCAGTGCGGCCTCTGTGTCCAGCCGTTCGGTGATGTCGGTGATCGAGCAGACGACGCGCGCGCCCAGACCCGGCTGGTCGATGGGCGCGGCATTGACCGACAGCGCCTTGCGGCGGCCATCGGGCCAGATGATCGCGTAGCGATAGTCGCGCACCACCTCGCCGGTCATCTGCACGCGGCCCGAGGGCAGGTCGTCCGCGTCGATCGGGCTGCCGTCCAGCGCCTCGATCCGCCAGTCGGGCGCCGCATAACCCGCATCCGCCCCCGGAAGACGCTCCAGCCCCAGAATCGCCTCGGCCTCGCGGTTGGCGAAGATTACGCGACGCTCGGCATCCACCGCGGCGATGCCAGAGATGCTGGTTTCCATCAGCCGCGCCAGATAGTCGCGCTCGGATTGCAGCGCCGCCTCCAGCCGCTTGCGCTCGGTGATGTCGATGTTCACGCCCGCCACGGTCAGCGACCCGTCTGCGTGCCAGCGGGCGCGGGCGCGCGTCAGCACCCAGACCCAGTGCCCGGCCCGGTGGCGCATCCGGTATTCATAGGCAACGCGGTCGGCGCGCCGGGCATGGACCGGCTCCATGATCGCGTCGATACTGTCCAGATCGTCGGGATGAACGATCCGGCGCCAGTCCGCTGCGCTCATCGGCGAGACGTCGGCCAGATCGTAGCCCAGCATCTGCGCCCACTGCTCGTTGGATTCGCTGGCATTCGTGACCGAGGACCATTCCCAGATGCCGACGCGTGAGCCTTCGATGATATTGGCCAGCCGCGCCTCTGCCTGTTTAAGGGCTGTGACGTCGATGCGCATGCCCACGCGCCCGCCCTCGGGCGTGCGCCGCTCGATCACCCGCAGCCAGCGCCCGTCGAACAGCTTCTGCTCCAGATCGCTGATCGGCAACGCGCGGGCCGCCAGCCGCTCGGCCAGCCATTCCTCCTCGCGCCCGATGGCGGGCAGGTGCTGCCCCCGCCGCAGCCCCACGCGCAGGATATCCTCGAACTTCGCGCCCGGCACCATCGCCTCGGCCGACAGCGGATAGAATTCGCGGTAGCGGTCGTTGCACATCACCAGCCGGTCGTCGGCATCGTAATAGGCAAAGCCGTCAGGCAGAACCGACAGCGCATCCTCCAGCCGGCGGCGCGCTTCCGAGGCTTCGCGCGTCAGCCGTTCACGCTCCTCTTCCTGACGGCGGCGGGCGCTGATGTCTTCGATGAAGGTCCAGACCCGGCGCCGGCCATCCGCATCGTCCAGCAGCAGCGCGCGCACCTGGGCGGTATAGACCGTGCCATCGCGGCGCCGACATTCCACGTCCTCGGGGCCGTAACGCCCCTCGCGCAGCAATTGAAGGTTGCCCACGCTGCGCGCATCGGCCCAGCCCTGGCTGCTTCCCAGCGTGACCGCATCGGTGTCCAGCATCTCGGCGCGGCTGAAGCCTGTGATATCCTCGCAGGCGCGGTTGACGTCCAGAAACGCGCCGCTCTCGAAATCGCTGAGCGCGATGGCGATGGGAGAGTTGTCGAACAGGCCCTTGAACAGTTCGGTCGTCCGCACGATCGATGCCTGCTGACGCACCCGCCGCGTCACATCGCGTAGCACGACCACATAGCCCGGCTTGGCGTTCGGGCTTTCCGCTGGCCGGCGAGAGGTGGACAGTTCGAACCAGCGTTCGCCCTCGGGCGTTTCGGTGCGGAACTCGTGCCCGTCTGCCCGCCCGGTGCGCCGCGTCTCGGCCATCGCCTTGCGAAACACCTCGGCCACCTCTGCACCAAAGGCATCCTCGGGCGTCCGGCCCAGGAACAGATCCGGCGGGATCGGCACTTCCGTCACGCCGCTGGAATGAAAGCCGGTGAAGTAGCCGTCGGAATTCACCTCCATCACCAGGTCGGGCATCGCCTGAAGGGTGGCGCGCATCTTGTTGCGCTCGGCCCGCAGCGCGCCCTCCAGCGCCTTTCGGTCGGTGATGTCGTTCTGGATCGAGATGAAGCCGGTCAGCGTGCCGCGCGAGTCGCGGATCGGCTGGATGTCGAGGTCGAGCCAGTAATGCGCGCCTGATTTCGTCCGGTTCTGGATCTCCACGCGCACGGACCGCCCCGCGTCCAGCGCCTCTCGCAGCCGCGCGATGGTGTCGGGGTCGGTCGCATCGGATTGCAGCAGATGGCCGGGGTTCTTTCCCTTGCAATCCGCCATCGAATAGCCGGTGAACTGCTCGAACGCCGGGTTGACCCACGTGGTCTGGCGCATCGCATCGGTCACCACCACCTGCATGTTCGTGGTGCGCAGGGCGATGTTGCCCAGCCTGTAGGTCTCGTGCCAGGCGTCGTATTCGCGTGTCACATCCTCAATTGTGCCGTAGGTGCGTGCGGGGTTGGGGCCGCGCATCTCGGCCCCGGCGCTGATCCGCACCCGGCGTGCGCCACCCGGCATGATAAGCGGCAGTTCCAGGCGAAAGCCCACCCCCTCTGTCAGCAGACGGGCCATCGCGGGGCCAAGCTGCGCCTGCGCCGCGGTCGGAAAGGGCGCGATCATGTCGGCCAGGCGCGGGCGGTGAGTGTCAGGGTCGGTGCCGAACACGGCATGAACCATCGGCGACCAGACCACCGTGTCCCGCACCGGGTCGATCTCCCAGACCCCGATTCCCGAACATTCCTCCAACTCGTCCTGCCGCGCACGCTCGACCCCGCGGTCGGTCACGTCGCGCAACGTGGCGTGGATCCCACCGCCGGGGATCGGGGGCGCGGGCGTCCATTCCAGCCAGCGCCAATTTCCGGCGGCGTTGCGGAACCGGACGGCAAAGTCGTCCACACGCTCTCCACGGCCCAGCGCGCGCAGGGCGGCGGCCACGATCCCTATGTCATCGCGGTGAATATGTGCGCGCCATCCCCGGCCCAGCAGCGCCTCGGCCTCGTGCCCCAGGGTTCGCTGCCATGCGGGGTTGACCTCCAGCAGGGCGCCCCGGCGATCGGCCACGAAGAACATTTCCACTGCGGCATGGAAAAACCGCTCCATCTGCGACGGTTCGCAGGGAGCCTCAACCTTTGCCGATTTGTTCATGGCGCGGGGCCGGACAATCTCGCCTCGCTGGCAATAGGCATCGGGACGGCCCCCATCTGGCAGGGAAATAGGTTAATATAAGGTTGCCAGCCTTCGGTGTTGCGTGGCCGGTCCCGGCTCAGACCGGGATTGCAGTGGTCTTGAACACGGTGCGCAACGCAAAGGACGACTGCATCTGCGCCACGCCGGGCAGGCGGGCCAGATGCTGGCGGTGGATTCGGGCGAAATCCTCGGTATCCTCGGCCACGACCTTCAGCAGATAGTCGGCCGTGCCCGCCATCAGGTGACATTCCAACACGTCCGGCACGCGCGCCACTTCGCGCTCGAAGGCTTCCAGCACCTCGTCGGCCTGGCCCTGCAGGGTGATTTCCACGAACACCGTCGTCGGCCGCCCCATCTTGCGCAGATCCAGCAGCGCCACATAGTCGCGGACATAGCCCTCGCTCTCCAGCCGCTGGACCCGGCGGTGACAGGCCGAGGGCGACAGGTTCACCCGCTCCGACAGGTCGGCATTGGAAATGCGCCCCTGCCGCTGCAAAACGGTCAGTATCCGGCGGTCTGTCGCGTCGAGCGTCATCTTGGCGCAAGAACCTTTCGCAAAATCGGCCAATCTTCGGACAGACTATCACGATGCCCCCCGCGCGCCACCTGTCTTTTCAAGGCAATTCGCCGCCACCTGCGCTATGTTCCCGCCCAACCCGAGGGAGGAATACATGAAGATCGGTTGCCCGAAAGAGATCAAGCCGCAGGAGTTTCGCGTCGGCATGACGCCCGACGCCGCGCGCGAGGCCATCGTCAACGGCCATGAGGTCGTGATCGAAACCGGCGCCGGGGCAGGCGCCGGCTTCACCGACGACAGCTACCGCGCGGTCGGCGCCACGATCCTCGACACCGCCGAGGAGGTGTTCGAAACCGCCGAGATGATCGTGAAGGTGAAGGAGCCGCAGGCGGTGGAACGCAAGCGCCTGCGCGAGGGGCAGGTGCTGTTCACCTACCTCCACCTCGCCCCCGACCCGGACCAGACCCGTGACCTGCTGGACAGCGGCGTCACCGCCATCGCCTATGAAACCGTGACCGACAACGCCGGCGGCCTGCCGCTGCTCGCCCCGATGTCCGAGGTGGCGGGCAAGCTCGCACCACAGGTCGGCGCCTGGACGCTGCAGAAGGCCAACGGCGGCCGCGGCGTGCTGATGGGCGGCGTGCCCGGCGTTGCCCAGGCCCGCGTCGTGGTGATCGGCGGCGGCGTCGTCGGCACCCATGCCGCGCGGGTCGCGGCGGGGATGGGCGCGAATGTGATCGTGCTCGACCGCTCGCTGCCGCGCTTGCGCTATCTCGACGATGTCTTCGGCGGGCTGTTCCAGAACCGCTTCGCCTCGGCCGCCGAGACCGAGGAGCTGGTGACCCGCGCCGACATGGTGATCGGCGCCGTGCTGATCCCCGGCGCAGCCGCTCCGAAGCTCGTGCGCCGCGCGCAGCTCGGCTCCATGCGCGCCGGCGCGGCCATCGTCGATGTCGCCATCGACCAGGGCGGCTGTTTCGAGACCTCGCGCCCCACCACCCACCAGGACCCGATCTACGAGGTCGACGGGATCATGCACTACTGCGTCGCCAACATGCCCGGCGCGGTCGCCCGCACCTCGACCATCGCACTTGGCAACGCGACAATGCCCTTCATGCTCGCACTGGCCAACAAGGGCTGGCGCAAGGCCTGCGAGGATGACCCGCACCTGCTGAACGGCCTGAACACCCATGCCGGGCACCTGACCTACTACGCCGTGGGCCGGGCGCTGGGAATCGACGTGCTGGCCCCGAAACTGGCCCTGGCGAAGTAGCCTGCGACACCACGGCCCCCGAAACGCGGCGTCCCGAGGCTTCGGGGCGTCGCTTTTCCACTGTAAACGGCTGGGGTGAGGCGCTAGTTACGCACTGGATGCGGCGCCCCGGGGCGCGAAGCGGAAAGGGATTGGCGATGAAGATTCTGGTGCCCGTGAAGCGGGTGATCGACTACAACGTGAAGGTCCGCGTGAAAGCCGATGGATCGGGCGTGGACCTTGCCAACGTCAAGATGTCGATGAACCCCTTTGACGAGATCGCGGTGGAAGAGGCGATCCGCCTGAAGGAAAAGGGCCTGGCCGAGGAAATCGTCGCCGTCTCCATCGGCGTGAAGCAGGCGCAGGAGACGCTGCGCACCGCGCTGGCGATGGGAGCCGACCGCGCCATCCTGATCGTCGCCGCCGATGACGTGCATACCGATATCGAGCCGCTGGCCGTCGCCAAGCTGCTGAAAGCCGTGATCGACGAAGAAAAGCCGGGCCTCGTGCTGGCCGGCAAGCAGGCGATCGACAACGACATGAACGCCACCGGCCAGATGCTCTCCGCCCTGCTGGGCTGGAGCCAGGCGGCCTTTGCCTCGGAAGTCGTCATTGAGGGCGACCACGCGCTGGTGACGAGAGAGGTCGACGGCGGGTTGCAGACCATCAAGGTGAAGATGCCCGCCATCGTGACGGTGGACCTGCGCCTGAACGAGCCGCGCTATGCCTCGCTCCCCAACATCATGAAGGCCAAGAAGAAGCCGCTCGATGAAAAGACGCCGGCCGACTACGGCGTCGATGTCACGCCGCGCCTGACCGTGGTGAAGACCACTGAGCCGGCGGGCCGCAAGGCGGGCGTGAAGGTCGGCTCGGTCGATGAACTGATCCAGAAACTGAAAGACGAAGCGGGGGTGATCTGATGGCCGTTCTTCTGTTTGCCGAAGTGACCGACGGGCACCTGAACCGCGACGCCACCGCCAAGGCGGTGACCGCAGCCACGAAACTGGGCGAAGTCACCGTGCTCTGCGCCGGTGCCCGCGCGTCGGACGCCGCTGCCGAGGCAGCCAAGATCGACGGCGTGGCAAAGGTGCTGTGTGCCGAGGATGCAAGCCTCGGCCACCGTCTGGCCGAACCCACCGCCGCGCTGATCGTCAGCCTTGCGGGCGATTACAGCCATATCCTTGCACCCGCCACGACGGACGCCAAGAACGTCATGCCCCGCGTCGCGGCGCTGCTGGATGTGATGATCATCTCCGACGCCTCGGGCGTGGTGGATGCCGACACGTTCGAGCGCCCGATCTATGCCGGCAACGCGATCCAGACGGTGAAATCCTCGGATGCGACCAAGGTCGTGACCATCCGCACCTCCACCTTCGACGCGGCGGGCGAGGGCGGCGCGGCCCCGGTCGAAACCATCGCGGCGGCCGAAAACCCCGGCCTGAGCGAATGGGTCGAGGACAAGGTGGCCGCCACCGACCGCCCGGAACTGACCAGCGCCGGCATCGTCGTCTCCGGCGGCCGCGGCGTGGGGTCAGAGGATGACTTCAAGCTGATCGAGGGGCTGGCCGACAAGCTGGGCGCCGCCGTCGGCGCCTCCCGCGCGGCGGTGGACTCCGGCTACGCGCCGAACGACTGGCAGGTCGGCCAGACCGGCAAGGTCGTGGCCCCGCAGCT
>JBJHCH010000055.1:0-22678 GCA_050485905.1 Paracoccaceae bacterium | reverse complement strand
GGCGGCGACGGTCTTCTGATCCATGGGGACGCTCCTTTGGCGAGGAAGAGTCCCCCAGAAAACCAGATCCCGCCGCCCTCGCCTACACTGTCGTGTAGGTTAAGGGCAGGTAAAGAAAAAAGACGAAATCATGTGATTTCAAGCACATGAGATTCTGTCCACGCGTGGACACTACCCCTGAATCGGCAGAATCGTCGTCGACTTGATCTCCTCCATCGACAAGAGGGCAGTCACGTTGAAAATCTTCACCTCCGAAATCAGCGCCTGATAAAAATCGTCATAAGCCCGCGCATTCCTGACCCGCACCTTCAGAATATAATCGATCTCCCCCGCCAACCGGTGCGCCTCCATAACCTCCGGCCGCGCCCTCAAGGCGGCCAGAAACTTCCGCTGCCACTCCGCCTCATGCTCACTGGTCCGGATCAGCACAAAGAAACACGCATCCAGCCCCAACGCCTCGGCATCCAGCAGAAACGTCTGCCGCCCCACCACCCCCGCCTCCCGCAGCTTGCGGATCCGGTTCCACACCGGCGTCTTCGAAGACCCCACCTTGCGCGCGATCTCGTCCAGCGACTGCCCCGCATCCTCCTGCAGCTCGGCAAGGATTTTCCGATCCATCTCGTCTATCCGGACAGCCATTCGCCATTTCCCCCGCTCATGGAACGCCATCGCGCGATCTGCGCACAGACTGAACAGGCATCCTTATCTGCGCAGACCACTGGCAGGCAACAGGAACAATGTCCTACTTTCAAGGGGTGATTTGAGGGTGGACCGCAGCCGATGAAACACTTCCCGATCTTCCTTGCAGTCGAGGGCCGGCGCATCGTCGTCGCCGGCGGCGGCGACGCGGCGCTGGCCAAGCTGCGGCTGCTGATGAAGACCGAGGCGCGGCTGACCGTCGTCGCGGCAGAACCCGCGCCCGAGATCCGCGGCTGGGCGTCCGAGAGCAGGCTGCACCTGATCGAACGCCCCTTCGCCCCTGGCGATGCGCTGTGCGCAGTCCTTGTCTACGGCGCTGCCGAGGATGCCGCCGAGGATGCGCGGGTCAAGGCCATCGCGACGGCCGAGGGCGCGCTGGTGAATATCGTCGACGATCTGGAGAACAGCCAGTTCATCACCCCCGCCATCGTGGACCGCGACCCCGTCGTCGTGGCGATCGGCACCGAGGGCGCGGCCCCGGTGCTCGCCCGTCGCATAAAGGCGGATCTGGAGGAGCGCCTGTCACCGGTTCTGGGCACCCTCGCCCGCGTGGGCAAGGCGTTCCGCCTGATGGCCGAGGCGCTGCCGATGGGGCGCAAGCGGCGCGATTTCTGGGCCGACTACTATGACAACGAAGGCCCCCGCGCCCACGCCGCCGGCGGCGAGGAGGCGCTGTCGGAAACGCTGGACGACCTCTTGAACCGTCACCTTGCCGCCACCCCGCGCGCGGGCCATGTGGCACTGGTCGGCGCCGGTCCCGGCGACCCCGAGCTTCTGACGCTGAAGGCCCGCCGCCTGCTGGACGAGGCCGATGTGGTGATCCACGACGGGCTGGTGCCGCCCGCGATCCTCGAACTCGCGCGCCGAGAGGCCACACTGATCGCGGTGGGCAAGGAAGGCTTCGGCGCGGCGGTGCCGCAACAATCCATCAACGGCACGATGATCGCCCATGCCCGCACGGGCGCGCAGGTGGTGCGGCTGAAGGCGGGCGACCCCGGCGTGTTCGGTCGGCTGGACGACGAGATCGAGGCGCTGGACGCGGCCGGCATTGGCTGGTCCATCGTGTCAGGCCTCACCTCTGGCGCGGTCGCGGCCGCTGCCCTAGGTCAAAGCCTGACGAAACGCGGCCGCAATTCCGCGGTCCGCCTGCTGACCGGGCATGACATGAAGGGCTTTGCCGATCACGACTGGCGCGGACTTGCGCGGCCGGGAGAGGTGGCGGCGATCTACATGGGCAAGCGCGCCGCGCGCTTCATCCAGGGCCGTCTGCTGATGCACGGCGCCGACCCGGCGACGCCGGTCAGCCTGCTGGAAAACGTCTCGCGCCCCGACCAGCGCATCCTGCCCGCGACGCTCGCCACCCTGCCCGAGGCTGTGGCTGACCTTACCGGCCCCGCGATCCTGCTCTACGGCCTCGCCCCCCGGGCGGCCGCCACTGTCCAACTGCCGCAACTGAAGGAGGCCGTGCAATGAGCCGCCGCTTCACCCCGAAAGTCGTGACCGCCAACGCCTTGATCGAAGGCGATGTCGTCTACCTGACCGCCGACGACCGCTGGAGCCGCCTGCACCATGAGGCGGAGCTGATCGAGGACGAGGCCGAGGCGCAGATGCGGCTGCTGCACGCAAACGCCCAGCGGACCGTGGTGGTCGGCGCCTATCTGGCCGACGCCCGCCCCGGCCCCGGCGGCCCCGAACCGGTGCATTTCCGCGAGGCATTCCGCACCCGCGGCCCGTCCAACTATGCCCACGGCAAACAGGCCGACCTGACCCTGCGCTGAGGAAGCCCATGTATCGCTACGACGATTTCGACGCCGGCTTCATCGCCGAACGCAACCGCCAGTTCCGGTCCCAGGTCGAACGCAGGGTCGATGGCTCGCTGACCGAGGACGAGTTCAAGCCACTGCGGCTGATGAACGGCCTCTATCTGCAACTTCATGCCTACATGCTGCGGGTGGCGATCCCCTACGGCACGCTGGACAGCGCCAAGATGCGGCAGTTGGCGATGATCGCCGACCGCTGGGACAAGGGCTACGGCCACTTCACCACGCGCCAGAACATCCAGTTCAACTGGCCGAAGCTCAGCGACGTGCCTGACATGCTGGACGCGCTGGCCGAGGTGGAGATGCACGCGATCCAGACCAGCGGCAACACCGTGCGGAACGTCACCGCCGACCACTTCGCAGGTGCCGCGGCGGACGAGATCGAAGACCCCCGCCCCTATGCCGAGCTTCTGCGTCAGTGGTCCACCGACCACCACGAATTCCAGTTCCTGCCGCGCAAGTTCAAGATCGCGATCACCGGCAGCCCGAACGACCGGGCTGTGACCAAGGCGCATGACATCGGTCTGCGCATGGTGCAGCAGGACGGCGAGACCGGCTTCGAGGTGATCGTCGGCGGCGGGCTTGGCCGCACCCCGATGATCGGCGCGGTGATCCGCCCGTTCCTGCCTGTGGCCGACCTGCTGCCCTATGTCGAGGCGATACTGAGCGCCTATAACTCCTACGGACGGCGGGACAACAAGTACAAGGCGCGGATCAAGATCACCGTGTTCGAGAACGGGCTCGACGCGTTCCGCGAACAGGTGGAGACCCGCTTTGCCGAGATCCGCCCGCAGTTCGGCGGGGCCGATCTGGCGCTGCTGGACAAGATCAAGGCGGCCTTTGTCGCGCCCGCCTTCCGGCAGGCGCCGACCGACGGCTTTGACGCCTTCTATCGCACCGACCCCGTGTTCCGCTCCTGGGCCGACACCAACCTGAGCGATCACTGGCACCCGGACTATGCCATCGTAACCGTCAGCCTGAAGGCCCATGGCGCAACGCCGGGCGATGCGACCAGCGATCAGATGCGCCTGATCGCCGACCTTGCCGAACGCTACGGCCATGACGAGATCCGCATCAGCCACGAGCAGAACGTGATCCTGCCCCATGTCCACAAATCCGACCTGCCGACGGTTCACGCCGCGCTGTCACGGGCCGGGCTGGGCACGGCAAACGTGGGCTTGATCTCGGACATCATCGCCTGCCCCGGCATGGACTATTGCGCGCTGGCGACTGCCCGGTCGATCCCGGTGGCGCAGGCCATCGCCACGCGGTTCGACGAATTGAAGCTGGAGCACGACATCGGCCCGCTGAAGATCAAGATCTCGGGCTGCATCAACGCCTGCGGGCATCACCATGTCGGGCATATCGGCATCCTGGGCCTCGACCGCGCGGGGGTGGAGAACTACCAGATCACCCTGGGCGGCGACGGCACCGAAACGGCCGTGATCGGCGAGCGTGCGGGCCCAGGGTTCAGCTACGACGAATTGATCCCGGCCATCGAACGGCTGGTGCGCGCCTATCTGGACCTGCGCGAGGAGCCGGGCGAGACCTTCCTGCAAACCTATCGGCGGCTGGGCCTCGGCCCGTTCAAGGCGGCGCTCTATCAGGACGAGGGCGCACGGGATGCGGCCTGAGCTTGCCCATCTGAGCCTTGCCGACAAGGTGGCCGAGTTGAACCACCGCTACCGCCATCACGCGGCGGTGTCGGTGCTGGAACATGCGCTTGGCGATCCCGATGTGGGGCGGGTGGCGCTGGTGTCGTCCTTCGGCGCGGAATCCGTCGTGCTGTTGCACATGGTCTCGGTCATGGCGCGCGACCTGCCGGTCCTGTTCATCGACACGCAGATGCTGTTCCCCGAGACCCTACAGTATCAGGCAGAGGTTGCGGAAAAGCTGGGCCTGACCAATGTGCAGACGATCCGCGCGCACCCTTTGCGCGCCGCAGCGGCCGACCCTGACGGCACGCTGAACAAGACCGACCCCGACGCCTGCTGCAACCTGCGAAAGACCGAACCGCTGGATCGCGCGCTGAGGCCGTTTGACGCCTGGATCACCGGGCGGAAAAGATATCAGGGCGCGACCCGGTCGGCGGTGGAGTTCTTCGAGGCCGAGGGCGACCTCAGGATCAAGATAAATCCGCTGGCCCATTGGGGCCGTGAGGATCTGGAAGACTATATCGTCAACAACCGCCTGCCCCGGCATCCGCTGGTGGCGCGGGGCTATCCCAGCATCGGCTGTGCCCCCTGCACCAGCCCCGTGGCGCCGGGCGAAGACCCCCGCGCGGGCCGCTGGCGCGGGCAGGACAAGGTTGAATGCGGGATCCATTTCATCGACGGCAAGGCCGTACGTGGCCCGATAGCGAAGGAGAGCGCGGCATGAGCGTGATCGTCACCGATGCGGGCTTCCGGCCCGATGGCTGGACCGCCGGCTTTGCGGCGCCGGGCGACGCGCGCCCCGGTCAGGGCATCGACCTTGGGCCCGATGCCGACCCCGCGACCCTGTGGGACCGGCTGGACGACGTTCCGATCATCCGTATCGCCTTTCCCGGCTTCGCGGATGGCCGCGGCTTCACCATTGCGCGGCGGTTGCGGCTGATGGGTTTCACCGGGCGGCTGCGCGCCCATGGTCATGTTCTGGCCGACCAGTATGCGATGGCGCGGCGGTCGGGCTTTGACGAGGTCGAGATCTCCGACGACCTTGCCGCGCGGCAGCCCGAGGATCAGTGGCGCTTTCGCGCCGACTGGCAGCGCCACGACTATCAGGCGCGGCTGCGTGCCGCGTCCTAGGGGCTTTCCCCCGCCCCGTCCGATCACTACAAACTCAGAAAGGGCCGCGGCCGGTGCCGCGGCAAAGCCATGACCGAGCAAAGACCCGTGACCAGCGCCCAGGCCGCCCCCGCCGTGAAGACCCTGCCAGACGCGCAGACCGTGCTGTCGGTGCGGCACTGGACCGACACGCTGTTCTCGTTCTCGGTCACCCGCCCGGCAAGCCTGCGCTTCCGGTCGGGCGAGTTCGTGATGATCGGGCTGCTGGACGAGCGCGGCAAGCCGCTGCTGCGGGCCTATTCCATCGCCTCGCCGAACTGGGCGGATGAGTTGGAGTTCTATTCGATCAAGGTGCAGGACGGGGCGCTGACCAGCCGGTTGCAGCATATCCAGCCGGGCGACCAGATCATCCTGCGGCCCAAGCCGGTGGGCACGCTGGTGCTGGATGCGCTGCTGCCGGGCAGGCGGCTGTGGTTTCTCGCGACCGGCACGGGGATCGCGCCCTTTGCCAGCCTGATGCGCGACCCCGAGACCTATGAGCGCTACGATCAGGTCGTGATGATGCACACCTGCCGGACGGTGGCGGAGCTGGAATATGGCCGGCAACTGGTCGAGGGTCTGAACGACGATCCGCTGATCGGGGAGTTCGTGGGGGACAAGCTGCTTTACTATCCCACCACCACGCGGGAGCCGTCGGATCGGATGGGGCGGATCACGGACAATCTGGCCTCGGGCAAGGTCTTTGCCGATCTGGATCTGCCGCCGATGGACCCGGCGACCGACCGGGCGATGGTTTGCGGGTCGCTGGCCTTCAACCTGGACGTCAAGGCGATCCTGGATGGGTTCGGGTTGCGGGAGGGGGCCAATTCGGACCCGGCGGAATATGTGGTCGAGAAGGCCTTTGTGGGCGACGGGATCTGACGTCGGGGCCGTTGTGCACGCGTGCACAAAAAGTCAAGCTGCTGAAAACAAACGAAATCGCATTTTCTGTTAACCTGCACTTAACCGTTCGGGTGCCCGCGGCCGGCCCTGTGGCCGCGCGCGGGCACCCCTGTGACGGTCAGTTGCCGATCGCCTGACGCAGCTCGTCCAGCACCGCCTGCAGTGCCTCTGGCGTGTCCTGCGCGCGTTCGAACGCGGCGCGGATGCCCTGCCTCAGCATCGGGTTGATATCTGCCTCGTCGATCCGCGCGAGGATCTCCTCGGTGGTCAGCGTGCTCGCATCCCAGGACAGGCTGTCAAGCGCCTCTTCGGCAGCGGCGGCGGCATCGGCGCCGGCCTCCGTCACGGCGTCGAGCGCGTCTTCCACTGCCTCGCGGGCGGCGTCGGCCGCGGTCTCCGCCTCGTCGGCGGCCTCCTGCATCGCGGCTTCGGCGGCGGCGGCCTCTTCCTCGGCGATCCGCGCAGCCTCGGCCGCGGCTTCTTCCTCGGCGATGCGGGCGGCTTCGGCCGCTTCCTCGGCCGCTGCCTCTGCCTCGGCCTGACGCTGGGCTTCCTCGGCGGCGATGCGGTCTGCCTCTGCCTGGGCGGCGGCCTGCTCGGCCTGCCGCTGCTGGTCGTAGCTGTAGTAGCCGTAGCCCCCTATGAGCACGACGCCAGCCACCAGCGCGATCAATACGGTGCGGTTCATCCTGATCTCCTTCGTGGGGTCCGGTCCGGTGAAACGGACGTGCCGGGGATATGCCACCTTGCCCGGCCCGATGAAAGGGCAGAACGCCCTAGGCCCGCAACCTTTCGGGCCGGCGGAAAGATCAGGTTGAAAGACCGCGGCGCCGGGTTTAATTTGCCACCGTCCAAAACGAGAAAAGGAACCACGCCATAGCCCGCAGACCCCACAACGCCCCGCCGCAGCGCGACACCGGCCCTCGGGTCAACGACAAGATCCGCGCACCGGAAATTCGCCTGATCGGCGCCGAGGGCGAGAACATCGGGGTCGTGACCCCGGCCCGCGCGATGATGCTGGCCGAGGAGGCCGGTCTTGACCTGGTGGAGATTTCGCCAAACGCCGTCCCGCCGGTCTGCAAGATCATGGATTTCGGCAAGTTCAAATACGAACAGCAGAAGCGCGAGGCCGAGGCGCGCAAGAAGCAGAAGATCATCGAGATCAAGGAGATCAAGTTCCGCCCCGGAACCGATACCCATGATTACGAGGTCAAGATGCGGTCGGTGAAGAAGTTCCTGGAAGAGGGCGACAAGGTGAAGATCACGCTCCGCTTCCGCGGCCGCGAGATGGCGCACCAGCAGCTTGGCGCAGAGCTTCTGAATCGTGTGGCCGCGGACGTGGCCGAGATCGGCAAGATCGAGAACATGCCGAAGATGGAAGGCCGCC
Organism: Paracoccaceae bacterium; assembly: GCA_050485905.1. Classification (GTDB taxonomy): domain Bacteria; phylum Pseudomonadota; class Alphaproteobacteria; order Rhodobacterales; family Rhodobacteraceae; genus JAWLCA01. The sequence goes on along the minus strand of JBJHCH010000055.1, from coordinate 15,065 downwards.
AGATGATCATGATGATCGGCCCGCGCTGACCTGACGGGCGCATTTTCGACAGCAGAGCGATCAAAACCCCCTGCCCCGCCGCGAAGGCGCGGGGCGGGTGCGGTGGCGATTTGCGGTGAAAGGGGGCGAGCGAGGGGCTTCTACGCAACCGATGCTCGCCGGATTCTTGCGGCCAGCGCCCGCGGCAGGGTCACGCGGCGCTCTATCTGGCCCGCCGGCGACGGCAAGCGACGCACTTGGCCCGGCGCACCGTTTTCGGCCTTGTATCCAATGTCTAAACACTGCTATCCGCGTCGGTGGAGACGTGGCCGAGTGGTCGAAGGCGCTCCCCTGCTAAGGGAGTAGACGGGGAACCGTCTCGTGGGTTCGAATCCCATCGTCTCCGCCACCCACCCCTGCGAATGCAGTCTAGGGGTCCGGATCGGGCCGCAGGATTCCAGTTGTTTTCAACGCGCGGTATTTCCGGCGAGGTTCGCGCGGGGCTTGCGGTCAGTCGTTGCCGCGCTGCACGAACAGCCCGGCATCTTCGGCCGCGCGCATCAGGGCGCGGGATTTGTTGACCGTCTCCTGCCACTCCGCCTCGGGGTCGCTGTCGTAGACCACGCCGCCGCCGGCCTGGACATAGAGCTTTTCGTCCTTCAGCACCGCGGTGCGCAGCGCGATGCACATGTCCATCTCGCCGTTCGCCGAGAAATAGCCGCAGGCGCCGCCGTAGACGCCGCGCTTTTCCGGCTCCAGTTCGTCGATGATCTGCATCGCCCGCACCTTTGGCGCGCCCGAAACGGTGCCGGCCGGCAGCCCGGCCAGCAGGGCAGAAAGCGCGTCGTGATCGTCCGAGAGCATGCCCACCACGTTCGAGACGATGTGCATGACGTGGCTGTAGCGTTCGATGATGAATTCCTCGGTCGGGTGCACGGTTCCGACCTTGGCCACCCGGCCGACGTCGTTGCGCCCAAGATCCAGAAGCATCAGATGCTCGGCGCGCTCCTTGGGATCGGCCAGCAGGTCGGCCTCCAGCGCGCGGTCTTCCTCGGGCGTGGCGCCGCGGGGGCGGGTGCCGGCGATGGGGCGGATCGTCACCTCGCCGCCGCGCAGCCGCACCAGGATCTCGGGGCTGGCGCCGATCACCTGAAAGCCGCCGAAGTTGAAGAAGAACATGAAGGGCGAGGGGTTGGTGCGGCGCAGCGAGCGGTAGAGCGCGAAGGGCGGGAGCGAGAACGGCACCGTCCACCTCTGCGCGGGGACAACCTGAAAGATGTCACCGGCGCGGATGTAGTCCTTGGCCCGCTCCACCGCCGCCATGTAGGCGGGTTTGGTGAAGTTCGACACCGGCTGCCCCGCCGGGGCCGCGTCGCCCAGGCTGCGCTGGCCCGCGCCCGCACTGCGTTCCAGATCGCGCAGCGCATCCATCACCCGCTCCGCCGCCTGGGCATAGGCCGCCCGCGCCGACAGGCCGGACCCGACCCAGGCGGGTGACACGACCGTCACCTCGCCCTTCACCCCGTCCAGCACCGCCACGACCGAGGGGCGCATCAGCACCGCATCGGGCAGGCCCAGCGGGTCGGGGTTCACGTCCGGCAGATGCTCCACCAGCCGGATCATGTCGTAGCCCAGATAGCCGAACAGCCCCGCGGCGATGGCGGGCAGGTCGGCAGGCATGTCGATCCGGCTTTCGGCGATCAGGGCGCGGAGGGTTTCCAGCGGGTGGCCGGGCAAATCCTCCCACCCCTCGGAATCAAACCGCGCCTGGCGGTTGATGCGGCTTGCCTCGCCATGGCATTGCCAGATCAGGTCAGGCTTCATTCCGACAACGGAATAGCGGCCGCGCACCTCTCCGCCGGTGACGCTTTCCAGCATGAAGCTGTCGCGCCGCGCCTCGGACAGTTTCAGCATCAGGCTGACGGGCGTGTCCAGATCGGCGGCGAGCCGGGCATAGACAAGCTGGTTCTTCCCCGCGTTCCAGCCGGCCTCGAAGGCGTCAAAGGCGGGGATCAGCGACACCGGCAGGGCTCAGCGGAACTGGGCGTGGACGGCGTTGATGGCCGCTTCGTTCAGGCTGATCCCCGCCTCTCGCTGCACGGCGCCGGCGAAAAGCTGGAACACGTCCTGTGCCATCGCCTGCGCCAGATCCGAGGCGATGGCGCCGCGCAGGCCCGCGGACTCGGCGCCCGCGCCCTCGATCCGGTCAAGCTGGACCAGATGCACCGCCCCGTCAGCCGCCACCATGCGCCGCTCGCCCGGCTCCATCTCGAAGACGGCTGTCAGCACGGCAGGCGGCACGCCCTCGACAAAGCCATCGCGCGGCACCGGGTCGACCTCGAGCAGCTGGTAGCCCAGCGCCGCAAGATCGGCGTCCTCGGCGAGCAGCGCCTCGGCCTGCTCGGCCAGCGCCTCTTCGGTCGCAGCCGCTTCCCAGCCCTCGATCACCTGCACCACCACCTCGTCCAGCGGGCGCGGCGCGGGGGGCTGGATTTCTTCCAGCCGAATGGCGGCGATGCTGCCATCCTCCAGCACGAAGGTCTCGGGGAAATCGCCCATCGCGGCCTCCTCGGCCGCATCGCGGAACCGGCTGTAACCGGCGATCCCCTCGGACATGCCCTCGACCCATTCGATCAGGCCAAGTTCGAGGTCCGTCTCGCTTGCGATCTGTTCCAGCGTGGCGCCACCGGCCAGCGCATCCTCGACATCGTCATACATGTCGGAGATCACGCGGCGCGCCCGGTCCAGCGCCAGTTCGTCGCGCAGTAATGGCACCGCTTCCTCGAACGGCGTCTCGCGGGCGGCGAGAAGAGCGTTGACGCGAAACACCGCCGGGCCGAGTGAGGTCTGCACCGGGCCTGCGATGCCCGGATCCTCCAGCGCAAAGACGGCCTCGCCCGCCGTGCCGAGCTGACCCTGGGTGACATCGCCAAGGTCCACATCCGCCGGGTCCAGGTCGCGTATGGCGATGGTCTCGTCAAAGATGGCCTCATCCTCGCGCATCTGCGCGGCGGCCTGCTCGGCCTCTTCCATGCTGCCGAAGACCAGCCGCTCCACCAGCCGGCGCTCTGGCTGGCGAAACTCGTTGATGCGGCGATCATAGGCTTCGCGCAGAGCGACCTCGTCCACCTCCACCGTGTCCAGCAGCATGTCGGGCGTCAGCCAGACATAGGTGATCACCTTTGTCTCGGGCCGGGTGTAGCGGTCGATGTTGGCGTCGTAGAAGGCCTGAAGTTCCGCGTCGCCCGGCTCACCCAGCGGGGTTTCCAGATCGGCGCTGCCAAGGGTCAGGTGGCTGAACGCGCGCCGCTCCGTCGCCCAGTCGAACACCGCCTGCGTCAGCGCGTCGGGCGCCCTGACGGCGCCGACGACGGCCCCCTGCAGAACGGTGCGCGCGGTCTCGAAGCGGACCTGCTCCTCGAACTCGCGCTCGCTCAACCCCGCCTGCTGGAGCGAGAAGCGATACGCCTCTCGGTCGAAGCTTCCGTCGAGGCCCTGAAAGGCCGGCACGGCCAGAAGCTCCTGCCCCACGGTGTCGTCGCCCACCGACAGGCCAAGCCGCCCGGTTTCGTGGTCGAGCGCGGCAAGCGTCACGAGTTGGGCGCGCACGTTGCGGTCGATCCCCAAAGTCAGGGCCTGCGGCACGCCGACCGGCTGGCCGATCTGCGCCTCATAGGCACGGATCTCCTGCTGCAGCGCGCGGGCATAGTCCGAGGTGGTGATCTCGCGGTCGCCGACCTTGCCGATGGACCGGACGTTGCCGCCGAAGCCGCCCACGCCGAACCCGGCCAGGCCAACAATCAGCAGGCCCAGAATGATCCAGACGAAGATATTGGCGCCCTTGCCCCTTGCACCCTTGGCCATGCGGTCCCCTTGGCTTTGCGGTTCCGCGATCAATAGGCGCTGGCGCCGACCGGGGCAAGCGCCCCAAGTTCACGAAGGCGCCGTCAAAACCCGTAAATGGCCGAGAATTTCGCCTCAAGATAGTCCAGAAGCGGGGCTTCGGTCGGTTGCTCGCCGATGGCATGGGCAATCGTCTCGCGCGGGGTGCGCAGGCTGCCGTATCGCTGCAACCGCTGGTGCAGCCATGTCGTCGCCGGGGTCAGGTCGCCGCGGGCCAGGTGGGCGTCGAGGTCGGGCAGATCGCCCCGGAGTGCCGCATGCAGGCAGCCGGCATAGACATTGCCCAGGCTGTAGGTCGGGAAATAGCCGAACAGGCCGATCGACCAGTGCACATCCTGCAACAGCCCGTTCGACGGCCGGTCGACCGACACGCCGAAATCCGCCTGAAACCGGGCGTTCCAGGCATCCTGCAGATCCGTCACCTCCAGCCCGCCACCGATCAGCGCGCGTTCCAGATCGAAACGCATCAGGATATGCAGGTTGTACTGCACCTCATCCGCCTCGGTCCGGATATAACCGGGGGTGACCCGGTTGATGGTAGCGTAGAAGGCGTCGGGATCGTCGGTGCCGATGTCGCCGAAGGTTTCGCGCATCCGGCCGAACAGCCAGCCGGCAAAGGCGCGGCTGCGGCCCAACTGGTTCTCGTAGATGCGGCTCTGGCTTTCGTGAACGCCCATCGAGGCGCCCTGCCCGATGGCCGTCAGCCCGTAGGCCGGATTGATGCCCTGCTCATAGGCGGCATGGCCGACCTCGTGGATCGTCGAATAGAAGCAGTTGAGCGGGTCCGCCGGGTTGACCCGCGTGGTGATCCGCACGTCGGCGCCGGAGCCGGAGCTGAACGGATGCACAGCCAGATCCAGCCGCCCGCGGTCGAAATCATAGCCGAAGGCGCGCGCCAGATCGCGCGACAGGGCAAGCTGACCCTCGGCCGGGAAGTCACCGCTCAGCGCCTTTGGCTCTGGTGCACCCAGCACCCTGTCGCGCAGCGCCACCAGCCGCGGACGCAGCCGGTCGAACATGGCTGCGATCTCGGCCCCCGTCGCGCCGGGTTCGTAGTCGTTGAGCAGCGCGTCATAGAGATCGCCATCCCCGGCCAGCGCCGCGGCTTCCTCGCGGCGCAGGCGCAGCACGTCGGAGAGGATCGGCAGGAAAGATGCCACATCCTCGGTCCGCCGCGCATTGGCCCAGATGCCCTGAGACAGGCTGGTGACTCGGGCGATTTCCGAGGCCAGCCGCGATGGCACCTTGGCGTTGCGGTGATAGGTGCGCGCGATCTCGCGCTGTTGCGCAGCGCCTGCCTCGTCCGGTGCTGTGGCCAGCTCCAGCCAGTCGCCCACCCGCGGGTCGGTGCGGCGCGCGTGCAGCACGCCCTCCAGCGCCGCCATCTCCTCTGACCGCTGGGCGCTCGCCCCACGCGGCATCATCGTCTCCTGATCCCAGCCCAGCCGCCCGGCCACCTGCGCCAGCGCCACGGTTTCACGGGTAAAGGCGATCAGATCGTCATAGGCAGTCATGCACGGCCCCTCAGTTGCGTGGCTGGCGGGAAAAGCGCGAGGTGCCGCGCGCGCAGGATCAGCACCCAGAGCACGACGGCGGTGAACTGGTGCAGGATCGCCAATTGCCACGGCGCGCCGTGCATCACGGTCGCCACACCCAGAACGGCCTGAAAGACCATCCCGCCCAGAACGGCCGCAAAGGCGCCGCGCGTGGCGGCATGGGGGCTCTTGCGGCCGCGCAGCCAGACGACGACGGCGAACACCAACAGCAGATAGCCCGCCATCCGGTGCATGAACTGCACCAGCGCAGGGTTCTCGAAAAAGTTGCGCCAGACTGGCGTCACGTCGAAGCTCTCGGGCGGGAAGAACACGCCGTGCATCAGCGGCCAGTCTGTATAGCTGCGCCCAGCATCGATCCCGGCCACCAGTGCGCCCAGCAGAATCTGCAGAAAGGCGAAGTGCATCAGGCCGGTAGACATTGAGAAGAGCTTCGCCTCCCTGGCCCGCCGGGCCTGAAGCAATGCGGTCTCGCTGCGCCCCAGCCGGAAGACATACCAGGCGATGAAGCCGAGGATGACGAAGGCCAGCCCCAGATGCACCGCCAGCCGGTAGGAGGCGACGCGCACCATCTCTCCCGTCAATCCGCTGGCAACCATCCACCAGCCGATCGCGCCCTGCACACCGCCGAGCGCGCCCAGCAGCAGCAGCCGTCCGGTCCAGCCGGCGGGGATTTTCTTGGTCAGCCAGAAGAACAGGAAGCCCAGCCCCCAGACCAGGCCGATCACGCGGCCAAGCTGACGGTGACCCCATTCCCACCAGTAGATCACCTTGAACTCGGCCAGGGTCATGCCCTGGTTCATCAGTTCGTACTGCGGGATCTGGCGATAAAGATCGAACTCCGCCTGCCAGTCGGCATCCGACATCGGGGGGATCGCCCCGGTCACCGGGCGCCATTCGGTGATCGACAGGCCGCTGTCGGTCAGCCGGGTCAACCCACCGACGGCGATCATCACCACGACCAGCGCGAACAGCACCATCAGCCAGACCCGGATCGCGCCGCGCGCACCGGCGCGGCCGCGGTCGATCATGCCGCCCTGCGGGGCGGTCTCGCGCGGGCGAGCGCCCACGTCCTCGAACAGCTTGCGATCCTTGGCCATGCCGGACTCCTGATGCGCGGCGGACCCTAGAGCCGGGGCCGGGTAGCTTCAAGATCCGCCGTCGCGGCCCCGGTCCATCTGCCGCAGGATGCCGTGCAGCGTCTGAACATCGGCCCGCGTCAGCGGCAGCCGGGTCAGCATGTTGCGCAGATTGAGCTTCATGTTCGGCGCCTTCTCCGGCGGGAAGAAAAAGTTGACAGCTGTCAACTTCGACAAGAAATGGTTAAAAAGCGCGTCGATATCGGCCACGCCGGCAAGGTCGGCGCCGGCAAGTTCCAGCACCTCGGGCGCGGCCTCGACGGTCTGGCGCTGCCACTCATAGGCCGTCAGCAGCACGCATTGCGCCAGGTTGAGCGAGGGGAAATCGGGGTTCACCGGCACGCTGACGATGGCATTGGCGCGCACGATATCCTCGTTCTCCAGCCCCGCGCGTTCGGGGCCGAACATCACCGCAACCCGCCTGCCCTGACCGGTCAGGGTGCGCGCGTGCTCCATCGCGCGTTCGGGAGTCATCACCGGGCGGGTCAACCCGCGCGGGCGGGCGGTGGTGGCAAGGACATAGTCGCAGTCGGCTATCGCGGCGCCCAGGTCGTCAAATACCCCCGCATGGTCCAGTACCCGCCCCGCCCCGCTGGCCATCGCCACCGCCTTGGGGTTCGGCCAGCCATCGCGCGGGGCGACGATCCGCATCCGGCCCAGCCCAAAATTCCACATCGCACGCGCGGCCGCGCCGATGTTCTCGCCCATCTGCGGGCGGACCAGCACCATGGTCGGGCCGGGGCCGGGATCAAACACAGTCATCCTGCCCTGCGCTTCAGGTGACACGCGCACGGGTGCGGTATTCGGGCCGATCCCATGCGCAGGTCTCCATCACCTCGGCCAGCACATCGACCGCCCGCGCCACGTCGTCGGGCGACAGGTAAAGCGGTGTGAAGCCAAAGCGCAGGATATCGGGGGCGCGGAAATCGCCGATCACGCCTCGCGCGATCAGGGCCTGCATGATCGCGTAACCCTCCGTATGGCGGAAACTGACCTGGCTGCCGCGCGCCACTGGGTCCCGGGGCGACGCCAGCGACAGGTCGGGGCAGCGCGCCTCGACGCCCGCGATGAACGCTTCCGACAACTCGATGGATCGCGCGCGGATATCGGCCATCCTGACGCCATCCCAGACGTCCATCGCCGCCTCCAGCGCCGCCAGTTGCAGGATCGGAGGGGTGCCGACGCGCATCCGCTCCACCCCCCGGCCGGGGCGATAGTCGAGGTCAAAGGCGAACGGCGCCTCGTGCCCCAGCCAGCCCGACAGCGCGGGGCGTGCGGCCTCGGCGTGGCGCGGTGCGACGTAGATGAAGGCCGGGCCGCCGGGGCCGGAATTGAGGTATTTGTAGGTGCAGCCCACCGCGAAATCGGCACGCGCCCCGGCCACGTCGACTTGGATCGCACCGGCGGAATGGGCCAGATCCCAGACGGCGATGGCGCCGGCCGCATGGGCGCGAGCCGTCAGATCCGCCATGTCGTGCAGCCGCCCGGTGCGGTAATCCACCTCGGTCAGCATCACAACGGCCACGGTATCGTCGATGGCATGGGCCACCTGCTCCGGCGCGACAGTGCGCAGGGCATATCCCTCGCCCAGCGTGCGGCACAGACCGTCGGCGATATAGAGGTCGGACGGGAAGTTGCCGGTATCGGACAGGATCACCCGCCGGTCGGGCACCATCTCGACCGCCGAGGCGAGCGCCTGATAGATCTTGACCGACAGCGTGTCGCCCATGACCACGCTGCCCGGTTCCGCCCCGATCAGCCGCCCGATCCGGTCGCCGATGCGGCTGGGCATCTCCATCCATCCGGCGCGGTTCCAGCCGGTGATGAGCATTTCGCCCCATTCCTGCGTGACGCAGCGGGCGACACGGTCGGCGGCGGCGGCCGGCAACGGGCCAAGCGAGTTGCCATCCAGATAGATCACGCCCTCGGGCAGGTGGAACATGGCGCGGGTGGCGGCGAAATCGGTCATCGGACTCCCCTTTCGCCCCCCTTGCCGCCTGCGCGCCGCCCGGTCAAGCAAAACGCCCCGGCACAGGGCCGGGGCGGCGTGGTCGATGCGTCGGATCGGGTCAGCTGCGGTCTTCGACTTCCTGATAGTCCCGCCGCGGTTCCCCGATGTAAAGCTGGCGCGGACGGCCGATCTTCTGCGTCGGATCGGCGATCATTTCCTTCCACTGGCTGATCCAGCCCACGGTGCGGCTGACCGCAAAGATCGGTGTGAACATCGACGTGGGGAAACCCATCGCATCGAGGATGATGCCGGAGTAGAAATCGACGTTGGGATAGAGCTTCTTCTCGACGAAATACTCGTCTTCCAGTGCGATCCGCTCCAGTTCCACCGCAACCTTCAGCGTCTCGTTGTTCTCGATCCCCAGCAGGCCCAGCACCTCGTCGGCGCTTTCCTTCATCACCTTTGCCCGCGGGTCGAAGTTCTTGTAGACCCGGTGGCCGAAACCCATCAGGCGGAACGGGTCGTCCTTGTCCTTGGCGCGCGCGATGTATTCCGGGATGCGGTCAACCGTGCCGATCTCGCGCAGCATCTCCAGACAGGCCTGGTTTGCCCCACCATGCGCCGGCCCCCAGAGGCAGGCGATACCGGCGGCGATGCAGGCAAAGGGGTTGGCACCCGAAGACCCGGCCAGCCGCACGGTGGAGGTGGAGGCGTTCTGCTCGTGATCGGCGTGCAGCATCATGATCCGGTCCATCGCCTTGGCGAGCACCGGGCTGACGATGTATTCCTCGGCCGGGACCGAGAAGCACATGTTGAGGAAGTTCGACGCATAGTCGAGCCGGTTGTTCGGATAGACGAAGGGCTGGCCGATGGAATACTTGTAGGCCATCGCGGCGATTGTCGGCACCTTTGCGATCATCCGGATCGCCGCAACCTCTCGCTGCCAGGGATCGGAGATGTCGGTGGAGTCGTGATAGAACGCGCTCATCGCACCCATGACGCCGACCATCGTGGCCATCGGGTGGCTGTCGCGCCGGAACCCGCGGAAGAAGTAGTGCATCTGTTCATGCACCATCGTGTGGCGGGTGACGCGGGTTTCGAAATCATCAAGCTGCGCGGCGGTCGGCAGTTCGCCGTAGAGCAGCAGGTAGCAGACTTCGAGGAAATGGGACTTCTGCGCCAGTTGCTCGATCGGGTAGCCACGATGCAGCAGCTCGCCCTTGTCCCCATCGATGAAGGTGATGGTCGAATCGCAGGATGCCGTGGAGGTGAAGCCCGGATCGTAGGTGAAGACATCGGCCTGCCCGTAGAGCTTGCGGATGTCGATCACGTCGGGGCCGGCGGTGGGCGATTGCATGGGCAAGTCGAATGTCTTGCCGTCGAAACTCAGCGTTGCCGTGCGGGTCGTGTCTGCCATCGTCAGTCCCTCTCCTGAGTTCCGGGCGGCATGGCCGCGCCGGGTGCATCTTGCGGGGCCTGAGCGGACTTTCGCGCCCCTCAGGCAGAGGCATCGCCCAGCCGGGCGAGCGTTTCATCGCGGCCGAGAACCAGCATCATGTCGAAGACGCTGGGAGACACGGTCCGGCCTGCGAGAGCCGCACGCAGCGGCGCGGCAAGCTTGCCCAGCCCCAGCCCGTGTGCCTCGGCCACCTCAGCCACGACCCCCTCCAGCGCGTCCCGCGACCAGCTAGCAGTTTGCAGGCGCGGCGTCAATTCTCTCAGTATACCACGGGATACATCATCGAGCGCCGCGCTTGCCTTCTCGTCCGCAACGATGGGACGGCTGTTGAGCACGAAGAACGCCTTTTCAATGAGTTGCGGAAAGGTTCGCGCCCGATCCTTGAGGCAATACATTGCCCGCATCAAACCGTCTCGTTGGGTCGCCGACAGGGCTGGCTCGCCCCGCGCCTCCAGAAAGCCCTCAAGCTCATGCAGCAGTGCAGCATTATCGGCAACAGCTATGTGCTGACCGGAGATATTCTCCAGCTTCTTGAAGTCCAGCCGCGCCGGGGCACGGTTGATTCCATCCAGATCGAACCAGTTCTTCGCCTGGTCGTCGGTGAAGAACTCATCGTCGCCGTGGCTCCAGCCCAGCCGCGCCAGATAGTTCCGCAGGCCCGCCGCCGGATAGCCCATTGCCTGGTATTCCTCCAGCCCGACCGCGCCGTGGCGCTTGCTCAACTTCTTGCCGTCCGGGCCGTGGATCAGGGGGATATGCGCCCAGACGGGCACCTCCCACCCCATCGCGTCATAGACCATCTGCTGACGAGACGCGTTGTTCAGGTGGTCGTCGCCCCGGATCACATGGGTCACGCCCATGTCGTGATCGTCCACCACCACCGCCAGCATGTAGGTCGGCGTGCCGTCCGAACGCAGCACCACCATGTCGTCCAACTGGTCGTTGCGAACCCGCACATGGCCCTGCACCGCATCCTGCACCACCGTCTCACCCGTGCGCGGCGCCTTCATCCGAATCGCAAAGGGCGCGTCGGGATGCGTCGCGGGATCGGCGTCGCGCCAGGGGCTCTGGAACAGCGTGCTGCGCCCCTCCGCCCGCGCCGCCTCGCGGAAGGCATCGATCTCGGCGGGCGTGGCAAAGCACTTGTAGGCGGCACCGCGCGCCAGCATCTCTTGGGCGATCTCGGCATGCCGTTCGCGCCGGTCGAACTGGCTGACCGCCTCGCCATCCCAGTCCAGCCCCAGCCAGCGCAGGCCGCGCAGGATCGCCTCGGTCGCCTCGGGCGTAGACCGCTCGCGGTCGGTATCCTCGATTCTCAGCAGGAACTGACCGCCGCGGCCCCGCGCGTAAAGCCAGTTGAACAGCGCCGTGCGTGCACCCCCGATATGCAGATAGCCCGTGGGAGAGGGCGCAAATCGGGTGACGATGGGGCGCGACATCTGCGGAACCAACCTCGGCATTAACCTTTCGGAAACCATGAACGTCCTATGCAGGAGTTTCACGGTGCAGCCCATGTAGGGCAAACCCGGCGGGGGTGACAAGGGTGCGGCGATGATACGCGCGCGGCTGTTCGGTGCCGCCACCGCGACGTCTCCAGGCGGCGCGGCACCGGCAGAAGAACCCATCACCCCGCCGGGTGCTTTTCGACTTCGTTGGCCGGATCACGGTCCGTTTGCCGCCCTCGCCATGGCGCAGGGTCGGCTTTTTCCCTTTGTGCCAGTGTTCTTCGCCCTCGGTATCGGGGGATACTTCCTGCTGCCTGCAGAACCGACGCCGCCGCACTGGGCCACAGCCGCCGTGCTGATGGTCGCGTCTGCCGCCGGCTGGCTGCGCGGGCCGGTGCTGCTTCGGCCGTTCGCCTGCGCGCTGATGCTGCTATTGGCCGGCGCGATCGTGGCCGGGCTTCGCAGCCATCACGTCGCCGCGCCGGTGCTGGGCTGGCGCTACTATGGCCCGGTGGAGGGGCGGATCGTCGGCATCGACAAGTCAGTCTCCGATCAGGTGCGCCTGACGCTCGACCGCGTCGTATTGCGCGACATCCCTCCGCACCGCACGCCCGACCGGGTGCGGGTGTCGCTGCACGGCACCCAAGGGCATCTCGTCCCGCAGCCGGGCCTGACCGTGATCCTGACCGGGCATCTTTCCCCGCCCGAGGGGCCAGTGGAGCCCGGCACCTTCGATTTCCGCCGCATGGCCTGGTTCAACGGCCTGGGCGCCGTCGGCTACACCCGCACGCCCGCGCTGGTGCTGGAACCGCCAGAACCCGCGAGCCTTGGCATGGCGATCTTCCGGCTGCGCATGGCGATCTCCGCCCATGTCCGTGCAGCGATCCCCGGGGAACCGGGCGGGTTCGTCGCCGCCATCCTGACCGGTGACCGCTCCGGCATCGCGCGAGAGACGACGGATGCGCTGCGCGGATCGAACCTCGCGCATCTGCTGGCGATCTCGGGCCTGCACATGGGGCTGCTGACCGGGTTCGTCTTTGCCGCCCTGCGCTATGGCATCGCGCTGGTGCCACCCTTGGCGCTGCGAGTGTCATCGAAGAAGCTTGCGGCGGTGGTCGCCCTGGCCGCCGGGGCCTTCTACTTGGCCCTGTCGGGCGGAAATGTGGCCACGGAACGCGCCTTTGTCATGGTGGCGGTGATGCTGGTCGCGGTGCTGGCCGATCGGCGGGCGATCTCGCTGCGATCCGTCGCCATCGCGGCGATGATCGTGCTGGCACTGCGGCCCGAGGCGCTGCTGGAGCCGGGATTCCAGATGTCATTCGCCGCCACGACGGTGCTGGTCGCCGTGTTCCGGCTGGCGCGCGACCGCCCGCATCTGCGGCGCCGTCTGCCGCGCTGGTCGCATGGCGCGGTGTCGCTGGTCGTGGCCTCGGCGGTCGCGGGCTTTGCCACTGCGCCGGTGGCGGCGGCGCATTTCAACCGGATCGCGGATTACGGCCTGCTGGCGAACCTGCTGGCGATGCCGGTGATGGGCACGCTGGTCATGCCCTCTGCCGTGATCGCCGGCGTTCTGGCGCCCTTCGGGCTTTCAGGTTTGGGGCTGGCTCTGATGGAGCAAGGTACTCGCTGGATCCTCTGGGTCGCGCATTGGGTCTCGGGGCTGGACGGTGCGGTGCGCGGGGTGATGCAGCCCCGCACCTGGGCGCTGCCGGTGCTGTCGCTGGGGGCGCTGTGGCTGATCCTATGGCCGGGGCGCGCGCGGATCGCCGGGCTGCTCCCGATGGCGCTCGCGCTCGCGCTCTGGTCCGCGCCGCGCCCGCCGGTTTTGGTGGCGCCGGCGGGCGCGCTGGTGGGCGTGCTGGACGGGGGCACGCGCAGCCTGTCAAAGCCGCGCGGCGCTGGCTTTGCCGCGCGTCTGTGGCTGGAGCAGGACGGGTCGGACCTGACACAGGCCGAGGCCCACGCGGCCGGCGGCTGGACCGCGCAGGGCACCGCCCATCTGCGCGACGGCGCGCCCTGGCCGGTGGCGCATCTGGCGGGCCGGCACGCGCGCGACCTGCTGGCCGACCACTGCCACCCGGGCGTTCTGGTGGTGATGGAATCGACCGAAGCCCGGCCGCGCGACGCCGCGCGCGCCACGGATGGGCCGGTGCCGCTAGGTCCGGGCGGCTGCTGGCTGATGGACGGCGCAACGCTGGGCGGTCGCGGCGCGGCGATCTGGCCGGTCGACGGCCAGCCCCTGCTGCGCCTTGCCGGCGGCACGCCCGGCGCGCGGCCCTGGCTGGGGCCGGCGCCAAGGCCCGCGCGCGACTGAACCGCCGGCCTTGTGACGCCCCGGCCGCTTCGCTATCAGGGCCAAAACCGGAGCCGCCGATGCCCCCCGCCGACCCCACCCGCGAAATGCCGCAGATCTACCTGATCACCCCGCCCGATCTGACGGTCGAGGACTTTCCCGACACGCTGGCCCGCGTGCTGGACGGCGCGCCCATCGCCTGCCTGCGCCTGTCAATGGCGACGAAGGACGAGGACCGCATCGCCCGCGCGGCGGATGCGCTGCGAGAGGTCGCACACGGCCGCGACGTCCCCCTGGTGATCGAGACGCACTTGCGACTTGTCGAACGGCTGGGGCTTGATGGCGTGCACCTGACCGACGCGGCGCGCACCGTCCGATACGCCCGCAAGGAACTGGGCGCCGACGCCATCGTGGGCGCCTTCTGTGGCGCATCGCGCCATGACGGCCTGTCGGCGGGCGAGGCAGGCGCGGATTATGTCTCTTTCGGCCCCATCGGCACCAGTGCCCTTGGCACCGGCACACAGGCCGAGGACGACCTGTTCGCCTGGTGGTCCGAGGTGATCGAGATCCCCGTCGTGGCCGAGGGCGCGCTGAGCAGCGCCGACGTCGAACGCCTGGCGCCGATCACCGACTTCTTCGCCTTCGGCGAAGAGATCTGGCGCGCACCGGACCCGCTGGCCGCGCTACGCGATCTGGCGGCGCCGCTGCTCTAGCCCCTGCCGGACCGCAGCGCCGCAATGGGCCGCCAGCGCCTTGCGGTCGGGGAAGTCTGACACCGCGACGGGGGTGTGAAACACCACGTCCACGCAACCCTGCCGGGGCGCGGCCAGCAGCTTCAGCAGGTGCCCACCAAACTCCATGTCGCCCCACCAGCCGTAGAACCGCGAATCTTCCCCCTCCGGCGCGTGATAGATCACCGAGACAGGCTGAATCTGCAGGATATCCTGCAGACCATGAGTGAAGAACGCGGCAAAAAGCGTTGATTTGAAATCAAGAACACGCTGGCCGTCCGTGCTGGTCCCCTCGGGAAAGAACAGCAGCCGATGCCCCGCGCGCAGCCGCGCCTCGAACAGCAGGCGCTGCTGCTGCGCCTCGCGCCCCTGGCGGTTGATGAACACCGTCCCCGTCGCCCGCGCCAGCCAGCCGATCCCTGGCCAGCCCGCCACCTCGGATTTCGACACGAAATAGATCCGGTCGCAGGCGTTCAGCGCGAATATGTCCAGCCACGAGGCATGGTTGGCGACCAGCGCGCCCTTGTGCTGCATCGGCCGCCCCGTCACCTGGTGCCGGATACCAAGAATGACAAAGGCCGCACGGCAGACGAACTGGGTGATCCACGGCGT
>JBJHCH010000054.1:0-22717 GCA_050485905.1 Paracoccaceae bacterium | reverse complement strand
CCGCCCTGCCGGTCGATCCCGCGCCGCAGTCGCCGGAGCCACTGGAAAAACCCTGACCGACCCTCTATTTTCCCCCGGAGACAAGGAAGCCACCCGTGGACGACACACCGAGAGGCCGCATCACCAAGGACGGCATCCGCCTGCACGAGCCGGCGGATTTTGTCGGCATGCGCGCCGCCGGCCGGCTGGCCGCCCAGATCCTCGACGACATCGCGCCGCTGGTCGAACCCGGCGTGACGACGGCAGAGCTTGACCGCGTCATCACCGAACAGATCGCCGCCGCCGGGGCCACCTCGGCCACCATCGGCTATCGCGGCTACCAGCATGCAAGCTGCATTTCGGTCAACCACGTCGTCTGCCACGGCATCCCCGGCGATCCGATCCCGATGCACAAGGGAGAGACGATCTCCCGCGATCTGGAAAAGCGCCGCCGCGACGACCGGCTGGCCAGCGGCGACATCCTGAATATCGACGTCACCGTCATCCTTGATGGCTGGTATGGCGACAACAGCCGGATGTATGTGGCCGGCACCCCCGACCGCAAGGCAGAGCGGCTGATCCAGGTCACGCACGACGCGCTGATGGCCGGGATCGCGGCGGTCAGGCCCGGCAACACCTTTGGCGACATCGGCCATGCGATCCAGGCTTACGTGGAATCCCAACGGATGAGCGTGGTGCGCGATTTCTGCGGCCACGGGCTTGGCCGGGTGTTCCACGCGCCCCCCAACGTGCTGCACTACGGCCGCGCCGGCACCGGCCCGGTGCTGGAGGAAGGCATGTTCTTCACCATCGAGCCGATGGTGAACCTCGGCCGGCCGGAAACCAAGGTGCTGGCGGATGACTGGACGGCGGTGACGCGGGACAAGTCGCTTTCGGCCCAGTTCGAACATTCCATCGGCGTCACTGCCACGGGGGCCGAGATCTTCACCCTTTCGCCCGCGGGCAAGTTCCACCCGACCTGGGGCTGATCCATCCGCGCGCTGGTTGCCCTGCTGGCCGCCGCCACCATCGCGGTGTCGGTCTGGCAGTTGCAGGCGGGCCGCGCCGGGCTTCTGATCGAACCCCTGGCCGTGGGCACCACCCCCGCCACGATCCACCGCCTGCCCGATGCCATCGGCCCCGTGGTCGTCATCGCCCACGGCTTTGCCGGGTCGCGGAAGTTGATGGAGCCTTTCGCCCTCACGCTGGCCCGCGCGGGCTACATCGCCGTCAGCTTCGATTTTCAGGGTCACGGCCGCAACCCCGTGCCGATGTCGGGCGACGTGACCAGCATCGACGGCACCACCCGCCTGCTGATCGACGAAACCCTTGCCGTGGCCGACGCCGCCCTGATGCTGCCCGGCGCAGACGGTCGGCTGGCGCTGCTGGGTCATTCCATGGCCTCCGACATCGTGGTGCGGGCAGCGGTGGCAGACCCCCGCGTCGGCGCCACCGTCGCCGTCTCCATGTTCTCGCGCGCCGTCACCGCCACCGATCCGCCGAACCTGCTGATCGTCAACGGCGAATGGGAGGGCGGCTTGCGGGCCGAGGCGCGGCGGGTGATCGCCCTGACCGATCCGGGGGCAGAGGAGGGCCAGACCCTCGGCACCCCGGCAGACGGCACCGGCCGCCGCGCCGTCGCCGCGCCATCGGTTGAACACGTCGGCGTCCTCTACGCGCAGACCTCGCTGACCGAGGCGCGGGATTGGCTCAACGCCGCCTTCGCCCGCGACGCCATGCCGCCCGTGCAGGCGCGCGGCGGCTGGATCGCGCTGCTGCTGGCGGGCGTCGTGGCGCTGGGCTGGCCGCTGGCCCGCGCCCTGCCCTCGGGCGGGCCGGGCACGGTGCGGCTGCCCGTGCGGGCCTTCCTGCTGCTTGCGCTGCTGCCCATCGTTACCGTGCCGCTGATCCTCTGGCCGCTGCCCACCCGCTTCCTGCCGGTGCTGGTGGCCGATTACCTCGCGCTGCATTTCGCCGCCTATGGCGCGATCTGGCTGGCGGGCCTGTGGTATCTGGGCGCGCTGCCCCGCATCACCGGCCCCTGGGTGGCGCTGGCCGTGGCGGCCTTTGGCATCGGCGCCTTCGGCATGGCGCTGGATCAGTATGTGGCGAATTTCATTCCCCATGCGGGCCGCGCCTGGGTGATCGCCGCGATGGCGCTGGGCGCGGTGCCCTACATGATGGGCGACGCGGCTCTGGCAGAGGGCGGGCGCGCCCCGCTCTGGCGCGTGCTGGTCCTGCGCGCGGGCTTCCTGATCTCCCTCGCCCTCGCCGTGGCGCTGGATTTCGAGCGTCTGTTCTTCCTGCTCATCATCCTGCCGGTGGTGCTGCTGTTCTTCCTGCTCTTCGGCATGATCGGCGGCTGGGCCGGTCGGCAGACCGGCCATCCGGCAGCGGCGGGCATCGGTCTGGGCCTCGTGCTGGCATGGTCGCTGGGCGTGACGTTTCCGATGTTCGTGGCGCCGTAGGGCGCACGCCGGTCACTCACGCACCCTTTTTTCCCGTCGCGCAGCGACGGGGACGCGCCCGCCCGCCCCCCAAGCGGGCGCGTTCCGCGCCCACCTCGGTCGGACGCGCCCCCGTCTCGGAAAGGCTGTGCAATCCCGAATCTGGCACGTCGAACGTCATTCTAACCGTCGAAGCCATGCTTCAGATGAATGGCTCAGGCCGTATCTGGCCTTGGTTCTCGCCATTCCACCTATTTGGGGTGCGAAATCAGCCCAAATCGCCCCAACCGTTGCATGACACGCATGACAGGTTGAAATTCAGTAAACAAAAAACACGAAATCGCATGAAATCAGTGGCTTGGCATTTTGTGCACGCGTGCACACCCATGCTCACACGATCCGATGCCCCGCCTCCCGCAGCCGCCGGGCAATCTCCGAAATATGCCCCGGCCCCGTCTCGCAGCACCCCCCCACGATCGTCGCCCCCTGATCCACCCACCCCATCACGAAATCAGCGTATCTGGCCGGCGTCATCTCCGGCCGGTTCTTCAGGGCATCCACGGTCGCATCCTGCCCCAGGAATTCCTTGGTGATCTTCTGAAACCCGTTGGCATAGGCCCCGAACGGCCGCCCCATCCCCGCCAGCACCGGCATCACCTGATCCATCGCCTCGGGGGCCGAACAATTCGCCAGAACGGCCGCCACCGGCCCCAGCAGCGGCGCAATCTCCGCCACCCCCTCACCCGACCTCAGAAGCGTCCCATCCTCATCATCCACCGTCACCGACAGCCAGACCGGCACCCCCGCCTCCACCGCCCCCTCGATCACCGCCCGCGCATGGGGGACCGAGGCGACCGTCTCGCACAGGATCAGATCCACCCGCCCCGCCATGATCCGCGCAATCTCGGCATACTTCGCGACCGCCTCCTCATGCGGCGGAAAGGCATCCGGCCGGTAGCTCCCCACCAGCGGCCCCATAGCCCCGGCGATCCGCCCCGCCCCATGCCCCGCCCGCGCCGCCCCCGCCTGCGCCAGCGCGGTTTCATGCAGTTCGGCAAAGCCGTGGTCCAGCCCGAACCGCTCCAGCCGGTCGTGATGCAGGGCATAGCTGTTCGCCGTCGCCACCGTCGCCCCGGCGGCGAAGTAATCCGCATGGATCTGCCCCACCAGTTCCGGCGCCTCCAGCATCACCTGCGTGGCCCAAAGCGGGGTCGGCGGCTTTCCGTGGCGGGCGATCAGTTCCTGCCCCATGCCGCCGTCAAGAAGGGTGATATCGGTCATGGCGTCAACTGTAGGCGATGGCCAGCAGCACCGCACCCAGAATGACGCGGTAAACCACATAGGGCGTGAAGCTGACGGTGCGCAGAAGTCGCATCATGAAGGCCAGCGCCGCCAGCGCCGCGACGAAGGCGAATGCCGCCGCAATCGCCCCGTCCCGCGCCGCCTGGGTGTCGGCGGTCACGATAACCTCAGCGCCCAGCAGCACGCCCGAGGCGATGATCGTGGGAATGGACATCAGCATCGCCAGCCGCGCGGCATCCTGCCGCCCGTAGCCCAGCAGCCGCGCGCCGGTGATCGTCGCGCCGGACCGCGAGGTGCCGGGGATCAGCGCCACCGCTTGCCACAGCCCCATCGCCACCGCGTCGCGGAAGGTCCAGTCGTGCGCCGCCTTCGCCTCGGCCCCCTTCTGGTCGGCCCAGTAGAGGACGAAGCCGAAGATGATCATCGTCCAGCCGATCACGGCGATGGACCGCATCGCCGCCATTGCCCCGGTCAGTTGCAGGATCAGGCCCGCGATCACCACCGGCACGGTTGCGATAATCAGCAGCATCGCCAGCCGCGCCCCCGGCGTGTCGGCCCGGCCGACCGCCAGCCGGCCGAGGCCGAAGAAGGCCGCCGCCACGTCGCGCCAGAAATACAGGATGACGGCGAAAAGCGTGCCGACATGCACGGCGACGTCGATCACCAGGCCCTGATCGGCCAATCCGGTCAGCGCCGGCAGCAGGATCAGGTGGCCGGAGGACGACACCGGCAGGAATTCCGTGATACCCTGAATCATCGCGACCAGGATGAGGTTGAAAAGGGTCATTGCACCGCCTGCTGATTCGCCGCGGCCACACTAAAGCCCAGTGTCGGAATGGAAAGGTCGGTATTAGGTCATAATATGTTACCCAATTTTCCCCCTGAGCGGGGTGTCGCCGGTCCCGGCTTGTCAAATTCTGCATTATAGGTCATACATACTGACTTTCATTCCCGCGAAAGGACTTATAAAGGCGTGGGAGAGGGAATGGGGAGTGATCATGGCGCAGCAGCGGATGCTCAGGTTCGTGACGGTGGGCAAGGAGATGCCGGAGAAGCGGCCCCCCAGCCTGCGCGCGGATGATTTCGGCGAGATTTATGCCGAGTTCGCGGCCGAGAAGGCCGCCGAACAGGCCGGGCGCTGCAGCCAGTGCGGCGTGCCCTATTGCCAGACCCATTGCCCGCTGCACAACAACATCCCCGACTGGCTGATGCTGACCGCCCAGGGCCGCCTGCGCGAAGCCTATGAGCTGAGCCAGTCCACCAACACATTCCCCGAGATCTGCGGCCGCATCTGCCCACAGGACCGGCTGTGCGAGGGCAACTGCGTCATCGAGCAGTCGGGCCACGGCACGGTGACGATCGGCGCGGTGGAGAAATACCTGACCGACATGGCGTGGGATCAGGGCTGGGTGCAGCCGATCCGCCCCGCCGCCGAACGCGCGGAAAGCGTGGGCATCATCGGCGCCGGCCCCGGCGGGCTGGCGGCGGCCGATGTGCTGCGCCGCGCAGGCGTTCAGGTCACCATCTATGACCGCTACGATCGCGCGGGCGGGCTGATGACCTATGGCATTCCCGGCTTCAAGCTGGAGAAGCCCGTGGTGATGCAGCGGATCGAACAGCTGCGCGACGCGGGGGTGGAGTTCGTGACGAACTGCAACGTCGGCGAGGACATCAGCTTCAACGCGATCCGCGGCCAGCACGACGCGGTGATGATCGCCACCGGGGTCTACAAATCAAGGGATCTGGAGGGGGCCGAGGCTGCCGGCTGCGTGCGCGCCATCGACTATCTGACGGCATCGAACCGCAAGGGCTTTGGCGACGAGGTGCCGGAGTTCGACAGCGGAGAACTGAATGCCAAGGGCAAGCGCGTCGTGGTGATCGGCGGCGGCGACACGGCGATGGACTGCGTGCGCACCGCAATCCGGCAGGGCGCGCAATCGGTCAAGTGCCTGTATCGCCGCGACCGGGCGAACATGCCCGGCAGCCAGCGCGAGGTGCAGAACGCCGAGGAGGAGGGTGTCGAATTCGTCTGGCTGACGGCGCCGCGCGGCTTTGTCGGCGCGCCGGTCGAAGGCGTGATCGTGCAGAAGATGCGGCTGGGCCAGCCCGACGTCACCGGCCGCCAGGTGCCCGAGGTGATCGAGGGCGCGGATTACGTCGAACCGGCCGATCTGGTGATCAAGGCGCTGGGCTTTGAGCCCGAGGAATTGGTCGCGCTGTGGGATGTGCCGGAGCTGGAAGTGACCCGCTGGGGCACGATCAAGGCGGATTACCGCAGCCATGCGACGTCGATCCCTGCCGTCTATGCAGTGGGTGATATCGTGCGTGGCGCCTCGCTGGTTGTCTGGGCGATACGTGACGGGCGCGAGGCCGCAGAGGCGATGCTGGCCGATATGGACCACCCCGCCTCGATAGCTGCGGAATGAGCGCGTCCGAGCCGCGCACCGGTGGCTGCCTGTGCGGCGCCGTGCGCATCTCCGCGCGGGTTGAACCCGCGATCGGTGCTTGCCACTGCACCCAGTGCCAGCGATGGACCGGGGGCGGCCCGCTTCTGTCGGTGCGCGTTCATGACCTCGAGGTGACCGGGGGCGACGCGACTCGCAGTTACCGCGCGAGCGGCTGGGGTGAGCGGGTCTTCTGCGGCACGTGCGGCGCGACGCTTTGGTGGAAGATGCAGGACCGGCCTGTTGCATATGTGGCCGTGGGCCTGCTGGATGATCAGACGGGCCTTGAGGTGAAGAGCGAGATCTTCATCGACCACCGACCCGGATGGCTGCCAGTCTGGGCCGATGCCAGCCAGCGCACCGAGGCCGAGGAACTGGCCGAACTGCAACGTTTCCTTTCGGGAGAGGCGACATGACGAAATTCGACGCATCCTGGGTTGCCGCTGAAGAGGCCAAGCGCAAGTGGCTGGCTGAGAATGGCCTCTATCGCGATGAAGACGAACGCTCGTCCTGTGGGGTGGGCCTTGTCGTTGCGATCGACGGCACACCAAGCCGAAAGGTGGTGCAGAATGGTATCGAGGCGCTCAGGGCGGTCTGGCACCGCGGCGCGGTTGATGCTGACGGCAAGACCGGTGACGGTGCGGGGATCCATGTCCAGATACCGGTGAAGTTCTTCTACGATCAGATCCGCCGCACGGGGCATGAACCGGACATGGACCGGCGGATCGCGGTCGGGCAGGTGTTCCTGCCGCGCACCGACTTCGGTGCGCAGGAACGCTGCCGAACCATCGTCGAAAGCGAAGTTTTGCGCATGGGGCACCAGATCTATGGTTGGCGTCACGTTCCGGTGGACACGAAGTGCCTGGGCGAGAAGGCAAATGCGACCCGGCCCGAGATCGAGCAGATTCTGATCCGCGACGGCAAGGGACTGGATGAAGAGGATTTCGAGCGCGAACTATACGTCATCCGCCGCCGGATCGAGAAGGCAGCGCAGGCCGCAAATATCCCCGGCCTTTATCTTTGCAGCCTGTCGTGCCGCAGCGTGATCTACAAGGGCATGATGCTGGCGGAGCAGGTGGCGGTCTTCTACCCCGACCTAATGGACGAACGCTTCGAAAGCGCCTTTGCGATCTATCACCAGAGGTATTCAACGAACACCTTTCCGCAGTGGTGGCTGGCGCAGCCGTTCCGGATGCTGGCGCACAACGGCGAAATCAACACGCTGAAAGGCAACGTCAACTGGATGAAAAGCCACGAGATCCGGATGGCGCATAACGCCTTTGGTGACATGGCCGAGGACATAAAGCCGATCATTCCGGCGGGGGCGTCTGACTCCGGCGCACTGGATGCCGTATTCGAGGTCATGGTGCGCGCCGGGCGCAATGCGCCGATGGCAAAGACCATGCTGGTGCCCGAGGCTTGGTCGAAGTCGCTGGCCGAGATGCCGCAGGCCTGGGCCGACATGTACGCCTATTGCAACGCGGTGATGGAGCCGTGGGACGGCCCCGCCGCGCTGGCCATGACCGATGGCCGCTGGGTCTGTGCGGGTCTGGACCGCAACGGCTTGCGGCCGATGCGCTATGTCGTCACCGGCGACGGGCTACTGATCGCAGGTTCGGAGGCCGGAATGGTGCCGGTGGACGAGACGACTGTGCGCGAGAAGGGTGCTCTTGGTCCTGGCCAGATGATCGCCGTGGACATGAAGACGCGGAAGCTGTTTCACGATGCGCCGCTGAAGGACATGCTGTCTGCCGCCCAACCCTTCGGGGAGTGGATCGAGAAGGTCACCGACCTGAACGCGATCATGCGTGACATCCCGGAGTCGTCGCTGTTCTCGGGCGCCGACCTGCGCCGCCGCCAGATCGCGGCCGGCTACACGATGGAGGAGTTGGAGCAGATCCTCGCCCCCATGGCCGAGGACGGCAAGGAAGCCGTCGCCTCGATGGGAGACGACACCCCGCCGGCGGTCCTGTCGCGGCAGTACCGGCCGCTGAGCCACTATTTCCGCCAGAACTTCAGCCAGGTGACGAACCCGCCAATCGACAGTCTGCGCGAAAGCAGGGTGATGAGCCTGAAGACCCGGTTCGGCAACCTGAAGAACGTGCTGGACGAGGACAGCAGCCAGACCGAGATCCTGGTGCTGGAAAGCCCGTTCATTGCCAATGCCGAGTTCGACGAGATGGTGCGCCGGTTCGATGGCTCGGTGGCGATGATCGACTGCACCTTTGCCGCCGGCGCCGATGGCGACGCCCTGCGGCAGGGTCTGGAGCGGATCCGCGCCGAGGCCGAGGATGC
Source organism: Paracoccaceae bacterium (assembly GCA_050485905.1). Lineage (GTDB taxonomy): Bacteria > Pseudomonadota > Alphaproteobacteria > Rhodobacterales > Rhodobacteraceae > JAWLCA01. The sequence continues at coordinate 14,250 of JBJHCH010000054.1, read as the reverse complement.
GGTGCGATCCGGCGCGGGCCACATCGTACTGACCGACCAGCATCAGGGCGCCGACAAGGTGGCGATGCCGATGATCCTGGCCACCAGCGCGGTGCATTCCTGGCTGACGCGCAAGGGGCTCAGGACCTTCTGCAGCGTCAACGTGCGGTCGGCCGAATGCATCGACCCGCATTACTTTGCCGTGCTGATCGGCTGCGGGGCGACGACCGTGAACGCCTATCTGGCGCAGGACAGCATCGCCGACCGGGTCGAGCGTGGGCTGATCGAGGGCCACCTGACCGACGCGATGCGCCGCTACCGCGATGCGATCGATGCGGGCCTGCTGAAGATCATGTCAAAGATGGGCATTTCGGTCCTGTCTTCCTATCGCGGCGGGCTGAACTTCGAGGCGGTGGGGCTGAGCCGTGCGATGTGCGCGGAATATTTCCCCGGCATGGCCAGCCGGATATCCGGCATCGGCGTCGCCGGCATCCAGCAGAAGGTGGCTGAGGTTCACGCCCGCGGCTGGAAGGGCGGCGCCGACATCCTGCCCATCGGCGGCTTCTACAAGGCGCGCCGGTCGGGCGAGAAACACGCCTGGGAAGCACAGACGATGCACCTGCTGCAGGCGGCCTGCGATCGGGCAAGCCACGACCTTTGGAAGCAGTATTCCGCGGCCCTGCGCGCCAACCCGCCGATCCACCTGCGCGACCTGCTGGACATCAAGCCCCTGGGCAAGCCCCTGCAGATCGAGGAGGTGGAGAGCATCACCGCGATCCGCAAACGGTTCGTGACGCCTGGCATGTCGCTTGGCGCGCTGTCGCCCGAGGCGCACAAGACCCTGAATATTGCCATGAACCGGATCGGCGCCAAGTCGGATTCCGGCGAGGGCGGCGAGGATCCCGCGCATTTCAACCCCGAACCGAACGGCGACAATCCCAGCGCCAAGATCAAGCAGGTGGCCTCTGGCCGCTTCGGCGTGACCGCAGAATACCTGAACGCCTGCGAGGAACTGGAGATCAAGATCGCCCAGGGTGCGAAGCCGGGAGAGGGCGGCCAGCTGCCAGGCATGAAGGTGACGAAACTGATCGCCAAGCTGCGCCATTCCACGCCCGGCGTCACGCTTATCAGTCCGCCGCCGCATCACGACATCTATTCGATCGAGGATCTGGCGCAACTGATCTACGACCTGAAGCAGATCAACCCGCGCGCCAAGGTCACGGTGAAGCTGGTCAGCCAGTCCGGCGTCGGCACCATCGCGGCTGGCGTGGCCAAGGCCAAGGCTGACGTGATCCTGATCTCGGGCCACAACGGCGGCACGGGTGCGAGTCCTGCGACCAGCATCAAATATGCCGGGCTGCCGTGGGAGATGGGCCTGACCGAGGCGCATCAGGTGCTGTCGATGAACAACCTGCGCGAACGCATCACCCTGCGCACCGACGGCGGGCTGCGTACGGGGCGCGATATCGTCATCGCCGCGCTGATGGGGGCCGAGGAATACGGTATCGGCACCGCCGCGCTCATCGCCATGGGCTGCATCATGGTCCGGCAGTGCCAGTCGAACACCTGCCCGGTGGGGGTCTGCACCCAGGACGAACGCCTTCGGGCAAAGTTCACCGGCACGGCCGACAAGGTGGTGAACCTCATCACCTTCTATGCGCAGGAGGTGCGCGAGATCCTGGCCAGCATCGGCGCGCGGTCCATCGACGAGATCATCGGGCGCGCCGATCTGCTGACGCAAGTCAGCCGCGGGTCGGCGCATCTGGACGATCTGGATCTGAACCCGCTCTTGATCACCGTCGATGGCGCTCAGCGGATCACCTACGACCGGTCGAAGCCGCGCAACGCCGTTCCCGACACGCTGGACGCCGAGATCGTGGCCGATGCAGCGCGCTTCTTCGAGGATGGCGAGAAGATGCAGCTCAGCTATGCGGTGAGGAACACCCACCGCACCATCGGTACGCGAGCAAGCAGCCATATCGTGCGCCGATTCGGGATGCGCAACACGTTGCAGCCCGACCACCTGACGGTGAAGCTGACCGGCAGCGCGGGGCAGAGCCTTGGCGCCTTTGCTGCGCCGGGGCTGAAGATCGAGGTCTCGGGAGAGGCGAATGACTATGTCGGCAAGGGGCTGTCAGGCGGCGTGATCGTGGTGCGTGCACCTATGTCATCTCCGCTTGAGGCAGCAGATAACACGATCATCGGCAACACGGTGCTCTACGGCGCTACCGATGGATACCTTTTCGCGGCGGGTCGGGCGGGCGAAAGATTCGCCGTGCGCAATTCCGGCGCGAAGGTCGTGATCGAGGGCTGTGGTTCCAACGGATGTGAGTACATGACGGGCGGGGTCGCGGTGATCCTTGGGTCCATCGGCACCAACTTCGGTGCAGGCATGACTGGCGGTATGGCATATGTCTACGATCCGGAGGGCACGGCGCAGGGACTGATGAACATGGATACTCTGGTGACCTGCCCGGTGACCGTGGACCACTGGGAGCAGGAACTGCGCGGCCTGATCGAGCGGCACATGGCCGAAACCGGCAGCCGCAAGGCCGCCGCGATCCTGCAGCACTGGGAGGCCGAGCTTCCGCGCTTCGTGCAAGTCTGTTCCAAAGAGATGCTGCCGCATCTGGCCCATCCGCTAAGCCTTGGTGCAGAGGCTATGCCGGCGGAATGATGGGGCTGCAGAGCGCGTGCGGATGTGCGCGCCCGGAACAGGCCGGCTGCGGGCGCAATGCCCGGGCCGTGCCTGCGCCGATAGCCTAGCGCCCGACTGCGGCGTAGTCGGCGAACCCCGCCGCCAGAACATCGTCACGGTCGTAGATGTTGCGCAGATCCGCCATCACAGGGCGGCGATTCCCCGCAAGTCGTTTCAGGTCGAGCGCGCGAAACTCGTTCCACTCGGTCAGGATCACCACCGCGTCGGCATCGACCGTTGCGGCATAGGCGTCATCGTGCCAGATCACGCCGGGCAACATCGCCTCGCCTTCGCGCCGGCCCTGGGGATCGACGACACGAATCTCTGCCCCCGCCCCGCGCAGCGCCGGCACGATAGTCAGACTGGGCGCCTCGCGCATGTCGTCGGTATTGGGCTTGAAGGTTACGCCCAGCACGGCGATTGCCTTGCCATTGACAGACCCGCCGCAGAGGTCGGTGATCTTCTCGATCATCCGCCGCTTCGCACCTTCATTCACCTCGATCACCGTTTCGGTTATCCGCATCGGCAGCCCGTGTTCCTGCCCGATCCGCGCCAGCGCGCGCGTATCTTTGGGAAAGCATGACCCGCCGTAGCCCGGTCCGGCGTGCAGGAACTTGTTGCCGATCCGCCCGTCGAGGCCCATGCCCTTTGCCACCGCCTTCACATCGGCGCCGACACGCTCGCACAGGCCCGCGATCTCGTTGATGAAGCTGATCTTCGTGGCCAGGAAGGCGTTGGCGGCATATTTGATCATCTCGGCCGATTCGAGGTCGGTGAAGACGATCGGGAAATCGCGCAGGAACAGGGGACGGTAGATGTCTCCCATCAAGTTCTTCGCCCGGTCGTTTTCGATGCCGACCACTACCCGGTCGGGGCGCATGAAATCGTCGATGGCGGCACCTTCCCGCAAAAACTCGGGGTTCGAGGCAACGTCGAACTCTGCCTCCGGACTGGCGGCGCGGATCGTCTCGGCCACCTTGCGGTTGGTGCCAACCGGCACGGTGGATTTCGTGACGACGACAGCATAGCCGGTCAGCGCCCGTGCAATCTCCTCGGCAGCGGCCATGACATAGGTCAGGTCGGCATGCCCGTCGCCGCGGCGGGTCGGTGTGCCGACTGCGATGAAGATCGCATCGGCGCCGGCAACCGCGGTAGCCAGATCGGTCGTGAACGACAGCCGCCCAGCGGCCACGTTCCGCGCCATCACCTCGTCCAGTCCCGGTTCGTAGATCGGCACCTCGCCACGCTCCAGCCGGGCGATCTTGTCCGCGTTTGTATCAACACAGACCACATCATGGCCGAAATCCGAAAAGCATACGCCCGAGACGAGCCCGACATAGCCCGTTCCGATCATTGCAAGTTTCATTCAACATCTCCGCTTCCGACCGCCCTGCTGATGCCCCGCGGTGCCGGCATGGTCAACGGTTTGATTGTCGAAGGGTTAAAGCCAGCGATGGATCGGCAGGTGGCCGATGACCCAAGTCAACCCGCGCCGCCACGCGGTGGCATCGGGGTCGCGCGCTGCCGTCGCGACGCCGCGCCGCCATCCCAGCCGCCCGGCAGGATCGAGCGAAAGCTCCCAAGCCTCGGCCGGGGCGGTGGCGCGGGAGAATTCCGCCTGAAGCCCGGCGATCAGTTCGGGGTGATCGACGATCACGCCCATCTCGGTATTCAGATAGAGTGAACGCAGGTCAAAGTTGAACGACCCTACAAAACCAAGCCGAGCATCGACTATGAAGGTTTTCGCATGCAGCATCTCGCCCCTTGTGCGGGGGCCGGGGCGCACTGGCGGTGGAGCGAATTCGTGCACCGTCATGCCGGCGGCCAACATGCCTCGGCGATAGCGCCGATAGGCGCCGTGGACCAGAATGTGGTTCGTTGCCGAAAGCGCGTTGGTCAGCACCGAAACCTGCACACCCCTAGCCGCCAGGCCTGCCAGAACCGCCATCCCTTCCCGCCCCGGCACCAGATAGGGCGAGATCAGTGCGACGTGTTTTTCTGCCTGAGCCAGCATCGGCTGAAGAGCCGCCGGAATCCATGCATCACGGCTGCTGCCGATGGCCTTCTCAGGCGGATCGGCGACCAGCCGAGCACCCGCCGACCAGAGAAAGGGCCGCTGTAAAAGCCGGTCGGCCGCATCCTCTGCCGTTTGCGCAATGCCGTCGAGACCATGCAGATAGGTGCGCGCTTCTTCGGTGCGCGACAGACCCTCCAGCCGTGCGCGATAGCGCGGCAGATCCGCCTTGTAGTCCGCCCAGAGTGCCGCGATTGGCAGCGACTGATCGCTGTTCCAGTAGCTGTCGAAGGTGCGTGCGGCCTCGGCCACGACGGGGCCTGAGAGCAGCAGGTCGGCGTCGCGGCAGTTGCGGCGGCGCCGGCTGCGGGTCGCGTCGAAGTAGACATCGCCGATGTTGCGCCCGCCGATGATTGCCAGCCGTCCGTCGGCGATCCAGGCCTTGCAGTGCATGCGCCGATTGTAGCGAACCAATGCCAGCAACAGCGCAAGACCGCGCCGCACCGCATTGCGTCGGGTCGTCACCGGGTTGAAAAGTCGGACCTCGATCCCCGGATGGCCGTTCAGCCCAAGGTAGCTGGGATCAAAGCCCAGCGTGTTCACATCGTCCAGCAGCACCCGCACCCGCACGCCACGATCCGCCGCCTGCAGTAGCTCGTGGACCAGAAGCCGCCCGGTCAGGTCGTCGCGCCAGATGTAGTAGAGCATGTCCAGACTGCGCTGCGCCGCGCGGATCGTGTGCAGCCTGTCGACAAAGGCTGCGCGGTTGTCGATCACCAGCGCAGCGCCGGTCTTGCCCGTGTTGGCAGCCTCCAGCGGCCCGATGGCGAGGTCGAGCGGCGCAGAGTCACCCGGAGAAATCGCGGTTGAGGGAGCGCCCCGAGCCTTTCGGGCGAAACGGCCATAGGACCACAGCGCGGCGACCGACGCGGCGATGAACAGAACTACTGCAATGGCCAGCCACTGCAGCCAGATCATTCGCGGCGCTCCACCGGATGACGGGGCAGACGAAGCCGGGCCTTGACCGGCAGGTGATCCGAGGCGATGCGCGCCAGCGGGCTGTCATGCGGTGCAATCTCCAGCACCTCGGCGGCGGTGCAAGTCAGCACCCGGTCGAGGGGGAGCACGGGCATCCGCGCTGGGAAACTCGGTGCGCCCGGGGCGGCATGGCCACCCATTGCGCGGGTCAGCGGCAACAGCGACGAGCGTCGACCTATCCGCCATTCATTGAGGTCGCCCAGTAGCACGGTCGGCCGGCCGTCGCCGCGTCCATGCGCCTCGGCGAGCGCGCGGGCTTGGATCAGGCGGGATCCGCGCAACAGCCCAAGATGCGCGGCCACGATACGCAGCGGGGTCGAACCTATCCGCAGATCCACCTGAATCGCGCCGCGCGGCTCTAGCCCCGGCAGCGTGATAGGCCGCACATCCTCGACCTCCGCCTCGCGGATCAGCACCAGATTGCCATGCCAGCCATGTGCAAGGCGTCCCGACCGACTCGCCATTGGCACCGGCTGAAGCCCGGTGATCTCGCGTAGCGCATCCAAATCCAGCACCCCGGCGCGATCGCCGAAGCGCCGATCTGCCTCTTGCAGGGCGACAATGTCGGCTCCCAGTTCGCCAATCACACGGGCTGTGCGTGCCGGATCGCGGCGCATGTCCAGCCCCAGCCCCTTTTGCACATTGTAAGTGGCCACGATCAGTTCGTGATCGTGCGAGGAGAAACGGCCTGGGTCGCGGAATGGGTCGTTCATGGACTGCAATGATGGGTTGCCCTTCGCGCGGGAACAAGGGGGGGCGGGCGATTGCGGGCGCGCGGCTGGACGGATCAGCGCGGATCGGCTAGCGGTTTGGTCCGCCCGACCAGCAGGTACAGATGCGCAAGATACCCGCACACGAACTGACCTACGCCCGCCTAAGCGAAATGATCCTGTTCGGTCATCTTTCGCCCGGTCAGGCGGTCACGATTCAGGGACTGGTGGCGGAACTGGGCGTCGGTATGACCCCGGTGCGTGAGGCGATCCGCCGGCTTACCGCGGAAGGCGCGCTGGAGCCGCAGGGCAACCGCCGGGTCAGCCTGCCGCGCCTGACCGAGCAGGCGCTGGACGAGATCGCCTTTGCCCGTCTCGCACTGGAGCCCGAGATCGCCCGGCGTGCCGTCGCCGGGCTGACCGACCGAAGGATCGCGGCGCTGGAGGCCGCCGACAGGGCGCTCGATGCGGCGATCGCGGCGGGCGACGTGGCAGGCTACCTGCGCGGCAACCACAGCTTCCACTTCACGCTCTACGAGGCGGCGGGGACCGAGGTGCTGCTGGCACTCGTTCGCACGCTCTGGCTGCGGTTCGGCCCGTCACTGCGGGTGGTCTGCGCCCGTTACGGGGCGGGTGACCTGCCCGACCGACATCGGGAATCGCTGGCCGCGATGCGTGCCGGCGATGCGGCGGCGCTGGCGGCGGCGATCCGCGCCGATATCGAGCAGGGCGTGGCAGAGATGCGCGCGGCGCTGGTGGCGGGCGACCTCGGACAATAATTTGATCAAATTTCTTGACGCAGCCGCGGCGGCGGGATTAGGGTGCCGCAAACCGGCGCTGGCGGGGCATTGCAGCCCCCGGCGTAACCTGCGGAGAGCCCGATGACGACGATTACCAACCACCTGCCGACGGCAGAGCTTCAGGCGCTGGACGCCGCCCACCACATGCATCCCTTCACCGCCGGCGACGAACTGGCCGCCAAAGGCGCGCGGATCATCACTCGCGCCAATGGCGTCTGGCTGACCGACAGCGAGGGCAACGAGATCATCGACGGCATGGCGGGCTTGTGGTGCGTCAACATCGGCTACGGGCGGCACGAACTGGCCGAGGTGGCGGCGCGGCAGATGCGCGAACTCCCGTTCTACAACACCTTCTTCCAGACCACCCATGTGCCGGCCATCGCGCTGGCGGCCAAGCTGGCGGAAGTCGCGCCCGGCGACCTGAACCACGTATTCTTCGCCGGATCGGGTTCCGAGGCGAACGATACCAACTTACGCATGGTGCGGCACTACTGGGCCATCAAGGGAAAGCCGGAAAAGACCGTCGTCATCAGCCGCAGGAACGCCTATCACGGCTCCACCATGGGCGGCGGCAGCCTGGGTGGCATGGCGGGGATGCACGCCCAGGGCGGCCTGCCGATCCCCGGCATCGTCCATATCGACCAGCCCTACTGGTGGGGAGAGGGCGGCGACATGACGCCCGAGGAGTTCGGCCGCGCCCGCGCCCGGCAGCTTGAGGAGAAGATCGCCGAACTGGGCGAGGATCGCGTCGCAGCCTTCATCGCAGAGCCGATCCAGGGCGCCGGCGGCGTGATCATCCCGCCCGACAGCTACTGGCCCGAGATCCGGCGGATCTGCGACGCCCACGACATCCTGCTGATCGCCGACGAGGTGATCACCGGCTTCGGGCGCACCGGCAACTGGTTCGGTAGCCAGACCGTGGGCATCCAGCCCCATATCATGACCGTCGCCAAGGGCCTGTCGTCGGGCTATCAGCCGATCGGTGCCTCCATCGTCTGCGACGAGGTCGCGGCGGTGATTGCCGGGGCCGGCGACTTCAACCACGGCTACACCTATTCCGGCCACCCGGTCGCCGCCGCCGTGGCGCTGGAGAACCTGCGCATCCTGCAAGAGGAACGGGTGCTCCATCACGTCCGCAACGTGGCCGCGCCGCATCTGGCGCGAACATGGATGCAATTGGCCGACCACCCGCTGGTGGGCGAGGTTACCCTGAAGGGGATGATGGGCTCCATCGCCCTGACGCCGGACAAGGCGAACCGGGCTAAATTCGCATCCGAGGCCGGAACGGTGGGCTATATCTGCCGCGAGCGGTGCTTTGCCAACAATCTGGTGATGCGCCATGTGGGCGACCGCATGATCATCAGCCCGCCGCTGGTGATCCGGCCCGAGGAGATCGACATCATGTTCGAGCGTGCCGTCGCCTCGCTCGACCAGACGCTCGATGCGATCCGCACCGAAGGGCTGATGCAGGCCGCCGCCTGATCTTGACCCGCCGCGCGGTTGCGGCCAAAGGGGCCGGCAATGGCGCGGCGGGGCAAATCACGGACACGAAAGACGGTCGGGCGCAAACTGCGCCCTTGGCTCTGGTTGCGCCGCGGCGTGCTGGGTCTGGTTGCGTTCGTTCTGGGCCTTGTCCTGCTGTTTGCGGTCGTGAACCCGCCCCGCGGGTTCTACATGATTGCCGAGGGTCAGCGGCACGGGGGCATCGAACGCTCTTGGGTGCCGCGCGACCGGATCAGCCCGAACATGATGCGCGCGGCGGTGGCGGCCGAGGATGCGAATTTCTGCCTGCACTGGGGCTTCGACATGGGCGAGATCCGGCGCGCGCTGGATGCGGGTTCGGGGCGCGGCGCGTCCACCATCAGCCAGCAGACGGTGAAGAACGTGTTCCTGTGGCACGGCCGGTCCTGGCCGCGCAAGGCGATGGAGGCGCTGCTGACCCCGGTTGTGGAGCTGGTCTGGTCCAAGCGCCGGATACTGGAGGTCTATCTGAACGTGGCCGAGTTCGACACCGGTGTGTTTGGCGTCGAGGCCGCGGCGCGGCATTACTTCGGCACCTCGGCCGCGGATCTGACGATGCAGCAGGCCGCGCGGCTAGCGGCGATCCTGCCCGATCCAAAGGGACGCAGCGCATCGCGGCCCTCGGCTTTCGTGCAGCGACGCGCGGCGGCGATTGCCCAGGGCGCGGCGACGATACAGGCCGACGGGCGCGATCGTTGCTTCCTGCCTTGAGTTTCGCGCCCCGCCTTGGCATGGAGGGCGAACCCCTGACACGAGCATCCGCATGAACCGCCTGTTCCACGTCCCGCTCTCGCCCTTCTGCCGCAAGGTCCGCCTGACGCTGGCGGAAAAGAAGATCGAGGTGGAACTGGTCGAGGAGAAATACTGGGAACCGTCACCCGACTTCCTGCGCCGCAATCCGGCGGGCAAGGTGCCGGTGCTGAAGCTCGACGGCCGCACGCTGACCGAGAGCCAGGCGATCTGCGAATATATCGAGGAGACGCAACCGGAACCCGCGTTGCTGCCCGCGAGCCCGGCCGGGCGGCACGAGGTGCGTCGGCTCTGCGCCTGGTTCGACGACAAGTTCCACCACGAGGTGACGTCGAAGCTGCTGTACGAGAGGGTGAACAAGAAGATCACCGGGCAGGGCTATCCCGACAGCCGCAACGTCAAGGCCGGGGCGTCGAAGATCAAGTATCATCTGGACTACATGGCCTGGCTGCTGGATCAGCGGCGATGGCTGGCGGGCGACGCGATGACGCTGGCGGATTTCGCCGCCGCTGCGCATCTCTCCTGCCTCGACTATATCTCTGACGTGGACTGGAACCGCAGCCAGACGGTGAAGGACTGGTATGCCAAGATCAAGTCGCGCCCCAGCTTCCGGACGATCCTGGCCGATCAGGTGTCGGGTTTCCGGCCGCCGCCGCATTATGCCGATCTGGATTTCTGACCCGCGCAGGGCGCGATGACGCCCGCGGCGCTGAAAGAGGCGCTGCGTGCGCGGGCGCTGGCCGAGGGCTTCGTGAAGATGGGGGTCTGCGCGCCCGACGCGATCCCTCAGGCGGCAGATGCGCTGTCGGCCTTTGTCGGGGCGGGGCATCACGGGCAGATGGGCTGGATGGCCGAGCGGATGCACTGGCGGGGCGATCCGGCGGCGCTTTGGCCGGATGCGCGGTCGGTGGTGATGCTGGCGGAAAGCTACACGCCGGGCCATGATCCGCTGGCGGTGCTGGAGCGGCGGGACCGGGCGGCGATTTCGGTCTATGCGCAGGGGCGGGATTATCATGTTCTGGTCAAGAAGCGGCTGAAGCGGCTGGGGCGGTGGCTGATCGAGGTGGGCGGGGGTGAGATCAAGGTCTTCGTCGATACCGCGCCGGTGATGGAAAAGCCGCTGGCGCAGGCGGCGGGGCTGGGGTGGCAGGGGAAGCATACCAACCTGCTGGGGCGGGATCTGGGGAGCTGGTTCTTCCTGGGTGCGATCTTCACCACGCTGGATCTGCCGAAGGATGCGGCGGAGGAGGAGCGGTGCGGGTCTTGCACGGCCTGTCTGGATATCTGCCCGACGAATGCCTTTCCGGCGCCGTTCAAGCTGGATGCCCGGCGGTGCATTTCCTACCTGACGATCGAGCATCGGGGGCCGGTGGAGCCGGAGCTTCGGGCGTTGATGGGGAACCGGATCTATGGCTGCGACGACTGCCTGGCGGTCTGCCCGTGGAACAAGTTTGCCGTCGCGGCGAAGGAGATCGGCTATGCCGCGCGGGAGGGGGAGGAGCCGCGATTGGCCGATCTGGCGGGGCTGGATGATGCGGGGTTTCGGGCGCGGTTTTCGGGCAGTCCGATCAAGCGGATCGGGCGGGACCGGTTCGTTCGGAACGTGCTTTATGCGATCGGAAATTCCGGCGATCCGGGGCTGATTTCGGTGGCGCGGGGGCTGGTCGATGACCCGGCGGAGGAGGTTTCGGATGCGGCCCGTTGGGCTGTGGGGCGGCTGATCGGGTAGGTTTCAGGGCGTGTCCACGCGTGGACAAAATGTCAAGCCATTGAAATTCAATGATTTCGCGATTTCTGGTAACCTGATCTTAACCGGCCATACGTGGCAGTCATGGCGCGGGCCTGTGCGGGCGTAAGCGCCGGGCGTTGAGTGCCGATCTGGCCGGATTTGCCCCGGTTTTCGCCCCAGCCATGCGCTCGGTGCATGACGCGGCTGCCCATCACCGCCGGATCTTCCCCGCGCCGCGGCTGCGCGCTAGGCTTCGACCGTTCCGGCCCGAATGGTTCCCCGAAAGGATCGCATGTCCCCGCTGCGCGGCATCCTGCTGAAGATCGTCTCGGTGCTGATCTTCATCTGCATGGCCTCGCTGATCAAGGCGGTGTCGGATGCGGTGCCGCCGGGGCAGTCGGTGTTCTTTCGGTCGTTCTTTGCCATTCCGGTGATCCTGGTCTGGCTGTGGTGGAGCCATGAGCTGACCACCGGGCTGCGCGCCCGCGACCCGATGAGCCATTTCTTTCGCGGGCTGATGGGCACGATGGGCATGGGGCTGGGCTTTGCCGGCCTGGGCCTGCTGCCGCTGCCCGAGGTGACCGCCATCGGCTATGCCGCGCCGCTGCTGACGGTGGTGTTCGCGGCGATGTTCCTGGGCGAAAAGGTGCGGGCCTTTCGGCTGTCGGCGGTGGGGCTGGGGCTGGTCGGCGTGCTGATCGTACTGTCGCCCCGGCTGGGGGCCATCGGCGAATGGGACGACCGCGCCGCGCTGGGCGCGCTGGTGGTGCTGATGGGCGCGGTGTTTTCGGCGCTGGCGCAGGTGTTCATCCGCAAGATGGTGCAGGTGGAGCGGACATCGGCCATCGTGTTCTGGTTTTCGGTCACCGCATCGGTCGTGTCGCTGGGCACGATCCCGTTCGGCTGGGTCTGGCCGACGCCCCTGCAGGCGGGGCTGCTGATCGCGGCGGGGCTCTTGGGAGGCGTGGGGCAGATCCTGCTGACATCGAGCTATCGCCATGCCGATGCCTCGGTCATTGCGCCGTTCGAATATGCCTCGATGCTGTTCGCGATCCTGATCGGCTATTTCGTCTTTGCCGAGGTGCCGACGGCGGTGATGCTGTCGGGGGCGGCGCTGATCATCCTGGCCGGCGTGCTGATCATCTGGCGCGAGCGGCAACTGGGGCTGGAGCGCGCGCGCCAGCGCAAGGCATCCACACCGCAGGGTTGAACGGGTCGTGAGAAAGGGGTGAAAGAATCGGTCCGCGATGTTATCTATGGCGTCCCGGCACTGCCGGGCGACCCGTGAGCAAGGAGGAGGTTGCCATGAGCCGACATATCATCGACCGCAAGCGCGACGGCAGCGATTCTGGCCGTGCAAAGGCTTTCGTGCCGCTGTCGCGCGAGGACAGCCCGCATCCGGCCAGCCGCGAGCTGATGCAGCGCGCCGCCGAGGACCGCAAGGCCGGCGAACGGCTGAAGGCGTTCCTGCGAATCGAGCGCGGCCGGACGGCCTGAGCCTGCGAGATTGGACAGATCAGAGGCCCCGGCGGCAGGCCGGGGCCTTTGTTGCAGGTGTTGTGGGGTGCTGCGGGGCGGGCGGTGTGCGTGATCCTGTGGGGCCGCGGGTCGTTGAAGGATGTCGGAGGCGCCTTGGGCAGAGATGCGTCAGGGTCAGTCGTTGGTGATGGTGCGATGCGGGACTTTGCGGGCGTGCGTTACAGAGGCGAGATCAGTGCATCAGCACGCAAAATCAGACGGTTTTGCGATCTGGGAGCAGGGCGCTTGGGTAATGTCGGTTGCAGCCTCTGAAAGACCACTTCTCCAGCGTGTCTAGTTTCATTACGAGCTAGAGAGTGGGTGTAACTATTTCTTGCATTGGATCAGTTCATGTGAACTGGATCAGGGCGAAAAATATCCCAAACACAATCAACAAAGCAATTATTTGTGCCCCGAGGGCTGGCCCATACCCTATGTCGCCGTTCTCGACAGTCTTTACATACATCGAAATAACCGCGGGTTGAACGAAAAAGGCTACAAGAGTAATTACAGAACTTACAGGATTTGCGGCGCCCATGGTGAGACCCAAGATGAAACCAAGTCCATACAAGACTAGAGTGAATACGATCAGAGCTTTGGAAAGTGGGATATAAAGAGGATTGAGTTTGAATATGTAGGTCAGCAGAATCTTTATGAAACCAGCATAGATGAAACCACCGATAATCAGTCCTATAATCTGCCCCACGAGCATCGGAAACATCTCTAAATCCCTATACGTAGATTCAAAATCCTCAGCTTGCCATCCCGTTCAGGTCGAGGATGATCAGATTCCAGCAATTGATCAAGGCATTTTCACCCCTAGTCGGACCCTGGCTAGCGGGAAGGCACGAGACCCGGCCAAGCTGAAAGTGAAGTTACATCTTCATCAGCCATGAACCAACTGGTTTCGGTTGGCCGCTCAGGCCTCTCGAAGCGGACCCGAGCCTGAGGAATCTTCGCGGTCTCCGATCTGCACCACCTTCCTCAGAGGCCCCGGGTCAGGCCCGGGGCGTCACCGTGAGGGGCGGGTGGGTCAGGCGCGGACCAGCTTCTCGTAATCCTCGGAGATCTGGCGGGTGAGCGCGCCCACCTCGAAGTTATAGTCGCCGATCTGGCCCACGGGCGTCACCTCGGCCGCGGTGCCGGTCAGCCAGCATTGCTCAAATCCCTCCAGCTCCTCTGGCATGATGTGGCGCTCATGCACCTTGATCTGGCGGTCGGCCAGCAGGCCCAGCACGGTCTGCCGTGTCAACCCGTTCAGGAAGCAGTCGGGCTTGGGCGTAAGCACCTCGCCATCCTTGACGAAGAAGATGTTGGCGCCCGTCGCCTCGGCCACATAGCCGCGATAGTCGAACATCATGGCGTCGGAGCAGCCCTTTGCCTCGGCCGCGTGTTTCGACATGGTGCAGATCATGTAAAGCCCCGCCGCCTTGGCCTGGCTGGGCGCGGTTTCGGGGCTGGGGCGGCGCCATTTCGCGATGTCGAGCTTGGCG
>JBJHCH010000053.1:0-22765 GCA_050485905.1 Paracoccaceae bacterium | reverse complement strand
CTCTATGAGGGCGTGGGCAACGTCCGCTCCATCGACCAGTCGCTGAAGCTCGGTACCAACCATCCGATGGGGCCGCTGGAACTGGCCGATTTCATCGGGCTGGACACCTGCCTTGCGATCATGAACGTGCTGCATGACGGGCTGGCCGACACGAAATACCGCCCCTGTCCGCTGCTGACCAAGTATGTCGAGGCCGGCTGGCTGGGCCGCAAGACCCAGCGCGGCTTCTACGACTACCGTGGCGAGGAACCCGTGCCGACCCGCTGAAACGGCGTGGCAAGGGTTAAGTCCAGGTAAACAAAAAATGTGATTTCGTTTGATTTCAACGGGATGACTTTTTGTCCACGCGTGGACAACCCCCTATCCGGCCATCATCCCCACCGCCAGACAGGCCACCACCCCCGCCGTCAGCATCAGCCTCAGCCGCATCCACCACCGAGGCACCAGCCCCCATCCCGAAAACTGCGCCTCCATCACCAGCAGCACCAGAAACCCCACCAGCAGCGCCGAAAGCGCCTGCCCCGATCCGCCCCCCACCATGAAAAAGACCCAGAGCGCCGGCAGCACCGACAGCCCATACCCCCGCCACTGATGCTCCGCCCCCCTGGCGGCAAAGCCCCACAGAACCCCTGACATGAAGCAAAGGATGACGGTGCCATAGCCGATCAGGACCGGCACCCCCACCAGCCGCTGCCCGACGATCCCACGCCCCATATCCGCCAGCCCCGGCGCCAGCACCGTGGCCGCGCCCCACAGGAACGGCAGCAACCCGGCCAGCCCCAGAAACAGGGCAGGGCGCGGGATCACGCAGGCTCCCTCAGAACGCGGGGCACCTTGAACTCCACCCGCTCCACCGCCGTCTCGACCAGCTCGCGGGTCAGGTCGAACCGCTGGGCGAAGGCGTCGATCACCTCGTCCACCAGCACCTCCGGCGCGCTCGCCCCCGCGGTCAGCCCGACGCTGCGCGCCCCCTCCAGCGCCCGCCAGTCGATATCCGCCGCCCGCTGCACAAGCTGCGCATAGGAACACCCCGCCCCGCGCCCGACCTCGACCAGCCGCATGGAGTTCGACGAATTCGGCGCCCCGATGACCAGCAGCGCGTCGATCTTCGGCGCCATCGCCTTCACCGCCTCCTGCCGGTTGGTGGTGGCGTAGCAGATGTCCTCCTTGTGCGGCCCGACGATCGCCGGAAACCGCGCCTTCAGCGCCGCCACGATCTCGGCCGTGTCATCGACGCTGAGCGTGGTCTGGGTGATGAACGCCAGCTTGCCCGGGTCGCGCGGCGTCAGCCCCGCCACATCCGCCACCCTCTCGACCAGCAGCACCTCACCCGGCGGCAGTTGTCCCATGGTGCCCAGCGTCTCGGGGTGGCCTTCATGGCCGATCATCACCATCTGCAGCCCGTTCGCATGGTGCCGCTCGGCCTCGATATGGACCTTGCTGACCAGGGGGCAGGTGGCATCGACATGGATCATGCGCCGCCGCGCCGCCTCGGCCGGCACCGCCTTGGGCACGCCATGGGCGGAAAAGATCACCGGGCGGTCGGTGGGGCAGTCGTCCAGTTCCTCGACGAAGACCGCCCCCTTGGCGCGCAGCCCGTCCACGACGAAGCGGTTGTGCACGATCTCGTGGCGCACATAGACCGGCGCGCCCCATTTCTGCAGCGCCATCTCCACGATCTTGATCGCACGGTCCACGCCCGCGCAGAACCCGCGGGGCGCGGCAAGGTAGAGCTTCAGGGGTGGTTTGACGGTCATCCGGGGCCTGCCTTTCCGCCCCGAGTCCTAGCCCGGCGCACCCGGCCGGTCCAGACCCGGCGCGAGGGGCCGGATGTGAAACGGGGGGCCGAAGCCCCCCGATCCCATCACTGTTCGACCGCCTCTTCGACGTCGCGTTCGATCCGCGGCTCCCGCGGGGGACGGCCGATCACATCGCGCAGCTCGTCCAGTTCGATGAAATTGTCGGCCTGCCGGCGCAGCTCGTCGGCGATCATCGGCGGCTGGCTTCGGATCGTCGACACGATCGACACGCGCACGCCCTGCCGCTGCAGGCTTTCCACCAGCGGGCGGAAGTCGCCGTCGCCGGAAAACAGCACTGCATGGTCCATCCGCGGCGCCAACTCCATGGCATCGACGGCCAGTTCGATGTCCATGTTGCCCTTGACCTTCCGCCGGCCCATGCTGTCGATGTATTCCTTGGCCGGCTTCGTCACCATTGCGTAGCCGTTGTAGTGCAGCCAATCGACCAGTGGCCGGATCGGCGAGTAATCGTCGCTCTCCAGAAGTGCCGTGTAGTAGAATGCCCGCACCAGCTTGCCGCGGCGCATGAATTCCTGCCGCAGCAGTTTGTAATCGATGTCGAAACCTAGCGCCTTGGCTGCGGCATAGAGATTCGAGCCGTCGATGAACATTGCCAGCCGTTCATCCTTGTAGAACATCGCTCGGGTCCTTTCCGTGAATCATGTATCGTGCCAATAGGCCCGGGGGGACAAAAAAATCCACGAACGGGTCGGCCGAATTCGAGCCCTAGATAAGCCATCATAAGACTGTCGCAAGCGTAACCCATGGTAAACTTCTTGTATTTTTGTGCAAGGATTGTGCGTCTTCTGCGGGGGATGACGTGGCTGTTCTGATCGCACTTGGCGCGAATCTGCCGATGGTTGTGGCGGGGCACGAGCGTCTGCCGCATGACACTCTTTTGGCGGCGCTGGATGCACTTTCGCGCCGTGGCTTGCCAGTCGTTCAGGTCAGCCGGTTCTATCGAACGCCGTGCTTTCCGGCTGGCGCAGGCCCGGACTATGTGAACGCCGCGGCTCGAATCGAGACCGATCTTGCCCCGCACGATCTATTGGCCGCGCTGCACGCCGTAGAGGCAGACTTCGGCCGAGCGCGGGTCCAGCGTTGGGGGATGCGCACGCTCGATCTAGACCTGATCGCCGCAGACGACAGGGTCGTGCCCGACCGAGAAACCTGGGCCGAGTGGGCCGGGCTGCCGCCCGCGGATCAGCTCCGGCGCGCGCCCGACCGGCTTATCCTGCCCCACCCGCGGCTGGCGGATCGCGCCTTCGTCCTCGTCCCGCTGGCCGAGGTCGCGCCCGGCTGGGTGCATCCTGTCACCGGGCTTACGGTGATGCAGATGCGCAATGCGCTGCCCGCCGCCGATCTGGCCGGGGTGGTGCCGGTGTCGGCGCTGTGATGTGCGGGGATTTCCGCTTGTCACGACGCACGTGAGCCCTTAAATAGCGGGTTTCAGTCCCCTAGCCGAAGTGGAGCAGACATGGCCCGCGTGACGGTCGAAGATTGCGTTGACAAGGTACCGAACCGGTTCGACCTGGTGCTGCTTGCCGCGCACAGGGCGCGCGAGATCCAGTCGGGTTCCGCCATCACCGTGGACCGCGACAACGACAAGAACCCCGTCGTCGCCCTGCGTGAGATAGCTGAGGAAACCCAGCCCGCCGAAGACATGCGTGAGCGGATGATCGCCAGCCACCAGACGCAGATCGAGGTGGATGAGCCAGAAGAGGATCAGATGGCCCTGCTGATGGGGGCCGAGGTCGATCGCCCGGCGCAGGACGACATGAGCGAGGAGCGCCTTCTGCGCGCTCTGATGGAGGCGCAGGGGCAGGGCTGAGCCACCGGCTCGGCCCGTCGCGGCTGCGGCGCAGATGATCGATGTCGAAGATCTCATCGCGCTTGTCCGCAATTACAACCCGCGCACCGACGAAGACCTGATCCGACGCGCCTATGCCTATGGGCAGCAGATGCACGCCGGTCAGCTGCGCCGGTCCGGAGAGCCGTATTTCACCCATCCGGTCGCGGTCGCCGCGATCCTGACCGAACAGCGGCTGGATGACGCGACCATCGTGACCGCGCTGCTGCACGACACGATCGAGGATACCAAATCCACCTATCGCGAGGTGGCGAGCCAGTTCGGCAACGAGATCGCCGAACTGGTGGACGGCGTGACCAAGCTGACCAATCTGCAGCTCTCGTCCTCCGAGGCCAAGCAGGCGGAAAACTTCCGCAAGCTGCTGATCGCGATGTCGCGCGACCTGCGGGTGATTCTGGTCAAGCTGGCCGACCGACTGCACAACATGCGCACGATCCGGTCGATGAATCCGGAAAAGCAGGCCCAGAAGGCCCGCGAGACGATGGAGATCTATGCCCCGCTGGCCGGCCGCATGGGCATGCAGTGGATGCGCGAGGAGCTGGAGGATCTGTCCTTCCGCGTCCTGAACCCCGAGGCGCGCAATTCGATCATCCGGCGCTTCATCACCCTTCAGCGCGAAACCGGCGATGTGATCCACAAGATCACCGCCGACATAAGGCTGGAGCTGGAAAAGGACGGGATCGAGGCCGATGTCTACGGTCGCGCCAAGAAGCCCTATTCGGTCTGGCGCAAGATGCGGGAAAAGGAACTGGGCTTCTCGCGCCTCTCCGACATCTACGGCTTTCGCATCATCTGCCGGTCCGAGGGCGACTGCTACCGCATCCTCGGCGTGATCCACCGTCGCTGGCGCGCCGTGCCGGGGCGGTTCAAGGACTACATCAGCCAGCCCAAGACCAACGGCTACCGCTCGATCCACACCACCGTGTCGGGCCGCGACGGCAAGCGGGTGGAGGTGCAGATCCGCACCCGCGAGATGCACGAGGTGGCCGAGGCCGGCGTCGCCGCCCACTGGGCCTACCGCGACGGCGAACGCGCCGAGAACCCCTTTGCCGTCGATCCTGCCAAGTGGATCTCCACCCTGACGGAACGCTTCGACAATGCCGAGGATCACGACGAGTTCCTTGAGCATGTGAAGCTGGAGATGTACTCGGACCAGGTGTTCTGTTTCTCGCCCAAGGGCGATGTGATCCAGTTGCCGCGCGGGGCGACGCCGCTGGACTATGCCTATGCGATCCACACCCGGATCGGCAACTCCTGCGTCTCGGCCAAGGTGGACGGTATCCGCGTGCCGCTTTGGACGCGGCTGAAGAATGGACAGTCGGTTGAGATCATCACAGCCGAGGGTCAGCGACCGCAGGCGTCGTGGATCGACATCGTCGTGACCGGGCGCGCCAAGGCGGCGATCCGGCGCAGTCTGCGCGACGAGGATCAGCAGCGGTTCATCAAGCTCGGGCAGGAACTGGCGCGCGTGGCCTTCGATCACGTCGGGCGCCGCGTCACCGATAAGGCGCTGCGGACTGCCGCGCGGCAGATGGGTCTGGCCGATGAGCGCGAGCTACTGGCCCGGATCGGTTCCGCCGAGGTTGCGGCGCGCAAGGTGGTCACACTGCTCTATCCCGATCTCGTCGCGGCCCCTGATGCGGATGTCGATGCCGAGCGGCCGGTGGTTGGACTGGGCGAGAACCAGACGTTTCGCCGCGCCATGTGCTGCCAGCCGGTGCCGGGCGAGCGGATCGTCGGGATCACCTACCGGGGCAAAGGCGTGGTGATCCACGCTATCGACTGTCCGGCGCTGGAAGAACTCGAAGATCAGACCGACCGCTGGATCGACCTGCGCTGGCACGATGGCCGGCATCCGCCGGTTCATACGGTCAGCCTGTCGCTGACGATTGCCAACGACGCCGGTGTCTTGGGGCGCATCTGCACGCTGATCGGAGATCAGAAGGCGAATATCTCCGATTTGCAGTTTGTTGATAGAAAACCCGATTACTATCGCATTATCGTCGAGGTTGATTTGCGCGACGTCGAACATCTGCATACCGTCCTTACGGCACTGGAGGCGGAAAGCGACGTGGCGCAGATCGAGCGTCATCGGGATCTGAGCCGCAAGCCCTGAGAGGTGCGCGGGAGGGAGCGGACGGCAACGGGTGTTCAAACGGCGGACACGGCTCACGACATTGCAGGCGGCGGCGCAGTTCTTCTATCCGCGCGGCGGCTGGACGCGTGCGTTCAGCTATACGATTCATCGCCTGCGCAGACTACCTGACCGGCCACACCGGATAGCGCGAGGCATCTTTGCGGGTATCTTCGTTTCGTTCAGCCCGCTTTTCGGGTTCCATTTCGTTCTGGCCGCGCTGGTCGCCTGGGCGATCCGTGGCAACATTCTTGCCTCGCTAATCGCAACATTCTTTGGCAACCCGATCACCTTTCCCATCATCATGTCGATCTCGGTCGAACTGGGCAACTGGATGCTCGGCCAGCCGGGTGGGATGCAGATCCCGCAGGTCGTGGCTGCGTTTTCCCGCGCTTCTGTCGAGTTGTGGCACAACATCACCTCGCTCTTCACTGACGAGGTGGCGCACTGGACCAGCCTGGGGCGGTTCTTCTGGCGCGTCTTTCTTCCATATCTCATTGGCGGCCTGATCCCCGGTCTGATCGCGGGCATTGCGGGCTACTATCTGAGTTTGCCGTTGATTGGCGCCTATCAGAAAAGACGGGCCAAGAAGATCCGCGCGCGCTTTGATCAGGTGCGAGCAGATATCGCGCATCGGGTCGAGGAAGAGGCCGCACGCGTGGCCGCCGAGCAGCGGACACGCGAGGGGAGTGCCGTTGCTACGCAGGGCAGCGACGAGAGGTCTGGCGCTCGTCAGGACAGCGGCTAATCTGCGGGCCGGAAGAACAGGGGGCGATCATGGTGAAAACCGACTTCGCGGGCCGGCTGAGACTGGGGGTCAACATCGACCATGTGGCGACCGTGCGGAACGCGCGCGGCTCTGCCTATCCCGATCCGGTGCGCGCCGCGAAACTGGCCGAGGAGGCGGGCGCCGACGGCATCACCGCCCATCTGCGCGAGGATCGCCGCCACATTTCGGACGGTGACATCGACCGGCTGATGGCAGCCCTGGCCCTGCCGCTGAACTTCGAGATGGCCGCGACGGCCGAGATGCAGGCCATCGCCCTCCGCCACCGCCCCCACGCCGTCTGCATCGTGCCGGAAAAGCGCGAGGAACGCACCACCGAGGGCGGGCTGGACGTTGCGTCCGACGAGAACCGCCTAGGCGATTTCATCGCGCCCCTGCGCGAGGCCGGCTGCCGCGTTTCGCTCTTCATCGGCCATGATGCCCGCCAGATCGAGGCCAGCGCCCGGATCGGCGCGGCGGTGGTCGAACTGCACACCGGCGCCTATTGCGACCTGCACCACGAGGGGCGGTTCGACGACCGCGATGCCGAGCTTGACGGGCTGAAGCGCGGTGCCGCGCTGGCCCATGACCTGGGGCTGGAGGTGCATATGGGCCACGGCCTGACCTATGAAACCGTCAGCCCCATCGCCGCGATCCCGCAGGCGGTGGAGCTGAACATCGGCCATTTCCTGATCGGAGAGGCGATCTTCCTCGGCCTCTCCCCCGCCATCGCGGAAATGCGCCGCCTGATGGACGAGGCGCGGGCCTAGCGCCTGTCGCCCAGAACCGGATTCCGCTTCTGGGCGACGGGGCGGGGCCGTCCGCCCGCCCCGTCGTCAGTCATACTCGGCAGTCATCCCTGCGGCATGCGCGCGAAAGCCGGAAGCGCGGGGTCGATCCCGTCCCAGGACGGCCCGCGACTGGCGTAGGTGACAACCTGCGGCGCGAACAGCCCTGTATCGTCAAGGCTGCCCGCATGCACCGCGATCAGATCCGGCATCGCGGCAAAGGTCAGAAAGACCGGCGTGCCGCAGATCGGGCAGAAGGCGTGGATCTTCTCGTTCCCGCTGTCGCCCGCGACCCGCCAGCCAACCGTCTCGCCGCTGATTGCCACCTCGGCCCGGCGCGGGAAGGTCAGGTAGGATCCATGCCCCGTTCCGCTGCGCCGCTGGCAGTCGCGGCACTGGCAATGGTTCTGGAACATCGGCGCGCCATCCGCCTGGTAGCGGACTGCGCCGCAGGCGCAGCCGCCGGTACGGGGTCCGGTGATGTTCGGTCTCCCCCTGGCCGCCGTCACGCGGGCTGCGGCACGGGCTCGGTGCCCTTCGGCTTGGCAAAGACGTCCATGCCCTCCCCGGTCTCCAGCAGCGACTTCAGGCTGGACAGTACGAGCGGCCAGCCCTTGCTGACGCCATTCGCCATGCCGCTGCCGGCGATCAGGTCGTCATGGCTGACCGTCAGCCGCACCATGTCGTCATATTCCACCACGTCGAACGTCACCCGGCTGTAGCTCTCGGGGTCGGCTTCCTGCGACGCGTTGGTCCAGCTGATGACCAGCCGGTTCGGGGGCGAGGTCTCGATCACCTTGCCCACAAGGTTGACGGTCCGTTCCGCATTGTCGCGCACATGCGCCCATTTCGAGCCGGGCTTCCAGTCCGACACGTTCTCATGGCCCCAGTAGCGTTTGGCAATCTCGGGTTTCGTGATCGCGTCGAACACCTTTTCCGGCGTCGAGCGGATATAGGTCACATAGACAAGGCTCGTCGTCTCGCGTGTCATTCTCTCTCTCCTTCTAGTTCCCGTTTCAGGTCATGCAGCAGGCTCAGTCGCTGGACCTCGAACTTTCGCACCCAGCGTTCGTAGACCTCGTGCAGCGGCACGGGGTTGATGAAATGCAGCTTCTCGCGGCCCCGCCGGACCGTACTCACCAGGTTGGCCGCCTCCAGAATCCCCAGATGCTGGGTGGCGGATTGCCGGGTCATGTCCAGGTTGTCGCAAAGCTGGCCGAGCGTCTGGCCGTTCTTCTCGCACAGGCGGTCCAGCAGCATCCTGCGGGTCGGATCGCCCAGCGCCTTGAAGACCAGATCCTCATGCATCGGCTTCGCGTCTCCTTGTCAGGCATAATGCAGGTAAATACCTGCATGTCAAGCCGCAGAGTATCGCTGCGGTGGAACCCGCAAATCGCCCTGCGTCAGTCCTTTTTCTTGGCCTCTGCGGCGGCCTTCATCCGGGCCAGTAGCGCAGCCTTGTCGGCCTTTGCGCCATAGGGGTTCCTGGTCGTCCCCTTGGCATTGTGCTCCTGATGCTTGGGCGCGCGCTTGCCGGTCTTGGGCGCGCCCGACTTGCCGTAGTCCATTTCGTCGCCCCCGTCCTTGACCTCGCATCGGCTCATGGCGCATGCGGCGGTCCGGCACAAGTCGCAACGCCGTGTGCGCCTCTCTGGAACGCGCCGCGCCGCTGGCGTATTCAGGTGGCGCGGGGTCGCAAGGGCGGCCCGGTTCCGAGGTGCCGATGACCCCAGACAGACCCACAGCCGCCCCGGCCGGTGTTGCGCAATGCGCGACACGGCGCACGGTGGTGCCATACGGATGCTGGCGCATTGCTGGCACGATGCTGGCCGCTTGCTGGCGGCACTATATCACGCTTTTCCGGTCCGATGCGTTGCGCAATCTGGATGCCCTGCGGACGGTGGTGCCATACGCGTGCCATACGCTTGCCAGACGCCTGCCAGACGCTTTCTGGCGCCCGGTTTCGGGGGGCGGCACATGATCCTTGGCATCGGCACCGACCTAGCGAACATCGACCGGATCCAGCGCACGCTCGACCGCTTCGGGGATCGGTTCCGCAACCGCGTCTTCACCCCGGCCGAGCAACGCAAGGCGGAAAGAAGGCGTGATGTTGCAGGCACTTACGCCAAGCGCTGGGCCGCGAAAGAGGCCTGTTCCAAGGCGCTTGGCACCGGGTTGCGCATGGGCATTGCGTGGAAGGACATGGGCGTCACGAACCTGCGATCCGGCCAGCCGGTGATGCAGTTGACCGGCTGGGCGCTGGAGCGGCTGAATGCAATGACTCCAAAGGGTTATCAGGCAATCGTCCACGTCAGCCTGACCGACGACCACCCCTGGGCACAGGCCTTCGTCGTGATCGAGGCCCGCCCGACCCCGCCGCTCCTTGACTCAGCCCCCCCCACGCCCCATGAAGCGCCCTGATCGGGCAAAGGCGGGCAGAATGGCAACCAGGGCAGGCAATCAGGGCGGCGGGATCATGGAGACCGTCAAGACGATCGTCTACGCCCTGCTGATCGCGGGCATCTTCCGAACGCTGTTCTTCCAGCCCTTCTGGATCCCGTCGGGATCGATGAAGGACACGCTGCTGATCGGCGACTTTTTGTTCGTGAACAAAATGGCTTACGGCTATTCGCGCTACTCCTGCCCATTCGCGATGTGCCCCTTTTCGGGCCGCATCTTCGGGTCGGAACCCGAGCACGGCGACGTGGTCGTCTTCCGCCATCCGGTGACCGGCGCCGATTTCATCAAGCGTCTGGTGGGCAAGCCAGGCGACACCGTGCAGATGCGCGACGGCGCGCTGGTTCTGAACGGCGAACCGCTGCCGCAGACGCCCGCCGGCGAGTTTATCGAGACCTACGAGCGCCAGGGGCCGATGGGCCAGTTCCCGCGATGCGAGAACGGGCCGGTGGGGCAGGGCGGTGCCTGCATAAAGTCCCGTTTCACCGAGACCTTTCCCAACGGCAGAAGCCACAACATTCTCAACATTGACGACAGTTTCGCCGACAATACGCCGCTCTTCACCGTGCCCGAGGGGCATTACTTTTTTGTCGGCGACAACCGCGACAACAGTCAGGACAGCCGCTTTCCGCAGTCGGTTGGTGGTGTGGGCTTCGTGCCCTTCGATAACCTGATCGGCCGCGCCGACCGCATCATGTTCTCTTCCGCGGGGCGCTCGATGCTCTATTTCTGGACCTGGCGCAGCGACCGCTTCTTCGAAGCTGTCCGGTGATCGTTGGGCGTCGGCGTGAAGCTCTCGTCCGAGATACAGGCCTTTTCTAGCCGGATCGGCCATGACTTTGCTCAGCCAACGCTGCTGCTGCGCGCGTTGACGCATGCATCGCTTTCATCCCCGACACGCCCCGACAATCAGCGACTGGAGTTTCTGGGCGACCGCGTGCTGGGATTGGTGATGGCCGAGGCACTGTTGGCCGCCGACCGCGGCGCGACAGAGGGACAGTTGGCGCCCCGGTTCAATGCCTTGGTGCGCAAGGAAACCTGTGCCGCCGTGGCCCGAGAGGTCGGGCTGGGTGAGGTGCTAAAGCTGGGTCGATCCGAGATGCTGTCCGGCGGGCGGCGCAAGGATGCCCTGCTGGGTGACGCGTTGGAGGCCGTCATTGCCGCCGTGCATCTAGACGCTGGCTTCGAAGCTGCGCGTGCCCTGATACTGCGGCTCTGGGGAGATCGGATCGCGGCCGTGGCGACTGATGCGCGCGATGCCAAGACCGCGCTGCAGGAATGGGCGCAGGCCCGCGGCCAGACACCGCCAACTTACACCGAGATTGCGCGGGAAGGCCCCGATCACGCCCCGGTCTTCACGATCTCGGTGCGCCTTGATTCCGGTGAAACTGCGCTGGCCACAGCGACCGCGAAACGTCAGGCCGAACAGGCCGCTGCCCGGACCCTGCTGATGCAACTGGAGGCTGCCGATGGCTGAGACGCGCGCCGGTTTCGTGGCTCTCATCGGTGAGCCGAACGCAGGGAAATCAACGCTTCTGAACCGCATGGTCGGCGCCAAGGTGTCGATCGTCACGCACAAGGTCCAGACCACCCGTGCGCGCATCCGCGGTGTCGCCATGGCCGGTCAAACGCAGATCGTTTTCGTCGATACGCCGGGGTTGTTCCAGCCGCGCCGCCGGCTTGACCGCGCGATGGTCGCGGCCGCCTGGGGCGGGGCGGCGGATGCTGATATCGTCGTGTTGCTGATCGAAGCGCATCGCGGACTGACGCCCGGCGTTCAAGGCATCCTGACCAGCCTGCGCGAACGGATCGGCACGCGCCCGGTCGCGTTGGCAATCAACAAGATCGACCGGGTCAAGGCAGAGGTTCTGCTGGGCCTGTCGAAGGAACTGAATGACGCCTTTCCCTTCGAGCAGACCTTCATGATCTCAGCCGAGCGCGGCCATGGGGTGGACGCCCTGCGCGACTGGTTGGCCGAACGGCTGCCGGAAGGGCCATGGCTCTATCCCGAGGATCAGATTGCCGACCTGCCGATGCGCATGATCGCGGCTGAGATGACGCGCGAAAAGCTGACCCTGCGCCTGCATGAGGAAATTCCCTATCAACTCACCGTCGAGACCGAGAACTGGGAGGACCGGAAGGACGGTTCGACCCGGATCGACCAGTTGATCTATGTCGCGCGCGACGGGCACAAGGGAATCGTTCTTGGGCATCGGGGCGAGACGATAAAGGCCGTCAGTCAGGCCGCGCGGGCCGAGATCGCAGAATTCCTTGGCCGGCCGGTGCATCTGTTCCTGCAGGTGAAGGTGCGGCCGAACTGGCTGGAAGAGGCGGAACGCTACAACGAGATCGGGCTGGATTTCCGCGACGGGAACTGACCGGCATCCCGGCCGTCTCCGGGCGCCCCAGACGAACGACAGCGGTTAAGGCATGGCACCAAGGCTGACCTCCAGGTTCTGGGTACAAGCATACCTGACCCGGTTGCGACTGGCCGATATCCCTGTGTTTGTCACGGCGAAGGGCGACGAAACTGCCGGAGCAGTGCTTGTGAAGCTGTCGACGCTGGACGGTCGGGCGACGCTGTTTCACCGGGTCTTCGACATGCTGGCCGACACTCGCGCCTGGGCGGTCCTGGTGGATGGCGAAGAGGCAGAGGTCGATGCCGCGATCGCGCGGCAGCGCGGCTACGACCCCGACCTCTGGGTGATCGAGGTCGAGGATCGCGCCGGTCGCCATCTATTGGACCAGCCCGGCCTGTCGGACTGACCTTGTCGGCGACGGTGGGGCCGCCATACTGTGCGCCGCATGGAATGGCGCGATGAGGGCTTTCTGCTGACCGTGCGACCGCATGGCGAAAGCTCTGCGATCATCGAGGTGATGAGCCGGGCGCATGGGCGTCACGCCGGGGTGGTCCGCGGTGGCGCTTCAGCGCGGATGGCGCCCGTGCTGCAGCCTGGCGTTCAGCTTGATCTAACGTGGCGCGCCCGACTGCAGGACCATGTCGGCGGCTTCGCGGTGGAACCTGTACGGTTCCGCACCGCGATCATGGCCGATCGGCTGGGGCTGGCGGGGCTGGGCGCGGTCTGCGCGCTTTTGGCCTACGCCCTGCCTGAGCGCGATCCGCACCCGGCGCTCTATGCGCAAAGCGTGGCGCTTCTGGATCGGATGCTCGCGGGTCAGGACTGGGCAGGGGCCTACCTGGACTGGGAACTGTCGCTGCTGGAGGAAACCGGCTACGGGCTGGACCTGACCTGTTGTGCGGTCACCGGGACGACTTCGGACCTTGCCTATGTCTCGCCACGGACGGGGCGGGCGGTCAGCCGCGCAGGCGCCGGTGAATGGGCCGACCGGCTTCTGCCCCTGCCTGAACTTCTGACCGGGGGAATGACGACACGGGCCGGGCTGGCCAGCGGTCTGAATCTGTCTGGTCATTTCCTTGAAAGTGCCCTCGCCCCCGCCCGCGGCGACCACCCGTTGCCCGATGCGCGTCGGCGGCTGGTGGCGCTGCTGCAGAAGCATCTGAACGTCTGATCCGAAAACCGACTGTCCGAGGTCGGAACCGTTGCAGACTGGGTCGGCGGACTTGGCGTTTATCACGTTAAGGAAGGCCGCGATGTTCGAACGTTCCATCCCCGAATGGCTGCGCCATAGCCCCGCGCCAAGCGCGCGCGGCTTTGCCGTGCTCGCCGGGGTCGAATCGATGATCCGCGGCATCCTCGTCTCGGTCTTCCCTCTGGCGATGTATCGCGCTTTCGGCGATGCCGCGCTGGTCTCGCAGATCTACTTCGCGGTCGGAGTGATCTCTTTGATTGCCGGACTGATGGTGCCCTGGCTGACGGGCTATGTTCCGCGGCGGTGGATGTATTCGCTGGGCGTCGCGCTGGCGATCATCGGGGCCGGGCTCGGGGTCGTCGGGGGCCCGTGGGTTGCCGGCGCACTGCTGTGCATTACGGTCGCAACCGTAACCATCTTCGTCTGCTTCAACGCCTATGTGCTCGACCATATCGCACGGGCCGAACTCGGGCGGACAGAGACGCTGCGCATGTTCTATTCCGCGCTAGCCTGGACGGCCGGGCCGGTCACCGGCGTCTGGCTGATGTCCTGGTGGGAGCCAGCGCCGTTTCTGGTGTCCGGCACGGCGGCAGTGCTGCTTCTGGCGGTGTTCTGGTACATGCGGTTGGGCAACGGCAAGCTGATCGCTCGGGCGCGAGGCCCAGCGCCGAACCCGCTGGCCTATCTCGGGCGCTTCTTCGCGCAGCCGCGGCTGATTGCGGGCTGGTTGTTCGCCGTCCTGCGCTCCTGTGGCTGGTGGGTCTATGTCGTGTACCTGCCGATCTACGCAGTGGAGTCGGGTCTGAGCGACCGGCTTGGCGGCATCGCGCTATCCGTGACCAACGCACTGCTGTTCACAACGCCGCTGATGCTCCACGCGATGCGCGGCCGACCCGTTCGTCTCGCGGTGCGCCTGGGGTTCGTCGCCGCGGGGCTTGGTTTCACGGCGGCGATGTTTACCGCTACCGTTCCGCCGCTTGCGGTGGCTTGCCTCTTTGCCGGATCGGTCTTCCTGATCCTGCTGGACATCTTTGGTGGGCTGCCCTTCCTCATGGCCGTGAAGCCCTCGGAGCGGACCGAGATGAGCGCGGTCTATTCCAGCTTCCGCGACGTCTCAGGCATTGTCACCCCCGGCGCGGCGGCGTTGCTGCTGATCATCGCGCCGCTTCCGGCGATTTTCGGCGCGGTCGGCGCCGGGCTGCTGACAATGTGGGCTGTCGCCGGGCGCCTGCACCCACAGCTTGGGGTGCCGCGCCACGCGCGCGTCCAGGCGACAGCCGCGCAATAGCGGTCAGTCCAGCAACCTCCGAGCGATGACCTGTGCCTGAATCTCTGCCGCTCCTTCAAAGATGTTCAGGATCCGCGCATCGCACAGGATCCGGCTGATCTGGTATTCCAGCGCGAAGCCGTTGCCGCCGTGGATCTGCAGGGCGTTGTCTGCCGCCGCCCATGCCACGCGGGCGCCGAGCAGCTTGGCCATCCCCGCCTCCAGATCGCAGCGCCGGTCGGCGTCCTTTTCCCGGGCGCTGAAATAGGTCAGCTGGCGCGCTACCATGATCTCTACCGCCATCATCGCCAATTTGCCGGCCACGCGCGGAAACTCGATCAGCGGTTTGCCGAACTGCTTGCGGTCGATGGCATACTGCATCCCGACCTCCAGCGCGTTCTGCGCGACACCGATCGCGCGGGCGGCGGTCTGGATGCGGGCGCTCTCGAAGGTCTGCATGAGTTGCTTGAAGCCCTGGCCCTCGACCCCGCCCAGAAGGTTCTCGCCCGGAACCCGGAAACCATCGAAACCAAGCTCGTATTCCTTCATGCCGCGGTAGCCCAGCACCTCGATCTCGCCGCCGGTGATGCCGGGGTCAGGGAAGGGCACAGCGTCGTCGCCCGGCGTCTTTTCAGCCAGGAACATCGACAGACCGCGATAATCGGTCGTTGCCGGATCGGTTCTCGCCAGCAGCGTCATCACATGGGTCCGCGCGGCATGGGTGATCCAGGTCTTGTTGCCGGTCACCACATAGTCGCCCCCGTCCTTCACCGCGCGGGTGCGCAGGCTGCCGAGGTCAGATCCGGTATTGGGTTCGGTGAAGACCGCGGTGGGCAGGATCTCTGCGCTGGCGATCTTCGGCAGCCAGTGCTGTTTCTGCTCATCGGTTCCGCCGCAAAGGATCAGTTCGGCCGCAATCTCGGATCGCGTTCCAAGGCTGCCGACGCCGATATAGCCGCGCGACAGTTCTTCCGACACCACGCACATCGACGCCTTGGACAGCCCGAAGCCGCCGTATTCCTCGGGGATTGTCAGGCCGAAAACACCCAGCTCCGCCATCTCCTCGATGACCGGCATCGGGATCAGTTCATCCTTCAGGTGCCAGTCATGCGCATGTGGGACCACCTTGTCGTCGGCAAAGCGGCGGAACTGCTCGCGGATCATCTCCAACTCGTCGTCAAGCCCGGTCGCGCCAAAGGTCGCCCGGCCGGCATTGTCGCGCATCAGCGCGACCAGCCGCATCCGCGCGGATTGGCTGTTGCCGGCCTGCGTCAGGCTGCGGACGGCATCGGATGCCAGCACGGCCTGATCATCCTCGGTCAGACCAATATCCTGCAGGCGCAGGATTTCCCCCTGACTCATGGGGATGCCACCTTGCAACTGTGCGAGGTACTCGCCAAAGGCGATCTGGTGGATCAGTGCCTCGATCTCGCCGAACCGGCCCTCCGCCTCCAGCCGCTCGGCCCAGCCCTGCATCTGCCGCAGGCTTTCGACATAGGTGGCGATCCATGCCAGCCCGTGTGCCGCGGTCTGGTGCTGCTCGATCAGTTGCCCTGACACGCGCCCGCCGTCACTCACCAGCGCACGGACCTTCGTCCGCGCCTCGCCGAGCAGCGTCTCTGCCGCCGTAACGGCCAAAGCCGTCAGGCGCGTCAGGTCATCGAGAAGCGGCATGGCTGCGGGCATCTTCTGTCCGTCATGAGGCATCGTGAACTCCTGTTCAACTGTTGGGCCCGAGATAGGCTGTTTGCAGGTGCAGCGCAACATTAATTCAATGCGCGCGGAGATTCGGCATGAAAATGTCTCTGTCGTTTTGCGCTGCAGCGCTCCCGATGCCGCGATATAGAGCGTCAAAACGCGAGGGACAGGATGGAACTGTTTTCGGCCGGGCTCGATCCGCTGGCTTTCTGGGCCGCTGTGGCGATAACGCTGTTCGCGGGCTTCGTGAAGGGCACGATCGGTTTTGCGATGCCGCTGATCATGATCTCGGGCTTCGCCTCATTCATGCCGCCCGAAACGGCGCTTGCCGGATTGATCCTTTCGGTTGTGACGACGAATACGCATCAGTCCTTTCGCCAAGGTTGGGGCGCGGCCTGGGTCTCGTTGATCCGCTATCGCCGGATGATCGGCATGATCCTGGTTGGTATCCTGATCGCAGCCCCCTTTGTGCGGGTCATCCCACAGGGGCTGATGCTGGGGCTTCTGGGCGTTCCGATCATGGCCTTTGCGGGCGTGCAACTGGCAGGCCGCAGCCTCGCCTTTCGGCTGGATCACCGCGAAAGGGCGGAGTACGGGCTGGGTCTGATCGGCGGGCTCTATGGTGGCGTCTCGGGCGTCTGGGGACCGCCCGTGATCGTCTATCTGCTCTCGGTCGGCGCCGAGAAGGCGGAAATGATCCGTGTGCTTGGCGTAAGTTTCATGCTCGGCGCCTTCGTACTGCTTGGCGCTCACCTCTTCTCGGGTGTGCTCAACGAGCAGACATTGCCGTTCTCGGCGATCCTCTGCCTGCCCGCTGCGATCGGGATGTGGCTCGGGTTTCAGTTGCAGGACCGACTGGATGCAGAGCGCTTTCGTCGCTGGACACTGATCCTGCTGCTGCTGACAGGGGCAAACCTGCTGCGCCGCGCCTTTCTCGCCTGAACGCGGCGCGCGGGCGTCAGCCGATAGCCGCGGCTTTCACATCCTCGTCGATATAGGGAACATACTGGGCGAAGTTGTCCGCAAACATTGCAACCAGCCGTGCTGCTTGCGCGTCATAGGCCGCGGCATCCGCCCAGGTTCCGCGCGGATTATGCAACCCGGTTTCCACGCCGGGCACTGCAACCGGAACGTCAAACCCGAAATTGGGATCGCGGCGGAACTCTCCCGTCACGAGCGACCCGTCCAGCGCCGCCGTCAGCAGCGCCCGCGTCGCCCGGATCGGCATCCGGCGGCCGGTGCCATAGGCGCCGCCAGTCCAGCCGGTGTTCACCAGCCAGCAGGTTGCCCCGTGTTTGGCAATCTTCTGTTGCAGCAGCTTGCCATAGACCTCGGGCCGGCGCGGCATGAACGGTGCGCCAAAGCAGGTGGAGAACGTTGGCTGCGGCTCGGTCACACCCTGTTCGGTGCCCGCCACCTTCGACGTGAACCCTGACAGGAAGTGATACATCGCCTGCGCCGGTGTCAGCCGCGCGATCGGTGGCAGCACGCCAAAGGCATCGCAGGTCAGCATGATGATGTTGCGCGGATGGCCGCCAAGTGCCGTGTCAGAGGCGTTGGAGATGTAATCCAGCGGATAGGCACAACGCATGTTTGCGGTCAGGCTGTCATCCTCGAAATCAAGGTCCAGCGTCTCGGGATCGAACACCATGTTCTCGATCACGGTGCCGAACTTCGATGTCGTGGCAAAGATCTCCGGCTCCGCCTCGGCCGACAGGTTGATCGTCTTCGCGTAGCAGCCGCCCTCAAAGTTGAACGTGCCGCGGTCGGACCAGCCATGTTCGTCGTCACCAATCAGCACCCGCGCCGGATCGGCTGACAGCGTGGTCTTGCCGGTGCCGGACAGGCCAAAGAATACGGCAGTGTCCACCGGATTGCCCGGCGCGTGGTTGGCCGAACAGTGCATCGGCATGATGCCCTTGTCCGGCAGCAGGTAGTTCAGAAGCGAGAAGACGGACTTCTTGTTCTCCCCTGCATAGGCGGTGCCGCCGATCAGGATCATCCGGCGGTCAAAGTTCAGGGCGATCACCGTGCCGCTGCGGCAGCCGTGGCGCGCCGGGTCAGCGGTGAAGCTGGGGCAGTTGATGATCGTGAAATCCGGCACGAAACGGTCAAGTTCCGCCCGGCCGGGGCGGCGCAGCAGGTGCCGGATGAAAAGTCCGTGCCAGGCGAGTTCCGTCACAACGCGCACGTCAAGCCGGTGGGCGGGGTCGGCCCCCGCGTAAAGATCCTGCACGAAGTAATCGCGGCCCGCCATGTGTGCCAGCATGTCGGCATGCAGCACATCGAACGCCTCGGGCGTCATCGGCGCGTTGTTTTCCCACCAGATATGGGCATCGACAGTGGGCGTGCGGACGACGAACTTGTCCTTGGGAGAGCGGCCGGTATGGGTGCCGGTGGATACGAGCAGCGTGCCCCCGCGACCCAGCCGCCCCTCGCCCCGCGCGATGGCCGCTTCGATCAGCGCAGGCTCGATCAGGTTGTAATGAACGCTGCCAAGCGCGCTGATGCCCTGATCTTCAAGCCTCTGCGCCGGGTTAACTCGTCCTTGATCCATCGTTCGCTCCTGTCGCCGCCGGGCCTTCGACTGTCACCTGTGCGTTGGGACCGGCCGGGCGCCAACGGTCACGCAACAATGTTACTGACAATCGGGCTATATCATGGCCTGCCTCAAGGGGAACAGGATCAGGCCAGACGTTAGCGCAACCAAGCGACACCATGCCGTCAGATTGCCCTGATCGCATGTCGAATGGCGGCCCCATGCGTGCAGGCTCAGGCAATCTTTACGATATTCACGCTCACTCAGAGGTGTGCGTCTCGGGTGATTCGCACTTGCCGGTTGATTATTTCCGTTGCAAGGACAACTATGACCCAAAAGCAGAACAGTTTCCGCGGCAGCCCGCGCCGCGTCGCAGGCAAGGAACGCCCCGATGTCTAGGATCGCGCTTGTCGACGATGACAGGAACATCCTGACATCCGTATCAATCACTCTCGAATCCGAAGGGTTCGAGGTCGAGACATTCAACGACGGTCAGTCCGCGCTGGACGCTTTCAATCGAAGGATGCCCGACATTGCAGTCCTCGACATCAAGATGCCGCGCATGGACGGCATGGATCTGCTGCAGAGGCTGCGTCAGAAGACGGCCATGCCGGTGATCTTCCTGACCTCAAAGGATGATGAGATCGACGAGGTTCTGGGCCTCCGCATGGGTGCGGACGACTACATGAAGAAGCCGTTCTCCCAAAGGCTGTTGGTCGAACGGATCCGTGCCCTGCTGCGCCGGCAGAACGCGCTGGCAAGCGGCGACGAAACCCAGGTGGAAGAAACCCGAGTGATCACTCGCGGCAGCCTGACGATGGATCCGCTGCGCCATTCCGTGACGTGGCAGGGACAAGAGGTGACCCTGACGGTGACAGAGTTCCTGCTGCTTCAGGCTCTGGCGCAGCGACCGGGTTTTGTTAAAAGCCGCGATCAGTTGATGGATGTGGCCTATGACGATCAGGTCTATGTCGACGACCGCACCATCGACAGCCATATCAAGCGGCTACGGAAGAAGATGCGGCATGTAGATTCCGAGTTCTGTGCGATCGAAACGCTCTACGGTATCGGCTACAGATACAACGAGGCATGACCCAGGCGCGCCAGATCGACCCGGCCCCACCGCACCCGGAGAAACTGCCGGACGTGTCGCCGGATCGTTCTGCGCCGAAATCCGGGCCGGCTCAGGCTGACGGCGGTGCGCGCGAGGCAGGGGGCAGCGCGACCGGTAACTTCCGCGGATCGCCGCGCATCGACAACCCGTCGGCCGGTCTGGGCGTGGGGATGACCGGCGGACGCATCGCGCTGAACCGCTCCCCCCTTGCGCGCAAGATCATTGTCTTCAACCTGCTCGGTCTCATCGTGCTGGTCGCGGGCGTGCTCTACATGCATCCGTTCCGTGACAGCCTTGTGCTTCAGCGCGAGCGTGGACTGGTGGCTGAGGCGCGTCTGGTCGCCGATGTTTTCGAGCTTGGCTTCAACGGGGCCGCCGCCGCGCCGCTTGCGGCGCCGACCGCGCAGGCGCTTCTGGGCGGACTGACCCTTCAGGCCGGGACCGAGGTCATCGTTTTCGACCCCGATGGCGGCATCGTCGCCGAAACACGGGGGCAGACCCGCCGCAGCCCAAGCCCCATCGTCGGGCTGGACCGCGACCCCCGCAGCACGGTGATCACCGATTTCCTCAACAGCCTGTGGGAGGGGATTGCCCGGATAGGGCGCCAGGAAAGCGACGGCATCGACCGCAACGCCACCGACCTCGCGCGCAGCCTGTTCCCCGCCGCCCTGACCGGCACACCGCAGATCGTGACCGACCGCGACGCCGCTGGCGCCACCATCTTTGCGGTCGCCATCCCGATCTGGCAGGGCGACGCGGTCGTCGGCGTCGCAGCGGTCACCAGCGCGGCGGGCGAGATCGACGAGCTGATCCGCGCCGAACGCGAACTGGTGCTGCAGATGTTCGTCATCGCGCTCTTGGTCTCCATCGGCCTGAGCCTGGTTCTGGCCTCGACCATTGCCACGCCACTGTCCGACCTTGCCAGCGCGGCAGAGCGGGGGCGTGACCGCAACAGCCGGCGGATGGGGCCGGGCCGTATCCGCATCCCCGATTTCACCGGCCGCAAGGATGAGATCGGTCGCCTCGCCGGCGCCATGCGCAGCATGGTGGGGGCGCTGTATGACCGGATCGACGCCAACGAACAGTTCGCCGCCGACGTGGCGCATGAGATCAAGAACCCGCTGGCCAGCCTGCGCTCGGCCGTCGGCACGCTGCGCCTTGCCCGCCGCGACGATCAGCGCGAGCGGCTGCTGGCGGTGATCGAACATGACGTGCGCCGCCTCGACCGGCTCGTCTCCGACATCTCCAACGCCTCGCGGCTCGACAGCGAACTGGTGAAGGAAGAGGAGCAGCAGTTCGACCTGCTGACCACCCTCGCGGGGCTTGCCGATTTCCTGACCATGCAGGCGGCCGAGAAGGGCGTGGAATTCGTCTGCGACCTGCCCGCCGAACCCATCGTCGTGCAGGGGCTGGAGGCGCGGCTGGCGCAGGTCTTCGTCAACCTGATCTCCAACGCGATCTCGTTCTGCGAGGATGGCGATGCGGTGCGGCTCTGGGCGCGGCGGCGCGACAATCGCGTCCTTGTGGTGGTCGAAGACACCGGCCCCGGCATCCCCGAAGAAGCACTGACCAAGGTCTTTCGCCGGTTCTATTCGGAACGCCCGCCGGGGCAGTTCGGCAACCACTCCGGCCTCGGCCTCGCCATCTCGCGCCAGATCGTCGAGGCGCATGGCGGCGTCATCTGGGCCGAGAACATCCGCCCGACCGAGGCAGATCCGACCTCCGATCCGCTGGGCGCGCGCTTCGTCGTCGGCCTGCCGCTGTGAGCGATGGCGCGCAGACGCTCCACGCCACCACAGTCGCCATCGATGCGCGCGGCATTGTCATCATGGGACCGTCAGGATCGGGGAAATCGGCCCTTGCGCTGCAACTGATGGCGCTGGGCGCAAGGCTGGTCGCCGACGACCGCACCATCCTGACCCCGCGTGACGGGGCGCTTTTCGCCACCGCGCCCGCGCCCCTGCTGGGGCTGATCGAGGCGCGCGGCGTGGGCCTCTTGCGCGCCGATCCGCTGGCCGAGGCCGAGGTCGCGCTGGTCATCGACCTTTCCCGCCAGGAAACCGACCGGCTGCCGCCGCAGCGCGAGATCATCCTGCTGGACCGCCGCCTGCCTTTGCTTCAAAACGTGGCGAGCGCCCATTTCCCCGCTGCGATCCGGCAATATGTCCTGTCGGGACGTTCCGCCTGACCCCATCCGCGCCAGCCCCGAGCCCGCCATGACCGCCCCGTTGCAAACCAACCTCACCGAGCGCCGCGCCGGCGGGCGTCGTATCGTGCTCGTCACCGGCCCGTCGGGCGCGGGTCGGTCCACCGCGATCAACGTGCTGGAGGATCTGGGATACGAGGCTATCGACAACCTGCCGCTGTCGCTGATCCCGCGGCTGCTTGATGGTCCGCCGGTCGGGCCACCGCTGGCGCTGGGGATCGACGTGCGGAACCGCGATTTCAGCGCCGCGGCGCTGATCGAACTGATCGACCGGCTGACCCGGCGGCCCGAGACTGAACCCGAGGTTCTGTTTCTGGACTGCGACCGCGAGACGCTGCTGCTGCGCTATGGCGAGACGCGGCGCCGGCATCCGTTGGCCCCGGCCGGCCCGCCCGCGCTGGGCATCGACCGCGAGATCGACCTGCTTGCCCCGATCCGCGCCCGCGCGGGCGTGCTGATCGACACCAGCCGGATGTCGCCCCATGACTTGCGGGCCGAACTCGCTCGCTGGTTCGACCGCAGCGGGGTGGCAAAGCTGGCGGTCTCGGTGCAGTCGTTCTCCTACAAGCGGGGGC
>JBJHCH010000052.1:0-22828 GCA_050485905.1 Paracoccaceae bacterium | reverse complement strand
GCTTCAGCCGCTCCATCTGCTCGTCTGTCAGCCAGAAAAGATTGCTCATCGTGCCCCCCGTCAGCGCGGCGTCTTGAATCACGCAGGGGCCGCGGCATCAAGCCAATCAATGGGTCCTGACCCTAGATAGTCACCTTTTTGTTGCCGGAAGCAAAATTCGGCTTTTCGTCGCATGCGCGGTTGGCCAGTAAAATGCCCCCTACCCCCGATGCGCCCCCTCGGCCAGCGCCTTCACCCTTGCCAGCACTTCCGCCACCGGGCGGCCCTCTCCGATCAGTTTCACGAAGGCGCTGCCCACCACGCAGCCGTCGGCGGTGCTGGCGATGGCCTCGGCGCCCTCGGGCGTGGAGATGCCGAAGCCCACGATCACCGGCAGGTCGGTCTGGGCCTTGATCCGCGCCACCTCTGGCCCGACCTCGGCCGCCTGCGCCGCCGCCGCGCCGGTGATGCCGGTGATCGAGACGTAGTAGACGAAGCCCGACGTGTTCTGCAGCACCTTGGGCAGGCGGCGGTCGTCGGTGGTGGGCGTGGCGAGGCGGATGAAGTTGAGGCCCGCCGCGCGGGCGGGGAGGCAGAGTTCGTCATCCTCCTCTGGCGGCAGGTCCACGACGATCAGGCCGTCGATGCCGACCGCGACGGCATCGGCCAGGAAGCGGTCGACCCCGCGGCTGTAGATCGGGTTGTAGTAGCCCATCAGCACGATGGGGGTGGTTTTGTCGCCCTCCCGAAAGGCCGCGACCATGTCGAGCGTCTTCTGCAGGGTCTGCCCGCCCTCCAGCGCGCGCTGGCCGGCAAGCTGGATCGTGGGGCCGTCGGCCATCGGATCGGTGAAGGGCATGCCCAGTTCGATCACGTCCACCCCCGCCGCCGGCAGGCCCCGCATGATGGCGAGAGAGGTTTCCACGTCGGGATCGCCCGCCATGATGTAGCTGACAAAGGCCTTGCGCCCCTCGGCCCGCAGGCGGGCGAATGTGTCGTCGATCCGTGTCATCTGGCCCCTGCCCCCGTTTTGTCCTGTCTGCGCGGGCCGGGGCTGCGGGTCAAGCGCCCCTGCCCGCCCGTCCGTCAGGCATTGAAGAGAAAATGCATCACGTCGCCGTCCTGCACGGTGTAGCCCTTGCCCTCTACCCGCATCTTGCCGGCGTCCTTGGCCCCCTGTTCGCCGTTCAGGGCGACGAAATCGTCATAGGCGATGGTCTCGGCGCGGATGAAGCCGCGTTCGAAATCGCCGTGGATCACGCCGGCGGCCTGCGGGGCGGCGGTGCCGCGCAGGATCGTCCAGGCGCGCGCCTCTTTCGGGCCGACGGTGAAATAGGTCTGCAGGCCCAGAAGGTCGTATCCCGCGCGGATCAGGCGGTCGAGGCCGGGCTCGTCCAGCCCCATCTCGGCCAGGAACTCCGCCGCGTCGGCGGGGGGAAGCTGGGCCAGCTCCTCCTCGATCCGGGCGGAGATCACGACCTGCCCCGCGCCACGCTCGGCGGCATAGGCGGCCACGCGTTCGGTCTGGGCGTTGCCGGTTGCGGCCTCGGATTCCGCGACGTTGCAGACAAAGAGCACGGGCTTGGCGGAGAGAAGCTGCAGCATCGCCCAGGCGCGGCGGTCATCCTCGGAGACCTGAACGGTGCTGGCGGGGCGGCCGGCGTCCAGTGCCTCGCGCGCGGCGCGCAGCAGGCGGTCCTGCTGCAGCGCCTCCTTGTCGCCGCCCTTCAGCTTGCGGGCGAGGTTGGTCAGGCGGCGGTCGACCGATTCCAGATCGGCCAGCATCAGCTCGGTCTCGATCGTCTCGGCATCGGCGATGGGGTCGATCCGGCCCTCGACATGGGTGATGTCGCCATCCTCGAAACAGCGCAGGACATGGGCGATGGCGTCGCATTCGCGGATGTTGGCGAGGAACTGGTTGCCCAGCCCCTCGCCCTTGGACGCGCCGCGCACAAGGCCCGCGATGTCGACGAAGGTCATGCGCGTGGGGATGATCTGCTTCGACCCGGCGATGGCGGCCAGCTTTTCCAGCCGGGCGTCGGGCACCGCGACCTCGCCCACGTTCGGCTCGATGGTGCAGAACGGAAAGTTGGCCGCCTGCGCGGCGGCGGTGCGCGTCAGCGCGTTGAACAGCGTCGATTTGCCGACATTCGGCAGACCGACGATCCCCATGCGAAATCCCATCTGTCGCTTTCCCCTTCAGGCCGCGAGTCTCTTATGGGTCAGGGCACGGGGATGCAACGCCCCGCGCGAGTGCCGGTCAGGCGGCGTCGCCCCGCAGCCCGAGGGCGGCGGCAAAGACCGGCCAGGGGTCGGCATGAGGCGGCAGATAGGTCGCGCCCGCGGGCCGGTCCTCCGGCGCATGGTCGGTCTGGGGGTGGAACAGGCACTGCATGCCCGCGGCGACCCCGGCGGCGATGCCGCGGCGGCTGTCCTCCACCACCAGGCAGGCGGCGGGCGGCAGGCCAAGGGTGCGGGCGGCG
Organism: Paracoccaceae bacterium; assembly: GCA_050485905.1. Lineage (GTDB taxonomy): Bacteria > Pseudomonadota > Alphaproteobacteria > Rhodobacterales > Rhodobacteraceae > JAWLCA01. Next base: position 20,366 of record JBJHCH010000052.1, on the reverse strand, counting down.
GCCAGATAGCCCTCTGGCTCCGGCTTGCCCCGGCTGACGTCATCGCGGCTGAAGGTGGCGCGCAGATGGGGGCCGAGGCCGGTGATCCGCAGGTTCAGATCGACCTCATCCCGCGTGGAGTTCGAGACCAGCGCCATCGGCACCGCCCGCGCATCCAGCCGCCGCAGCACCGTGGCAAGGGGCGCGCGTTCGGTCACGCCCGCCGCGTGGTGGCTGAAATGGCGCCATTTCACCGCCCGCCATTCCGCCAGCGACAGCGTCAGGCCAGAGCCGCGCACCAGCGATGCGTGGATCACATCCTCGCTCGCGCCCAGGGTGCTGGCGTAGAAGTCGGCCGGCACGTCCAGCCCGATCTCGTCCAGCACGGCGGCAAAGGCCGCGTCATGGGCGGGCTCGCTGTCCACCAGCGTGCCATCCAGATCCCACAGAACGCCCTGCACCGTCACCATTTCACCGATCCCTGCTGCTGTCGCGCCCTTCGATCATCCCCGCGGGCCGAGGGCAAGCCGGATTCGGATGATCAGCGCCCGCGCGGACGGCTGAGCGACAGGGCGACCCCGCCCAGCACCACCGCGGCGGCCATCACCAGCGGCAGCGTCACCCCCTCGCCCAGCAGCGCCACGCCGCCGGCCATGGCGATCACCGGCACGGTCAGTTGCGCCACCGCCGCGGCCGAGGCCTGCAGGCGCGGCAGAACGGAATACCACAGCGCATAACCGAGGCCGGAGGTGACGGCCCCCGACAGCACGGCCAGCCCCGCGCCCCAGGCGGTGACCGGGCCGGCAGAGGGCAGCAGCAGAAGCACCAGCAGCGCCACAGGCAGTGCGTATAGGAAATTCGCCGCCGTCATCGCCAGCGGCGCCGCCGCCCCGCGCCCGGCCAGCGAATAGATGCCCCAGCCCAGCGCCGCCGCCGCCATCAGCGCCGCCCCCAGGGGGTCGGGCGCCACCCCGCCGCCCGGCCACATCAGCCAGACCAGCCCGGCAAAGGCCACCCCGGCCCCGACCCAGCGCCGCGCCGAGGGCCGCTCGCCGCCCCACAGCCCGCCCGCGAACATCGTCACCTGCACGCCGCCGAACAGGATCAGCGCGCCCAGCCCGGCATCGAGGCTGACATAGGCAAAGGAAAATCCCAGCATGTAGAGCGCCAGCGCCCCCGCCCCGACCGCGCGTGCCCGCAAGCCATCCGCCGGCAGCCGGCCGCCGCGCGCAAGGACCAGCGCCAGCAGCACCGCCGCCCCCGCGGCCAGCCGGATCGCCGCGAACTCTGCCGGGCCGATGTCGCCGCCCGCCAGCGCCATGCGGTTCAGCACCGAATTGGCCGCAAAGGCGATCATCGTCAGGGCGGTCAGCAGGATCAGTTGCATCGCCGCACTCTGCGGCGGCGGGTCGGGCAGGGAAAGCGGAAATCACAGCCCCAGTCGATTGAAACTATCAATCGACTGACGGAAGTTTATGATTGAATTGCCATTGAACCTGCGGCACCGATCCCGCAGACGTGACGGGAGGCATCATGGCGCTGGACGACAAGCCGGGGGTCTGGAAATCGGGCCGGGGCAAGGGGCGGCACACGCCCAAGGGGCGGCAGGTCGACCCCGCCGCGCTGGAGGCGGTGACGACGCTGCTGGGCGATCGGCCGCGCCGGCGCGACCTGCTGATCGAATTCCTGCACCTGATCCAGGATGCGCATGGCCACCTGTCGGCCCCGCATCTGCGCGCGCTGGCCTATGAGATGCGGCTGAGCATGGCCGAGGTCTGGGAGGTCGCCACCTTCTACGCCCATTTCGACCCGGTGCGAGAGGGCGAGGCCCCGCCCCCGGACCTGACGATCCGCGTCTGCGACTCGCTCTCGTGCGAGCTTGCCGGGTCCGAGGCGCTGCTGGCGGCGCTGGAGGCCGGGCATGACCCGGCCCGCGTCCGCGTGCTGCGCGCGCCCTGCATGGGCCGCTGCGATACGGCGCCGGTGGCCGAGGTCGGGCATCGGCATGTGGACCACGCCACGCCCGAGGCCATCGAAAAGGTGATCGCGGGCGGCGACCTGCACGCGGTCATTCCCGCCTATGAAGCCTTTGACGCCTATCGCGCGGCCGGCGGCTACGACCGCCTGCTGTCCCTGCGTGAAAGCGGCGACTGGGAACAGGTGCAGGAGACGGTCCTCGCCTCGGGCCTGCGCGGGCTCGGCGGGGCCGGTTTCCCCTCAGGCAAGAAATGGGGCTTTGTGCGCGCCAACCCCGGCCCGCGCTACCTGGCCGTGAACGGGGATGAGGGCGAGCCGGGCACCTTCAAGGATCGCTGGTATCTGGAGCGTGAACCTCACCTGATGCTTGAAGGCATGCTGATCGCCGCCTGGGCGGTGGAGGCAGAGGGCTGCTATCTTTACATGCGCGACGAATACCCTGCCGTGCTGGAGATACTGCGGCGGGAGATCGCCGCGCTGGAGGCCGCCGGCATCGCCGCCCCCGGATATATCGACCTGCGCCGCGGCGCGGGCGCCTATATCTGCGGCGAGGAATCCGCGATGCTGGAATCGATCGAGGGCAAGCGCGGCCTGCCCCGGCATCGGCCGCCCTATGTCGCTCAGGTGGGCCTGTGGGGCCGCCCGACGCTGGTGCACAATGTGGAAACGCTGCACTGGGTCGCCCGCGTTGTGCGCGAGGGGCCGGAGATCCTGAGCGCCACCGAAAGGAACGGCCGCAAGGGGCTGCGCAGCTATTCGGTCAGTGGCCGGGTGGCGTGGCCGGGCGTCTATCTGCTGCCCGCCGGATCGACCATCCGCGACGTGATCGACGCGGCCGGCGGCATGGCGCGGGGGCACGCGCTGAAAGCCTATCAGCCCGGCGGGCCATCCTCCGGCCTGCTGCCCGCGTCGATGGACGATGTGCCGCTGGATTTCGACACGCTGCAGCCGCACGGCTCCTTCATCGGCTCGGCAGCCGTCGTCGTCCTGTCCGACCGCGACAGCGCGCGGGGTGCGGCGCTGAACATGCTGCGGTTCTTCGAGGATGAAAGCTGCGGCCAGTGCACCCCCTGCCGGTCGGGTTGCGAAAAGGCGGTGAAGCTGATGCAGGCGGATCGCTGGGATACCGGCCTCTTGGAGGAGATCTGCGCCACCATGGCCGACGCCTCGATCTGCGGACTGGGTCAGGCCGCACCGAACCCGATCCGCCTGACGATCAAGCATTTCCCGGAGGAGATCTGATGGCCACCGTCGGACCCGCCATCCTGATCGACGACGACCGCGTGCGCGTCAACCGCTTCGACTTCGCGCCGGGCGACGAGACCGGGCACCATGTCCACGCCCTGCCCTATGTTATCGTGCCGCTGACCGATGGTGTGCTGCGCATCGTTGCCGATGACGGCAGCGAAAGCGACGCGCCGTTGCAGACGGGCGTGCCCTATTCCCGCCCGGCGGGCATCTCTCACAACGTGCTCAACGGCGCCGACGCCGCGCTGAGCTTTCTGGAAATCGAGATCAAGACATGACCGGCCGCATCACCTTCACCCTGAACGGCGCGACCGTCACCGCCGAACCCGGCGAGACGATATGGGAGGTCGCCAACGGCCGCGGCCTGAAGATCCCGCATCTGTGCCACAAGCCCGCGCCCGGCTACCGGCCCGACGGCAACTGCCGCGCCTGCATGGTGGAGATCGAGGGCGAGCGCGTGCTGGCCGCAAGCTGCATCCGCGAACCGGCCGAGGGGATGGTGGTGCGCACCGATACCGCCCGCGCCGGTTCCGCCCGCCGGATGGTGGTGGAGATGCTGGCCGCCGACCAGCCGGAACGCGGCGCGGCGCATGACAGGTCCAGCCATTTCTGGAACATGGCCGATGCCGTGGGCGTCACCGAAAGCCGCCTGCCGACGCTGGAGGCGGATCGCATCCCGCTCTTGGACGACAGCCATGTTGCGATGCGCGTGAACCTCGACGCCTGCATCCAGTGCGGGCTTTGCGTGCGCGCCTGCCGCGAGGTGCAGGTGAACGATGTGATCGGCATGGCCGGGCGCGGCCACGATACATGGCCCACCTTTGATTTCGCCGACCCGATGGGCGACAGCACCTGCGTCGCCTGCGGCGAATGCGTGCAGGCCTGCCCCACCGGCGCGCTGATGGAGGCGACGGTGCTGGACACGGCCCAGCAAGGCGACAGCGCCGATTACGACAGCGAGACGAAATCCGTCTGCCCGTTCTGCGGCGTCGGCTGTCAGGTCAGCCTGAAGGTCAAGGATGGCCGGGTGAAATATGTGGACGGCATCAACGGCCCGGCGAACGAGGGGCGGCTTTGCGTCAAGGGCCGGTTCGGCTTTGACTATATCCACCACCCGCACCGGCTGACCGTGCCGCTGATCCGGCGCGAGGGGGTGGAAAAGGGCCTGAACGTCGATCCCGCCAACCCGCTGACCCACTTCCGCGAGGCGACGTGGGACGAGGCACTGGACGCCGCCGCCAATGGCCTGTCGCGCCTGCGCGATGCCCATGGCGGGCAGTCGGTGGCGGGCTTCGGCTCGGCCAAGTGTTCGAACGAGGAAGCCTATCTGTTCCAGAAGCTGATCCGACAGGGCTTTGGCCACAACAACGTCGATCACTGCACCCGGCTCTGCCACGCCTCATCGGTCGCGGCGCTGATGGAGAATGTCGGCTCGGCCGCCGTGACCGCCACGTTCAACGAGATCGAGAATGCCGACGTCGCCATCGTGATCGGCGCGAATCCCACGGAAAATCATCCGGTTGCCGCCACATACTTCAAGCAGTTCGCGAAACGCGGCGGCAAGCTGATCGTGATGGACCCGCGCGGTCAGGCGCTGCGCCGCCACGCCACCCACATGCTGCAGTTCAAGCCCGGCGCCGATGTGGCGATGCTGAACGCGATCATGGCCACGATCGTCGAGGAAGGGCTCTACGACCGCCAGTATATCGAGGCGATGGCCGAGAACTGGGAGGCGCAGAAGACCCATCTGGCCGCATTCGCGCCCGAGGTGATGGCCGATGCCTGCGGCATCCCGGCCGAGACGCTGCGCGCCGTGGCCCGCGATTTCGCCCGCGGCCGGGCGGGGATGATCTTCTGGGGCATGGGGATCAGCCAGCACACCCACGGCACCGACAATTCCCGCTGCCTGATCAGCCTTGCCCTGATGTGCGGCCATGTCGGCCGCCCCGGCACCGGGTTGCACCCGCTGCGCGGGCAGAACAACGTGCAGGGCGCGTCCGACGCCGGACTGATCCCGATGTTCCTGCCGGATTACCAGTCGGTGACGGATGCCGCCGTCCGCAGCCGTTTCGCCGACCTCTGGGGCTTTGCCCCCGCCGCCGAAAAGGGCCTCACCGTCACCGAGATCCTCGATGCCGTCCACGCCGGCCAGATCCGCGGCATGTATATCCTGGGCGAGAACCCGGCCATGTCGGACCCCGACGTGACCCACGCCCGCCACGCGCTCGCCTCGCTCGACCACCTTGTCGTGCAGGACATCTTCCTGACCGAGACGGCGAATTATGCCGATGTGATCCTGCCCGCCGCGGCCTTCTTTGAGAAGACCGGCACCGTCACCAATACCAACCGGCAGGTGCAGATGGGCCGCCCCGCCGTCCCCCCGCCGGGCGATGCGCGAGAGGACTGGGCGATCACCGTCGATCTCGCCCGCCGCCTCGGCCTGAACTGGACCTATACCCACCCGCGCCAGGTCTATGCCGAGATGGCCGCCTCCATGCCCGCGCTCAACCACATCACATGGGAAAGGCTGGAGGGTGAGGGCGCCGTCACCTACCCCAGCCTGTCGCCCACCGACCCCGGCCAGCCCATCGTCTTCGGCGACCGCTTCCCCCGCGCGGGCGGGCGGGCGCGGTTCACCCCGGCCTCCGTCCTGCCGCCCGCCGAACTGCCCGATGCCGCCTATCCGATGGTGCTGACCACCGGCCGGCAGCTGGAACACTGGCACACCGGCTCCATGACCCGCCGGGCGCGTGTGCTTGACGCGGTGGAGCCTGAGGCGAACTGCTCGCTCCACCCCGATGCGCTGGCCCGGATCGGCGTGCCCCCCGGCGGCCGCGTGCGGCTGACCACCCGGCGCGGCACGATCGAACTGATGGCGCGGGCCGATGCCACGGTGGCGGAAAACATGGTCTTCCTGCCCTTCGCCTTTGTCGAGGCGGCGGCGAACGTGCTGACCAACCCCGCGCTCGACCCCTACGGCAAGATCCCCGAGTTCAAGTTCGCCGCCGTCCGCGTCGAACCGGCGACCGAACCCGTCGCGGCCGAGTAGGGGCTTTTCCCCGCCCCGCCGCCCTGCCATTCTGCCCCCGAAGCAACCGGGGGCCGGCATGGCGGCGGAACGCACGATCCTGATCTACGGGGATTCCAACAGCCACGGCACCCAGCCGATGGCACATATCCTTGACGCGCGGCGGTTCGACCGCGCCACCCGCTGGCCCGGCGTGCTGGCCGCCGCCCTCGGCCCCGGCTGGCATGTGGTGGAAGCAGCACTTCCGGGCCGCACCACCGTCCACCCCGACCCGGTGTCGGGCGTCCACAAGAACGGCCTTTCGGTGCTGCCGGCGGTGCTGGAAAGCCACATGCCGCTGGACCTCGTGGTCGTGATGCTGGGCACCAACGACTGCAAGGCGCGGTTCAACGCCCCGCCGATCGAAATCGCGGTCTCGGTCGAACAGCTTGTGCGCCACATCCGGCAGGGCTTCACCGGCCCCGGCGGCACTGCCCCCGCCTGCCTGCTGATCGCCCCCGCCCCGGTGATCGAGGCCGGATGCCTGGCCGAGATCTTCGCCGGTGGTGCTGCAAAATCCGCCCGCCTCGCGCCCCTATACGCCGATGCGGCGGCGCGCTGGGGCGCGGGCTTCCTCGATGCCGGGGCGCTGGTCGCCGCCAGCGGTCTGGACGGCGTGCATCTGGACGAAGCCGCCCATGCAACGCTCGGCGCCGCCGTGGCGGACAAGGTGAAGGAGATGATGGGATGAGTGGACGGCTGGGCGGCAAGACCGCCATCGTCACCGGCGGCGCCTCGGGCTTTGGCGCGGGCATCGCCCGGCGCTTCGCGGCCGAGGGCGCGCGGGTCATGGTGGCCGATATCGACCCGGTGCTGGCAGAGGAAATCGCCGCCCAGATCGGCGGTCTGGTGCAGGTGGTGGATGTGGCGTCGAACGACAGCGTCGCCGCGCTGGCTCAGGCCGCGCGCGCGGCCTTCGGCACACCCGACATTCTGGTCAACAACGCCGGCATCACCCACCTGCCGCAACCGATGGAGGAGGTGGGAGAGGCCGAATTCGACCGCGTGCTGGCGGTGAACGCGAAATCCGTCTACCTGACCGCGCGCCATTTCGTCCCCGGCATGAAGAACGCAGGCCGCGGCGCGATCCTCAACATCGCCTCCACCGCCGGTGTCTCTCCCCGCCCCCGGCTGAACTGGTACAATGCGTCAAAGGGCTGGATGATCACGGCGACCAAGGCGATGGCCGTGGAGCTTGCCCCCCACGGCATCCGGGTCAACGCGCTGAACCCGGTGGCGGGGGAAACGCCGCTGCTGAAATCCTTCATGGGAGAGGATACGCCGGAGATTCGCGCCAAATTCCTGTCCACCATCCCTTTGGGGCGCTTCTCCACCCCCGACGACATCGCCGCTGCCGCGCTGTTCCTCTGTTCCGACGAGGCGAGCATGATCACCGGCGTCGCGCTGGAAGTGGACGGCGGGCGCTGCATATGAGGGCGCGAGCATGAGGCCGGGCGCACGCAACCTGATCACCGACGTGCCGGGGCTGGTGGTCGGGCAGGCCCATGACGCCGCCATCCGCAGCGGCGTCACCGTTCTGCTGGGCGATGCCCCCTTCACCGCCGCGATGAACCTGATGGGCGGCGCGCCGGGCACGAGAGAGACGGAGCTTCTGGCCCCCGACAAGATCGTGCAGGAGGTGGACGCGCTGGTGCTGGCGGGCGGCTCCGCCTTCGGCCTCGACGCGGCCTCGGGCGTGGCCGACGGGCTGCGGGCGATGGGCCGGGGCTATCCGATCCGCGACATACGGGTGCCCATCGTGCCCGGCGCGATCCTGTTCGACCTGCTGAACGGCGGGGCAAAGGACTGGGGGGCGAATCCCTACGCCCCGCTGGGCCGTGCGGCGCTGGCAGCAGCCGGGCCGGATTTCGCGCTGGGCAGCGCCGGTGCGGGTTTTGGCGCCACCACCTGCAACCTGAAGGGCGGCATCGGCTCTGCCTCGGTGGTGATGGACAACGGCGTGACGCTGGGCGCGCTGGTTGCCGTCAATGCGCTGGGGTCGGTGGTGGTGCCCGGCACGCGCCAGTTCTGGGCCGCGCCGTGGGAGATGGGGCAGGAATACGGCGGCCTCGGCCTGCCCCACCGCTTCGACCCGCACGACGAGCCGCCCCCCGCGAAACGTCTAGGAGAGGCCACCACACTTGCCATCCTCGCCACCGACGCCGCCCTGACCCAGGCCGAGGCGACGCGGCTGGCCACCGCCGCGCAGGACGGTTTCGCCCGCGCCATCGCGCCCAGCCACACACCCTTCGACGGCGATCTGGTCTTCGTGGCCGCGACCGGCGCGCACCCCCTGCCCGACCCGCCGGCCGACCGCTTCCGCCTCGGCCACGCCGCCGCCGTCTGCGTGTCCCGCGCCATCGCGCGGGCGGTCTATCACGCCACACCGATGCCCGGCGACCTGCTGCCCGCCTGGCGCGACCTGCCCGGCTGACGGGCATGCCAGACCGTGCCTAACGGTAAAGGGCAGGTTAACAAAAAATGCGATTTCTTTTCAGATCAAGGGCTTGGATTTTTGGGCAACTTGCCCAACCGCCCCTCAACCCCGGATCAGCCCCATCGATTCCAGCTTCAGCAGCACCTGATGGGCGCAGTGATCCACGTCCACATTCTGGGTATCGACCCGCAATTCAGGGTTGGCCGGATCCTCATAGGGATCCGAGATCCCGGTGAACTCCTTGATCTTCCCCTCCCGCGCCAGCTTGTAGAGCCCCTTCCGATCCCGCCGCTCACACTCCTCCAGCGGCGTCGCCACATGGACCTCACAAAACGCCCCGAACCCCTCCACCATCTCCCGCACCGCCCGCCGCGTGGCCGTATAGGGCGCAATCGGCGCACAGATCGCGATGCCCCCGTTCTTGGTGATCTCCGACGCCACGTAGCCGATCCGCCGGATGTTGATGTCCCGGTGCTCCTTACTGAACCCCAGTTCGCTGGACAGATGCTTCCGCACCACATCCCCATCCAGCAGCGTCACCGGCCGCCCGCCCATCTCCATCAGCTTCACCATCAGCGCGTTCGCGATGGTGGACTTGCCCGACCCCGACAGCCCGGTGAAGAACACCGTGAACCCCTGCTGATGCCGCGGCGGATAGCGGCGGCGCAACTGCTCCACCACCTCGGGGAAGGAAAACCACTCGGGGATCTCGATCCCCTCGCGTAGCCGGCGGCGCAGTTCGGTGCCCGAGATATCCAGGATCGTCGCCCCCTCCCCCACCTCGTCGCGGGGTTCGTACTGGGCGCGCTCCTGCACATAGACCATCTGCTTGAAGTCGACCATCTCGATCCCGACTTCCGCCTGATGCTGCCGCACCAGATCCTGCGCGGCATAGGGGTCGTAGAAATCCTCTCCAGCGCTGTTCTTCCCCGGCCCGGCATGGTCGCGCCCCACGATCATGTGGGTGCAGCCGTGGTTCCGCCGGATGATCGCATGCCACAGCGCCTCTCGCGGGCCGGCCATCCGCATGGCGAGGTTCAGGAGCGACAGATGCGTGGTCGCGGCCGGATACTTGTCCAGCACCGCCTCGTAGCAGCGCACGCGGGTGAAGTGGTCCACATCACCGGGCTTGGTCATGCCCACGACCGGATGGATCAGCAGGTTCGCCTGCGCCTCGCGCGCCGCGCGAAAGGTCAGTTCCTGATGCGCCCGGTGCAGCGGGTTGCGGGTCTGGAACGCCACGACGCGCCGCCACCCCATCTTGCGGAAGAAGGCCCGCAACTCGTTCGGCGTGTCGCGGCGCATCTTGAAGTCGTAGTGGACGGGCGGCTGGATGCCGGTGATCTGCCCGCCCAGATAAACCGGCCCGGCGACGTTGTGCAGGTGGTTCACCGCCGGATGCGCCAGATCGTCTGCGCCAAAGACCTGCGCCGCCTCGCGCGCCTTGTCCGGCGTCCATTTGTCGGTGACCGACAGGATGGCCAGGATCACCCCCTCGGCATCCCGCAGCGCAACATCCTGCCCCGGCTCTACCCCGTCGGCGAACTTCTCGCTGACGTCCAGCGTGACGGGGATCGGCCAGAGCGTGCCATCGGCCAGCCGCATCTCCTCGACCACGCGGTCATAATCGGCTTGGGTCAGGAACCCCTTCAGCGGGTGAAAGCCGCCGTTCATCAGCAGTTCCAGATCGCAGATCTGCCGCGGACTCAGGTCCCAGGACGGCAGATCGCCCGCGTCCGCCTTCAGCTTCTGCGCGCTGTCGTATGAGACATAGAGTTCCGGGATCGGGGCAAGGTTCTGCAGGGTCATCGCTCAGGCTTTCAAATCGGCACCGAGCGGTCCTGCCCGGCGCTGGTGCTTTGAACCCGAGCGGGAAAAAGTTCAAGCTGCCTGACAAATCGCCAAGCGAAAAGGGAAGAACGTCCCGTTTGCACCGTCAAGCCGGAACGGTCAGCCTTCCTGCGCAGCCAGAAAGCGTTCGGCGTCCAGCGCGGCCATGCAGCCCATGCCGGCGCTCGTCACCGCCTGCCGGTAAACGTGGTCGGTCAGGTCGCCGGCCGCAAAGACGCCGGGAATCGAGGTCTCGGTCGTGCCCGGATGCACCTTTACATAGCCGCCGTTGTGCATCTCCAACTGGTCCTTGACCAGTTCCGTGGCGGGCGAGTGGCCGATGGCCACGAAGAAACCCGCACAGGGGATCTCGGTCATGGCGCCGGTCGCAACATGCCGCGCCTTGACCGCCGTCACGCCCAGCGGGTCGTCATGGCCGATCACCTCGTCGACGGTATGGTCCCAAAGCACCTCGATCTTCGGGTGTTTGAACAGCCTTTGCTGCAGGATCTTTTCGGCCCGCAGCGAGTCGCGGCGGTGGACCAGCGTGACCTTGGTGGCAAAGTTGGTCAGGAACAGCGCCTCCTCGACCGCCGTGTTACCGCCTCCGATCACCACCACCTCCTTGCCGCGGTAGAAGAACCCGTCACAGGTGGCGCAGGCCGAAACGCCGAAGCCCTTGAACTTCTCCTCGGACGGCAGGCCCAGCCAGCGCGCCTGCGCACCGGTGGCCAGGATCACCGCATCGGCGGTAAATGTCGTGCCGCTGTCGGCCTCTGCCACAAAGGGACGCTTCGACAGGTCCAGCGAGGAGATGTAGTCGGACACCACCTCGGCCCCCATCGCCTTGGCGTGTTCCTCCATCCGCACCATCAGGTCGGGGCCCATGACCATCGTGTCGCCGGGCCAGTTCTCCACCTCGGTGGTGATGGTCAGCTGCCCGCCCGGCTGGATGCCCTGCACCAGCACCGGGTTCAGCATCGCCCGCGCCGCATAGACCGCCGCCGTATAGCCCGCCGGGCCGGAGCCGATGATCAGAACCCGCGTGTGCCGTGTCTCGCCCATGATCCGCCTCTTTGGTTTGCGCCTGTTCTATGACCCTCTGCGCGGAATGCAATGCCGTGCGGTTGCGGGCGCGCCGCCCCGCGTCAGCGCGTCTTCTGAAAAGAAATTGCGCATGGGCGAAACAATGTTGCGCCTGCCCGCCCCAGCGCGTAAGTTCCGCCAAAATCGGGAGGACCCATGGCGGGATCGAGGCTGGACCCCATCGACAGAATGATTCTTTCCGAGCTTCAGGCTGACGGGCGGATGACGAATGTGGAGCTGGCGCGGCGGGTCGGCATCTCCGCCCCGCCCTGCCTGCGCCGGGTCCGCGCGCTCGAAGAGGCAGGTTACATCCGCGGCTACCACGCAGACGTGAACCCGCGCGAACTGGGGTTCGAGGTGGCAGTCTTTGCCATGGTGCGCCTGCACAGCCAGGCCGAGGCCGATCTGAGTGCCTTCGAGAACCGCTGCCGCGCCTGGCCGCTGGTCCGCGAGTGCCACATGCTGAACGGCGAGATCGACTTCATCCTGAAATGCGTGGCCCCTGACCTGTCCACGTTCCAGAACTTCCTGACCGAGCAACTGACGGCAGCCGACAACGTGGCCAGCGTCAAGACCAGCCTGGTGATCCGCTGCGCCAAGGATGAGCCCGGCCTGCCCTTCGACGTGCTGGAGGATCGCCTGCAGCGGTCTGCCTGAGCGGTCAGCCCTGATCCATCACCGTGGCGATCACTGCCAGGCAATCGCCGGTTCCGATCAGGCCGGGGAAATGCCGGGCGGCCAGGATGCCCGACCGCTGGGCGTAGTATTCAAGCGGCATCATCCCCGTTCGGTCAGCCGGCCAGACCCGCGCGATCAGCGCGCCTTGCTCCACCGCCTCGCCCAGATCGACGACAGGCTCGAACAACCCCTCGGACGTGGCGAAGTGGTAGCAATCGTCGTCGGGCATATCCAGCATCACCGTCGCCTCACGCTCTGGCGTGCCCTGCAGGATGCCGGCGTGCATCAGCACGTTCCGCGCCCCCTTCCGCGCGATCCGGGCGGACCGCGCGGTCGCCGACCCGCCGCCGCCAAGTTCCGTGGTGACAAAGACCTTGCCCTGCGCCTCGACCGCGGTGTCGTACATGCCGACGTTGTCGATCTCGCGCAGCATCATCGTGTAGGGCGCGTTGAAGGCGGTGACGGCGGCGACGCAGGCGTCCTGCTGGCTGACGGACTCGAGGTAGTGAGCACAGGCGAAAGGCAGGAAATCCAGTGTCTTGCCACCCGAATGATAGTCCAGCACCACATCGGCCATCGGCACCAGAACGTCGTTGAAGTAGTTGGAGATCTTTTGCGTCGCCGTGCCGTCGGGCGCACCGGGGAAGGCGCGGTTCAGGTTCACGTTGTCGATGGGCGAGACGCGGGTGGCAGCGCGGAACGCGGGATAGTTCATGTAGGGCAGGATGATGACCCGGCCTGAAATCTGCTCGGGCTCCAGTTCCCATGCCAGCGCCTGCAGCGCGATCGGTCCCTCGTATTCATCGCCGTGGTTCGCGCCCGTCAGCAGTGCGGTCGGCCCGTCGCCGTTGCGCACCACCGTCACCGGAATCATGATCGCCCCCCAGGCGCTTTCGTTGCGCGAATGCGGCAGGCGAAGGAAGCCGTGGTGCTTACCGTCCCTGTCGAAGGGGATTGTGGGTGTGATCGGGTTGGTGGTCATCGTCGGTCCCTGGAAACTTGGTGCGGGGTGTCAGGCGCTCCTTCCCTGATCCTGTGGATGAAGGAAAGGGGCATGCGGCAAGACGCTCAGGTCGTGATCTCGACTCCCCGCGCTTCGGCGCGCGAGAGGGCGAAGTCGGCGATTGCCGTATCCTGCATGCCGGTCCCAGTCAGATCTGCAATCGTTATCTGATCGACGGCCGTGCGTCCCGGCGCCTCACCGGCCAGCACCGCGCCAAGCTCGGCAAACTCGGCCTCCGCAGCGATGACACCGGCGTCGATGGCGGCGCGAAGCTCTCCCATCCGGCGGGTCTGCGACAGGCGGTCGGGCACATAGCGGTCAGCGCGGGCCAGGCAGGCGGGTGCGAGTTCGTTCTTGCCATGCTGGTCGGACCCCATGGCGGTGACATGCTGGCCGGGGCGCAGCCAGCCCGCCTGCACGATCGGTTCGGTCGCAGGCGTCGTGGTCACGATCACGTCGGCCGATGCAACCGCTGCCGCCGGATCGTCCGTGGCGCGGGCGGCGATGTTCAACGACGCGGCCACCTCTGTCGCCATGGCGGCGGCCTTCTGTGGATCGCGCGCCCAGATCACCGCCTCGGATATAGGCCGCACCAGTGCGAGCGCGTGCAACTGCAGCCGCGCCTGCAGCCCGGCCCCCATGATGCAGGCGCGGGACGCATCGGGGCGCGCCAGCGCGCGGGCGGCAACGGCCCCGGCCGCGGCAGTGCGCAGGTCGGTCAGGTAGCCGTTGTCCAGCAGCACCGCCTTCACCTGACCTGTCGTCGAAGACAGCACGACCATCAGGCCTGATGTTGAGGGCAGGCCGATCTTCGGGTTGTCGAAGAAACCGGGGCTGACCTTGATCGCGAAGCCTTCAAGTCCGGGAACATAGGCGGTCTTCACGTCCACCTCGCCGTTGCGGTCCGGAATCGCCATCGACAGGATCGGGGGCATCTCCACCCCGCCCGCCGCCAGCCGTCGGAACGCGGCGTCGATGCAGTCCACGGCGGCGAGGTCGAGGTGCAGTATCGCGCGCAGGTCGGTTTCGGTCAGTATGCGGACGCTTGGCATGTCAGTCCCCCGTCAGATCCGGCACCTCGCCCGCGACGATGCGGGCGTGGAGATCCATGTCGATGTTGCTGCCGGTCAGTGGGATCACGACCGGCCCCGCCGGCTGCAGCTTGCCCGCCAGCATGGCCGCCACGCCGACGGCGCCGCCCCCTTCGACCACTTGGCGTTCGTGGCGGTATAGGTGCCGGATGCCGGCGGCGATCTCGGCCTCGGTCAGCAGGACCAGATCATCCATCAGGTCGCGCACCATCGCTAAGGTATGCCGGTTCTGAAGCCCAATTCCACCGCCGAGTGAGTCGGCCAGCGTCGGCAACTCCTCCACAACCACCGGATGGCCGGCAGAGAGGCTTTCGGCCATGACTGCGCCGCGCTGCATCGAGATTCCAACGATCCGGACACTGGGGCGCAGCGCCTTGATCGCAGCCGCGACGCCCGACAGCAAACCACCACCCGACAGCGGGATCAGCGCCGTTGCGATGTCGGGCACATCCTCGACTATTTCCAACCCAAGAGTGCCCTGCCCCGCGATGATGCGGGGATCGTCGAAGGGCGGGATCAGGGCAAGCCCCTCATCCGCGGCCAGCCGTTCGGCCTCGACCTGGGCGTCGTCCTGCGATCGTCCGACGATCCGTACCTCGGCCCCCAGCCCGCGCACGGCGGCCAGCTTGTTCTCGGGCACCAGCGCCGACATGCAGATCACCGAACGCAGCCCGCGCGCCGCGGCGGCATGGGCCAGCGCCCGGCCGTGATTTCCAGTGGAGGCTGTCGTGACGCCCGGCACGTCGCTCAGCGAGGCGACGGCATTCGATGCACCGCGCAGTTTGAACGACCCGGTGTGCTGCTGGTGCTCCATCTTCAACCAGACGGGCGCGCCTTCCAGATCGGAGAGCGTGGAGGAGCGGTCGCAGAAAGTATGGCGCACCATGTCACTGATGCGGGCGCGGGCGGCATTTATCTCCTGCAGCGTCACTGACATTGTGCCATCGGTTGTATCGCCGACAACCGCCCCGGAAACCGGCCGGCCGCCCCGGCCGCACGAAGCATGGCCCAGGCCAGCGCGAGATTGGCGCAAAGAACGGGCTTGCCGAGTTCTGCCTCAATCGACGCGATCAGGGGCAGCGCAGGTGTAGAGGTACAGGCGATGAACATGGCCTCGGCGCGTGGGTCGTCGGCCTGCCGAACACCCTCGACGATCACCTCTGCGGGCAGTAGCGCTATGTCGCGGTCATCGGCGATGCCGAGATCATGGACGCGAACGACCGGTATGCCGGCTGTCTCGAAATAGCTCGCAACGGGTGCCGTGGTCTGCACCAGATAGGGGGTCAGAAGGGCGATCTTTTCGACCCCCATCGCAGAGAACGCTCGACAGGCCGCAAGGGCGGGCGTCATCACCGGCACCCCCGGCCGTGCAGCACCGATGCGCGCGGCAACGACGTCGTCACCGATCAATACGCTGGCAGAAGTGCAGCCGAAGCCGATGGCTGACAGTGCCGCGCCGGGCACCAGAAGCGCCGCAGCCTCTGAAAGCAAGGGCTCCATGGCGGCCAGGTTCTCGGGCGTCGTCGGATTGGCGAAGGCGATTCTCGTGACATGAAGCCGCACTTCGTCGGGCAGCAGGGTGCGAAAATCATGCTCCATCGTCAGGTCTGTCGCCAGTGCGATCAGGCCCAGACGCACCACATCGTCGGCGAATGGCGCCGATGATGCCAGAGCGGGGATGTGAGGGACGGTCACGGCGCCCCCGTCGCGTCAGATGACCAGAACCGGGCAGTCTGCCAGACCCGTCACCTTGTGAGAGACGGAGCCGAGCAGATACCCTTCCAGCGATCCCATGCCGCGACTTCCCAGCACGATCAGATCGACCTCCTTCTCCTTCGACCACGCCACGATGGTTCGGGCCGGTTGGCCAGCCTTGACGAAGGCGCGCACCTTATCATGTCCCGCGGCGACCACGGACTTCTTTGCGTGATCGGCAACGTCTTTTGCGTGAGATTCCATCACCTCGTCCAGGTTACCCGGGTCCAGCGGGCGCACCATGGAAAAGGATGCCTCCAACATCGAGTGATGCCGGAACACAGTCAGGATACTGATCTCGGCTTCGGTCAGCTTCGCCAGTTCAACGGCCTTCTTCAGCGCGTCCTCGGCGTTGTTCGACCCGTCGAAGGGCACGAGAATTTTCTTGAACATTCCTCCCCCTTATCTGCCGAAGGCCAGATCCCGCAGGAACAGCGCGATCTGCGGGAAGAAGATCAGCAGAACCGACACCGTCAGCAGGATCAGGATGAAAGGCGGCGTGCCGCGCACCACCTCGGCATAGGGTCGTTTAAAAACAGCGATTGCAGTGAAGATGTCACATCCGAATGGTGGTGTCGCAGAGCCAATGGCCACCTGCAGCACGATGATTGCGCCGACATGCACCGGGTCCAGCCCGACCGCGTTCACGACCGGCGCGAAGATCGGCACCAGAACCAGGATCACCACGATCGGATCGACGAACATGCAACCGACAAAGAAGGCGATGGAAATGACGAAGAGCACCCCGATCGGCCCCATCTGGTCGATGCCGACCGCGCCGAGAACCTCTTGCGGGACCTGCGCGAAGGAAATCACCCAGGAAAACGCGGCACCAGCGCCGACCAGGATGAAGACCACTGCCGTGATGAGACCGGTAGAGCGTGCGGTGGCCACCAGTCCCTTCAGATCAAGTGTGCGGAAGACGATCATTTCCAGAATCAGCGCGTAGAGGACGCAGGCCGCCGCGGCCTCAGTCGGGCTGAAAATCCCGCCGTAGATGCCGCCGATGATGATCGCGGGAAAGCCAAGCGGCCAAAGCGCCTTTTGCAACGCGACCAAACGCGCGCTCCACGGCGTGCGCGGTTCTGTCGGCACGTTGTTCCGGACCGCATATGCCCAGCAGTAGATCGAGAACAGGAACAGGATCAGCAGACCGGGTCCGATGCCGGCGATGAACAGTTCCGCGATCGAGGTATTCGAGATGACGCCGTAGATGATCATGCCAATCGACGGCGGAATCAGAAATGCGATGTCCGAGGCGTTGACGATCAGCGCGAGGACGAAGCTGTCCTTGTAGCCCGCCTTCAGCATCCGCGGCCGCAATGGCGAGCCGATGGCAACCACTGTCGCCTGCGTCGATCCCGACACCGCCCCGAACATGGTGCAGGCCGTCGCGGTCGAAATGGCGAGACCGCCGCGCTTGTGACCGAAGAAGCTCATCACAAGGTCGATCAGTCTGCCCGCGCTTTGCCCCCGCGTCATTATGTCCGCGGCGAAGATGAACATCGGCACCGCGATCAGCGACGCCGGGCGGATGCCGGCGATCATCTGGGAAACCATCGTTTCCATCTGACTGAAGCCGCCGAACATCATGTAGAAGCCAAGGCCCGCCGCCGCCATGAGCGGGATCATCATCGGAAAGCCCAGCATCAGCAGGACAACCATCACAGTGAAGATCGTCAGCGCCATGGCGGTCCCTTAGATTTCCTGTTCGCTGTCGTCGCCATACCCCTCGAGAACGTTGGTCGAGAGGTAGACATCCTTTTCCAGCATGTTCTTGATTGCCGTCAGCAGGTATTGCAGCCCGGTCATGAAGAAGCCGACGGGCACCCATACGAGGGTCCACCACACCGGGATCTGAAGCGACGGCAGCAGCCGGCCGCGCCCCAGCGTCGTCTGAAGATAGCCCCAAGAATACCACGTCAGCGCGAACATGAAGCCCGCTGTGACCAGCGCGATCACGATCATCAGCGCCTTGCGCGCCTTAACCGGCATCATGTCGAAAAACGCCGTCATCCTGATGTGGCGCCCATGCCGCGCGGCATAGCTGATCCCGGCAAAGGTGATGAGGATGATCAGTATCCTGTTCACCTCTTCCGTCGCCTGGATGGAGCTTCCGAGCATGAAGCGCCCGATCACGTTGGCGACGGTATTCGCCGCCATCAAGAGCACGCCCGCGGCGAGAAGGAACGCCTCGGCCCGGGCGATTCCGGTGTCGATCCAGCCCAGCGGGCCGGGAAGATCCGACTTGTAGGCGGTGACCGGAACATCCTCTCCGGCGGATCCTGTCACGTCCTGAAGATCGGGTGGAACGGGGTGCTTCGGGTCGCGAACTGGGTCGGTCACGATTCTGATCCGCTGCTGTGGGAGGGCCGGGGCGAGCGGGGGCGACGGCGGACGCCCCCGAAGCTATGCCGTCAGTCGCTGACCGCCTCGAGGTCGGCCTTCATCTGCTCAAGAATCGCGCGACCGCTGTCGCCGGTCATCCTGATGAACTCCTCCTCAACGCTGGCCGCTGCCTCCATGAACGGCTGGCGTTCCTCATCCGACAGGACGGTCACCGTCATGTCCGGCTTCGCCTCCAGGATCTTCTCGAGCGAACTTTCGGTCAGACCGTCCTGATATTCGAGGATGTAGTCGAAGGCGACGTCAACAGCCTCGTGGATCAGTTCCTGATCTTCCTCGGCGAGGCCGTCAAAGAAATCCTTGTTCGCCATGAAGGCGGTCGTGAAGTTGTTGTGGCCGGTAAAGGTGATGTAGTCCGTCACCTCATACATCCGGGTAGATTCCACAAAGAACATGGGATTCTCTTGGCCCTGGATCATGTTGGTCTGCAGCCCGCCATAGACCTCGCCCCAGGGCAGCGGCGTCGGCACTGCGCCGAACGCGCGATAGGATTCCACCAGCAGTGGGTTGGTCATCACCCGGATATTCTGCTCGTTCAGATCAGCCGGGCTCTGAACCGGGCTTTTCGTGGTCATCACCACTTCGCCCTCGGGATACATGGTCAGCAGTTCCAGCCCGTGCTGTGCGTAAAGCTCGGGGAACATCTCGTTGATCGCGACCGATGTGCGGAAGAATTCGTTCAGTGCTTCGCCTTCTTGCGGCAACAAATAGGGCACGAAGAATACCTGCGCCTCAGGGATCAGCGCACCAGTGAAGCCGGGCGACTGGTTCACAAACTGAAGGATACCGGCTTGGGTCTGCTCCATGATGTCGTCGGATTCGCCCAGTGTGCCGAACGGGAAAAGCTGAACCGTGTAGTCGGAGTTCGCCTCCACATGCTCCTTGAACTGCTGGGCGAAGATGCCTTGCACCTCGTCGATTGCCTCCTCAAACGCAAAGCGCCAAGTGTTTGCCTCTGCCGAGCCCGCGGCGATGATGGCGGTTGCACTGACGCCGAACAGCATCTGCTTGAAGGTCATGAATGTCTCCTTTCGTTAGGCGCGGCCATCCAAGGCCGCGCGGGATGCCAACGCTCGGTCGGCGACAGCGTGCGCGTCGACCGGGTAGCAGGTTCGTGGATCAACTGGTTCTTCACCCGAAGCATCCACGTCACTTAAATCATGTCAATTCGAATATTGGATCATTACAATGTCGGCGCTGATACTGACCTGCCGAGCCGCTAATGCACGACTAGATGGTCAGAAAGTCCGGCTCCGGTCGGCTGCGGGTAAGGCGGGCAATGGTTTGCAAGCCCTCCTCCAGCGCGGTTTCGGATGGCGCTCCCAGGCAGATTCTTACACCCATATCCATCCCGGCCTCGGGGCCGATATCAAAGGCGCTACCCGGTGCAACGGCAACGCCGCGCAGTCGGGCTGCATTCACGAACGCCTGCTCCCGCCAGCCATCGGGCAGCCACAGCCAACGGTGCAGACCGTAGCTGCTGCCGCGCACCGGCAGGCCAACAAGCACCTGTTCTGCCAACCTGTTCCGACGTGCCAGCATCCTGCGCTGCCATTGCAACAGACTGTCGGCCGTCCCATCCGCGATCCAGCGCGACGCGATCTCGGCCACTAGGGCGGTCGCCATCCAGTTCGTCGCCAGATGCCGTCCGACCGCCGAGGTGAGCTGGTCCTCGGGCACAACAAGATAGGCGACGCGCAGTCCCGGCAGCAGAGATTTCGTTAGCCCGGTGAAGTAGTAGGTCCGCTCTGGCGCCAAAGCGGCGATGGGCGCTGCGCGCCCCGGCTCAAGCGGTCCCCAAGCGTCGTT
>JBJHCH010000051.1:0-23495 GCA_050485905.1 Paracoccaceae bacterium | reverse complement strand
GCGCGGCATGATGGTGACCGAGATAAAGGGCTTCGGCTCTCAATCCGGGCACACAGAGATCTATCGGGGCGCCGAATACGCCGTGAACTTCGTGCCAAAGGTGAAGCTGGAGATCGCCGTCGCCTCGGCGATGGCCGAACAGGTCGTGGAAACGATCCAGAAGACCGCGCGCACCGACAAGATCGGCGACGGCAAGGTGTTCGTGCTGGATCTGGAACATGCCGTGCGGGTGCGCACCGGCGAAACCAATGACGACGCGCTGTGACGCGGCCGTGAAAGGGGACATTCAATGAAAATCGCGAAATATCTGATCCTTGCGGCCGGCGCGGCGATGCTGCCCGCGCTCGGGCTCGCTCAGGATGCCGAGGCGGTGGAAGAAGTTGTCGAGGCGGCGCTGACCACCGAGGCGCTGAGCGCCGACATGGTCTTCATCTTCAACACGCTGCTGTTCCTGATCGGCGGTATCCTGGTGTTCTGGATGGCGGCGGGCTTTGCCATGCTGGAAGCCGGTTTCGTGCGGTCCAAGAACGTCACGATGCAGTTGACCAAGAACATCGGCCTGTTTTCCATCGCGGCGGTGCTTTACTACCTGATCGGGTTCAACCTGATGTATCCCGGCGACGCCTGGATGATCGACGGCATGCTGGGCGCCTTTGGCCCGACCGTGCTGGAAGCGGTGGGCGTGACCGCCGGCGAGGTGGAGGACCTCGAATATGCCTCTGTCGGGTCGGACTTCTTCTTCCAGTTGATGTTCTGTGCCACCACGGCCTCCATCGTCTCGGGCGCGCTGGCCGAGCGGATCAAGCTGAACGCCTTCCTCATCTTCGTGGTCATCCTGACCGCGCTGATCTACCCGATCCAGGCCTCGTGGACCTGGGGTGAGGGCTTCCTTGACGCCGCCGGCTTCTCGGATTTCGCGGGTTCCACCATCGTCCATTCGGTCGGCGGCTGGGCAGCACTGACCGGGGCGATCATCCTGGGCCCGCGTCTGGGCAAATATGCCAAGGACGGGCGGGTGAACCCGATCCCGGGGTCGAACCTCGCACTGGCCACGCTGGGCGTGTTCATCCTGTGGATGGGCTGGTTCGGCTTCAACGGCGCGTCGGAACTGGCGCTGGGCACGGTGGAAGCCGCGGCCAATGTCAGCCGGGTCTTTGCCAACACCAACGCCGCCGCGGCGGCCGGTGCCGTGGCCGCGCTGCTGCTGACCCAGATGATGTACAAGAAGGCCGACCTGACGCTGATCCTGAACGGTGCGCTGGGCGGGCTGGTGGCGATCACGGCAGAGCCGCTGGAGCCCAGCCTGGGCATGGCCTCGATCATCGGCGCCATTGGCGGCATCATCGTGGTCGTGACCGTGCCGATGCTGGACAAGCTGAAGATCGACGATGTGGTCGGCGCCATCCCGGTTCACCTGTTCGCGGGTATCTGGGGCACGATCGCGGTGATCCTGACCAATGACGACGCCACGCTGGGTGCGCAGCTCTACGGCATCGTCGTGATCGGCGGGTTCGTGATCGTCACCTCGGCCGTGGCCTGGATCGTGCTGAAGGCGATCATGGGCATCCGGGTCGAGGAAGAAGCCGAGATCACCGGGCTCGACAAGACCGAGCTTGGGATGGAGGCCTATCCCGACTTCACCAAAGGCTGACGCCTCCTCCTCCTCCTGTTTCCGCGTCAGCGACCGACCCGGGCCGAAAGGCCCGGGTCTTTGCATTGCGCGGGCGGGCATCGGGCGGGCAAATTAACCCCGCATTAACCTTGGCGACCGATGACGGGTGGGGTGGGCATGTGCGGGCTGTGGCGTGCCCCGGTTCAGGGATTGCGCGGTTTGGAACATTCCCCCCTTGTCATCGGACTCGTGCTTGCGTTCACGTCGGTCGCTTCGGCCGTGATCGCGCTGCTGATCCTGTCGGCCTGGTCGCGGCGCCGGAGCGCGGCCGATACGGTCGACCCCGGCGAAAGCGATGACCGCGCCGTGTTTCTGTTCGATGACCGCGACCTGGTGGATGCCAGCGCGGCGGCGCGGCGGCTGCTGGCGGTGGCGCCGGTGCGCGGCGATGCCTGGACGCAGCTTGTCGCCAACCTGTCGCCGATGTTTCCGGGGTTCGAGGCGCGCATGGCGACATTGGCGCAGCGCGGCTGCCTGTCGATGCGGGCCGAGGGCGAGCAGCCGATCGGGCTGCTGGCGGAATGGCGCGGCGGGCTGGCGCGGATCACCCTGACCGACGACACGGCGGGCGGCCACGACATGACCGTGGACCGGCTGAGCCAGCGCGCGATGGAAGAGGAGATCGCCAGCCTGCGCACGACCGTGGACGAGGCGCCGGTGCTGATCTGGCGGCAGGATGCCTCGGGCGCGGTGGTGCAGGCCAATCGCGCGTACATGGCGCTGGCCGCGGCGCGGGCCGAGGACGGGCTGGGCACATGGCCGCTGCCGACGCTTTTCGACGCGGCGCCCGAGGCAGAGGGCCGGTCGTGGCGTGCGCGGCTGGATCTGCCCGATGCGGCGCGCCCGCGCTGGTTCGATTGCCACAGCGCCACCATCGGCGACGAGCAGTTGCATTTCGCGCAGCCCGTCGATGCGCTGGTCCAGGCCGAGGCGAGCCTGCGCGATTTCGTGCAGACGCTGTCCAAGACATTCGCCCATCTGCCGATCGGGCTGGCGGTCTTTGACCGGGCGCGGCGGCTGCAACTGTTCAACCCCGCGCTGACCGACCTGACCACCCTGTCACCGGATTTCCTGATCGGCCGGCCAAGCCTCGCGGCCTTCCTCGACCGGCTGCGGGAACGGCGGATGCTGCCCGAACCCAAGGACTATCGCAACTGGCGCGAGCGCATCACCGATCTGGAACAGGCGGCGGCCAAGGGGCATTACCAGGAAACCTGGGAACTACCCGGCGGCCAGACCTATCGCGTCAGCGGCCGCCCCCATCCCGAAGGCGCGGTGGCCTTTCTGTTCGAGGATATCAGCGCCGAGGTGACGATGACCCGCCGGTTCCGGGCCGAGATGGCGATGGGACAGTCGGTGATCGACGCGCTGGACGAGGCGATGGTGGTCTTTTCCGACCGCGGCGCGGTCACGGTGACGAACGCGGTCTATGATACGCTCTGGCCGCAGGTGCGGCCCCAGGGCGCGGGCGCGCGCAGCGCCGGCGAGGCGCTGCAGATATGGCGCGAGGCGTGCCAGCCGGGGCCAGAATGGGACGACGCGGCGGCACGCCTGCGCGAGGCGCTGATGCCGATGCAGGGCGCTGCTGCATCGGCTCGCCAGCCCTGGACGGCGCAGATATCCCGCCGCGACGGTCGCCCCATCCTCGTGCGCGTGACGCCGCTGCCCGGCGGCGCGACGCTGGTTGGCTTTCGGCAGGGCGAGTCGTCGCAGGGCACCGGCCGCGCCGCAGCGCCCGACCAGAGCGCGACCTGGGAACAGGACGCCGAGAGCGACGCAGCCGCCCCGGCGCGCCAGCAAGGGCTGCGGCAGGCGAACTGACGGCCGCATCCGCCTTGCAGCCCCGGCGGGGGCGACTATGAATGATCTGATGCAGACCCGTACCTCATCCGGCGCCCCCGATCCGACGCGTCCGCCCTGCGCGCCGCCGGATGCCGTCACATTCACATTGCCAGATCCGCAGGCGACAGAGGTGCTGGCCCGCTGGATCGCGCCGCATCTGAACCCCGGCGATACGATCCTGCTGGAGGGGCCGGTGGGGGCGGGAAAATCCCACTTCGCCCGCGCCCTGATCGGCGCGCGCCAGCAGGCGGCCGGGCTACCGCCCGAGGATGTGCCCTCGCCGACCTTCACGCTCGTGCAATACTACGATGCCGGCGACGTGGAGATCTGGCACGCCGACCTCTACCGCCTGACCCACCCGGACGAGGCGCTTGAACTGGGCCTTTCGGACGCATTTACCAGCGCGATCTGCCTTGTCGAATGGCCCGACCGGCTGGGCGCGGACCGCCCGGCCAATGCGATGACCCTGACGCTTACCCCGCTGGCCGACCCGGACGCGCGCCGCGCGCAACTGTCGGCGACGGCGCCGCGGTGGGCGGGCCTGCTGCGCGATGCCGCCGCGCGCTTCGGCGCTGGTACCGCCGATGAGTGACCGCGCCGCCGAGATCGCGGCCTTCCTGCACCGCGCGGGCTGGGGCGGCGCCGACCGCGCGCCGCTGGCCGGGGACGCCTCGCCCCGCCGCTACGAGCGGCTGACGCTTGACGGGGAAACCCGCGTGCTGATGGACGCCCCGCCCGACCGGGGCGAGGATGTGCGCCCCTTCGTCTCCATCGCGGCGCATCTGCGCGGCCTTGGCCTGTCCGCCCCCGAAATCCATGCCGAGGACGCGGGCGGGGGGTTCCTGCTGCTGGAGGATTTGGGCGACGACCTGTTCGCGCGGCTGATCCCGGCGCGGCCCGCGCTGGAAGCCATGCTCTACGCCGCTGCCGTGGACGTTCTGGTGGAACTTCAGCGCCACCCGCCCCCGCCGGGGCTGATCGCCTATGACGCGCCTGCGATGGTCGAAACCGCCTGCTGGGCGCTCGACTGGTATGCGCCCGCTGCGGGCGGGCAGCCGGATGCCGCCGCATTTAGCGCTGCCCTGGGCGAGGCGCTGGATGCCCATGCCGCAGGCCCGCCGGTCATCACGCTGCGCGACTATCACGCCGAGAACCTGATCTGGCTGCCGGATCGCAGCGGGTTGGCGCGCGTCGGCCTGCTGGATTTCCAGCTCGCGCAGCTCAGCCACCCGGCCTATGACCTGATCTCGCTGCTGCAGGACGCCCGCCGGGATGTGCCGGCGGAACTGGCCAACCGGATGCTGGCGCGCTTTGGAATGGAGACCGGAATGGCGATGGCTGACTTGTCGGCCGCCGCGTCCGTGCTTGGCGCCCAGCGCAACCTGCGTATTCTTGGCGGCTTCACCCGGCTCTGGCGGCGCGATGGCAAGCGGCGCTACCTGCCGCTGCTGCCCCGGGTCTGGGGCCATCTGCAGCGCGACCTTGCCCATCCGGCGCTGGCGGGGCTGTCGCGCATCGTGGCCGCCGGCCTGCCCGCGCCGACGGACGACGTGATCGAGAGGATCCGGCAATGCCGCGCGCTCCCGACGCCGTGATGATCTTTGCCGCGGGTTTCGGCACGCGGATGGGCGCGCTGACCGCCGACCGGCCGAAGCCGCTGATCCCCGTCGCCGGTCGGGCGCTGATCGACCATGCGCTGGCGTTGGCCGATGATGCCGGCATCGCACGCAAGGTCGTCAACCTGCACTGCCATGCTGACATGCTTGCCGCGCATCTGACCGGGCGCACCGATGTGGCGCTGTCGCGGGAGGAGCCTGAGCTCCTCGACACCGGCGGCGGGCTGCGCCAGGCGCTGGCCCTGTTGGGCGCGGGGCCGGTGTTCACGCTGAACTCCGATGCCGTCTGGACTGGGCCGAACCCGTTGCAGACTCTCGCTGCGGATTGGGGCGACGGGATGGGCGGGCTGCTGTTGCTGATCCCCGCCGATCGCGCGCGGGGGCGCATGGGTGGCGGCGATTTCGCCATGGATGCGGAGGGCCGGCTGACGCGCGGTGGACCCCTTGTCTACACCGGCGCGCAGATCATCGACCCGGCGGGGCTGGCGGCGATCCCCGATGCCGCGTTCTCGCTCAACCGGCTGTGGGACGCGCTGATCGCCGAGGGGCGGCTTTTCGGCGCGCTCCACCCCGGCGGCGGGTGCGACGTGGGCACGCCGCCGGGCATTGCCGAGGCCGAGGCGATGCTGGCCGAGGCACCGCATGTTTGAGCCGCAGCCCAAACCCCGGCTGTTCGCCATGCCCCCCGGCGCGGATTTTCCCCGCCTGCTGGCCGAGGGGCTGGTCGCCCGCATGGCCGGCCAGCCGCCCGAGGCGATGGCGCGGGTCGAGGTCTATGTGAACACCCGACGGATGCAGCGCCGGTTGCGGGACCTGCTGGCGGCCAATGGCGCGCGGCTGCTGCCGCGTCTGCGGCTGATCACCGATCTGGCGACCGACCCGGTGGCCGGGCTGCCGCCCGCCGTACCGCCTCTGCGCCGGCGGCTGGAACTGGCGCAGGCGGTGGCGCGGCTGCTGGACGCCCAGCCCGACCTTGCCCCGCGGGCCGCGATCTACGATCTGGCCGACAGTCTGGCGAAACTGCTGGACGAAATGCAGGGCGAAGGCGTCAGCCCCGAGCGCATTGCCGCGCTGGACGTGGCCGACCACTCCCGCCACTGGGAGCGCAGCCGGACCTTCCTTCAGGCGCTCGCGCCATGGTTTGCGGCCGAGGCACCGGATGCCGAGGCGCGGCAGCGCATGGCGGTTGAGCGTCTGGCCGCCCGCTGGTCCGACGCCCCGCCCGATCACCCGATCCTCGTCGCCGGCTCCACCGGATCGCGCGGGGCGACGCAGGCGTTCCTGCAGGCCGTCGCGAGGTTGCCGCAGGGCGCCGTCGTGCTGCCCGGCTTCGACTTCGACACGCCCGAGGAGGTGTGGGAGGGCATGACCGACGCCACCACGGCCGAGGATCATCCGCAGTTCCGCTTTGCCCGGCTGATGCAGGCGCTGGACATGGCGCCCGGCGAGGTGACGCTGTGGGACGATGCCGCCGCCCCCTGCCCCGCGCGCAACCGGCTGATCTCGCTGGCCCTTCGCCCCGCGCCCGTCACCGACCGCTGGATGGTCGAGGGGCCGCGGCTGACCGGGATTGAGACGGCCACAGCAGAGATGACGCTGATCGAGGCGCCCTCGCCCCGCGCCGAGGCCCTGGCCATCGCGCTGATCCTGCGCCGCGCGGTGCAGGACGGGCAGACGGCCGCGCTGATCACGCCCGACCGGATGCTGACCCGGCAGGTGACGGCGGCGCTGGATCGGTGGGGCATCCTGCCCGACGACAGCGCTGGGAAGCCTTTGGCGCTGTCTCCGCCGGGACGGTTCCTGCGGCAGATCGTGCGGCTGTTCGGCCAGCGCCTGACCGCCGAGCGGTTGATCGCGCTGCTGAAGCATCCGCTGACCCATTCCGGCGCCGACCGCGGCCCGCATCTGCGGCTGACGCGCGAGTTGGAGTTGCAGATCCGCCGCCATGGCCCCGCCTTTCCCGAAGCTGCCGACCTGATCCGTTGGGCGGCCACGCGGCCCGAGGTCGAGGCGCCGGGATGGGCCGCATGGCTGGCCGCGCAGCTGGCGAACCTGAACCAGACCGCCACGCGCCCGCTGGCCGAGCATCTGGCCGATACGCTGCGGCTTGCCGAAGCTCTCGCGATAGGGCCTTCCGGGGCGGGAACTGGCGAATTGTGGCTGGAGGAAGCGGGCGAGGCCGCGCTGGCGACCGTCGCGGCGCTGGTGGCAGAGGCCGGGCATGGCGGCGACCACACGCCCGCCGACTTTGCTGATCTCTTCTCGGCCGTGATCGAGGCCGAACAGGTGCGCGACCCCGCGCAGCCGCACCCCGGCGTGATGATCTGGGGCACGCTGGAGACGCGGGTGCAGGGTGCCGATCTGGTGATCCTGGGCGGACTGAACGACGGGATCTGGCCGCAACTGCCGCCGCCCGATCCATGGCTGAACCGGCAGATGCGGCTGCAGTGCGGCCTGCTGCTGCCCGAACGCCGGGTCGGGCTGGCGGCGCATGACTTCCAGCAGGCCATCGCGGCGCCGCAGGTGGTGCTGACCCGCGCGATCCGCGATGCCGAGGCGCAGACCGTGCCCTCGCGCTGGCTTAACCGGCTGACGAACCTGCTGGACGGCCTGCCCGATCAGGGCGGCAAGGCGGCATTGAAGGCAATGCGTGCGCGGGGGCGGGAGTGGCTGGATCTTGCCGCCGCGCTGGACCGGCCCGTGGTTTCGGTGCCACCAACCCGCCGCCCCGCACCGCGCCCGCCGGTCGACGCCCGCCCGCGCGAACTGCCTGTCACCGGCATTTCGCGTCTGATCCGCAACCCCTACGAGATCTATGCCAGATACATACTGCGTCTGCGCCCGCTCGACCCGCTGCACCCCGATGCCGATGCCCGCCTCCGCGGCACGGTGCTGCACAAGGTGTTCGAGGCGTTCCAGCGCGCAGACCCGCCGCACGACCGCGCGCGGCTGATGGCGCTGGCCGAGGCCGTTCTGGCCGCCGAAGTGCCCTGGGCCACAGCACGCCGCCTGTGGCTGGCCCGGCTGGGCCGCGTGGCCGACTGGTATCTTGCGTGGGAGGCTGAGCAAGACGGCCAGCCGGTGCTGATCGAGGATCGGGGCATCGCCCCGCTCGACGGCCTCGATTTTCGGCTGACCGCGCGGCCCGACCGGATTGACCGGCTGCGCGATGGAAGCCTGCACATCATCGATTACAAGACCGGCACCCCGCCATCGAAGAAGCAGCAGCAGAATTTCGACAAGCAGCTTCTGCTGGAGGCCGCGATGGCGGAACGGGGTGCCTTTCCGGGCATCGACCGGGCACCGGTCGCGCAGGTGTCCTATGTCGGGCTTGGCGCGACGCCCAAGATCGAGGAACTGGGCACCGACGAAGGCGACTGGAACGGTGCCTGGGCCGGACTGCAGCGCCTGATCGCCGCCTATGAGGCCCGCAGCCGGGGCTACACCGCCCGCCGCGCCATGTTCGGCGAACGCGAGGAAAGTGACTACGACCACCTGTCGCGGTTCGGCGAATGGGCGATCAGCGACGATGCGGCGCCGGAGGATGTCGGATGACCCGATCCGCCGCCAGCGAACGGCAGGTGCGGGCCGCCGATCCCGCAGCCTCCACCTGGCTGTCGGCAAACGCCGGGTCGGGCAAGACGCGGGTGCTGACCGACCGGGTTGCGCGGCTGTTGCTGCAGGGGGTTCGGCCCAGCCGCATCCTGTGCCTGACCTATACCAAGGCCGCGGCCAGCGAGATGCAGAACCGGCTGTTCGGGCGGCTGGGCGGCTGGGCGATGCTGCCCGACGACGACCTGCGCAAGGCGCTGGCCGAGTTGGGGGTGGAGGCCGAGGTTGCGCCCGACACCCTGCGCGAGGCGCGGCGGCTGTTCGCCCGCGCCATCGAGACGCCGGGCGGGCTGAAGATCCAGACGATCCACGCCTTCTGCGCCGCCCTGCTGCGCAGCTTCCCGCTGGAGGCGGGCGTGTCGCCCGGTTTCAGCGAACTGGACGACCGGGGCGCGCGGAAACTGCGCGAAGAGGTCGTGGAGGATCTGGCTGAAAGCGATCCCGATGCGATGGACGGCCTGGCCGCGATCTTCACCGGGGCGGAGTTCGGCGATCTGACCGAAACCATAGCCAGGAACGCTACTGGTTTCGCGCAACCGCTCGATGCCGAAAAGGCACGGGTGCTTTTCGGGCTGATGCCGGATGACAGCGTGGCGACGCTGCTGGCCGATGTATTCGACCCAGCCGACATGGCGCTTCTGCAACGGATCGTTCCGACCCTGCGCGGCGGCACGACCAACGACGTCAAGGCGGCGAACCGGCTGGCGACGGTGCGCAAAACGGACGTCGCGGGGCTGATCGAGCTTGAGGGCGTACTGCTCACCGGGAAATCGGCCGCCGCCCCGTTCACCGCCAAGATCGGCAGCTTCCCGACCAAGGATACCCGCGCGGCCCTTGGTGCCGACCCGCCCGCGCTGGAAGACCTGATGGCGCGGGTCGAGGCCGCGCGCCCCCGCCGCCTCGCGCTGGCAGCGGCCGAACAGACCGCCGCGCTGCACCGTTTCGCCACGGCCTTTCTGGCCCGCTACGACGACCGAAAGGCCCGCGCGGGCTGGCTGGATTTCGACGACCTGATCCGCCGCGCGGTCGCGCTGCTGACCGATCCTTCGGTCGCGCAATGGGTGCTTTACCGGCTGGATGGCGGGGTGGACCACATCCTGGTGGACGAGGCACAGGACACCAGCCCCGAGCAATGGCGGGTGATCGAACTGCTGGCGCAGGAATTCACCACCGGTCAGGGCGCGCGAGACGCCGGGCGCACGATCTTTGTCGTGGGCGACAAGAAGCAGTCGATCTATTCGTTTCAGGGCGCAGATCTGCGCGCCTTCGACCGGATGCGCGATCATTTCGCCGCGCGGCTGGCCGAGGTGCAGGTGCCGCTGCGGGACGAGTCGCTGGAACATTCCTTCCGCTCCTCGCCCGCGGTTCTGCGGCTGGTCGATGAGGTGTTCGCCGATGCGGAAGACCTTGGCGGGCCGGTTCGGCACCTGGCCTTCCGCGACACCATGCCGGGGCGGGTGGATATGTGGCCGGTCGTGCCAAGGGCGGACGAGCCGGAGGATGGCGACTGGTTCGAGCCGGTGGACAGGCTGCCGGCGGAGCACCACGGCACAATCCTGGCCCGCCGGATCGCGCAGCAGGTGCGCACGATGCTGGACGCAGGCACGCGGGTGCCGACGCGCGACGGGCCGAAGCGGATGACCGCGGGCGACGTTCTGATCCTGGTTCAGCGCCGCTCTCCGCTATTCCACCAGATCATTGCCGCGTTGAAGGTCGCCAGGCTGCCAGTCGCGGGCGCGGACCGGCTGCGGCTGGGTGGCGAACTGGCGGTGAAGGATCTGACGGCGCTGCTGGCGTTTCTCGCCACGCCGGAGGATGACCTGTCGCTGGCGGCCTGTCTGCGCTCTCCACTCTTCGGCTGGACCGAGGGTCAGCTTTTCGATCTGGCGCATGGGCGGCCCGGATACCTATGGGCGGCGCTGCGCGACCGGGCGGGGGCGCCGGGCCTGGAGGTGCTGCACGACCTGCGGCGGCAGGCGGATTTCCTGCGACCCTATGAGCTGATCGAGCGGATGCTGACCCGTCACGGCGGCAGGCGGCGGCTGATCGCGCGGCTGGGGTCGGAGGCAGAGGACGGGATCGACGCTTTTCTGGCGCAGGCGCTGGCCTATGAGCGGCTGGAGGTGCCCAGCCTGACCGGCTTCCTGGGCTGGCTGGCGGGCGACGCCGTCGAGGTGAAGCGCCAGTTGGACAATGCGGGCGACATGATCCGGGTGATGACCGTCCATGGTGCCAAGGGGCTGGAGGCGCCGGTGGTGATCCTGCCCGATACCGGCGACCGGCAGGCGCGTCCCTCTGGTCCGCTGGTGCGGTTGGAGGGGGGCGAGGCGGTCTGGGGTGCGAGCGGGACCGAGGCGCCGGCTGAGGTTACCGCCGCGCGGCAGGCGCTGGCGGAGCGGGATGCCGAGGAACGCCTGCGGTTGCTCTATGTCGCGCTGACGCGGGCGGAAAGCTGGCTGATCGTGGCGGCGGCGGGGGATGTGAAGGAGGAGGGCAATAGCTGGTATCGCCGGGTTGAGGGGGCGATGCGGCGGGCGGGGGCAGAGGAAGTGCCCGCGCCGGATGGGTTCGAGGCGCCGATGCTGCGAATTGCGCATGGCGACTGGCCGGCGCCGGATACGGTTCCGGCCCCGGCGGTGGCCATACCCGCAACCTTGCCGGATTGGGCGGCGACGGCAGCTGCGGTGATCGAACGGACCGCCGCGCCGCTGTCGCCGTCCGATCTGGGCGGGGCGAAGGTGCTGGCGGCTGAGGGTGGCGCGGGGGATCAGGCGGCGGCGATGGCGCGGGGCAGTCTGCTGCATCTGCTGCTGGAGCATCTGCCCGCCCTGCCCCGCGACGACTGGCCCGGCGTGGCCGAGGCGCTGGCGGGGACGGATCATGGCGCCCTACTGGCCGAGGCGCGGGCGGTGCTGGATCACCCGGACCTTGCGCCGTTGTTCGGACCCAAGGCGCTGGCCGAGGTGGAGATCGCGGCGGATCTGGATGGGCGGCGGCTGATCGGGACCATTGACCGGCTGATCGTGACGCCCGAGCGGGTGCTGGCGGTGGACTACAAGTCGAACGCGGTGGTGCCGGAAAGGCCCGAGGACGTGCCGGAGGGGCTGCTCAGGCAGATGGGGGCCTATGCGCACGGGCTGGCGCAGATCTGGCCGGGGCGGCGGATCGAGACGGCGCTTTTGTGGACGCGGGGGCCGGTGCTGATGCCGCTGCCAACCGATCTGGTCATGGCGGCCCTGCGTCGCATGTCCCTGCCTTGACCTTGCCGGGGGGTGTCCATACCTTCCGGCCAACGCAATCCCGCAAGGAGACAGACATGGCCACCGTTGCCGTCACCGATGCCACCTTTGATGCCGAGGTCCGGCAGTCCGACATTCCCGTCGTCGTCGATTTCTGGGCCGAATGGTGCGGCCCCTGCAAGCAGATCGGGCCCGCGCTGGAGGAGCTGTCGGAGACCTATGCCGGCAAGGTCAAGATCGTGAAGGTCAACGTGGACGACAACCCCGGCGCGCCGTCGCAGATGGGGGTGCGGGGTATCCCGGCGCTGTTCCTGTTCAAGGACGGGCAGGTCGTTTCCAACAAGGTCGGCGCGGCGCCGAAGGCGGCGTTGCAGAGCTGGATCGACAGCGCGATCTGATCGGCTGACAGACTGTTTCGGGGGGCGCGGCTTTCGGGGTCGCGCCCCCTTTGATTCCGGGTTGCTCACGGTCTGCTCACGCGTGAGCAGAATCGCAAGTCACTGACAAATAACGATTTCACGATTTTTGTTTACCTGATCTTAACCTGCTCACGGTGCCGGAACCCCGCCGCTGGTTACCAATTGGCAAGACCTGCCCGCTAGCTTCGCCGAAGATTCTGCAAGAACTGCGGGCCGATGGTGAGAAGCACCCCTGTTATCCCTGCGCTGGGCGCAGCCCTGGCCGGGGCGTGGCTGGGCCTGTCTGCCGCCCCCGCACAGGCGACCCCCGATCTTTCGCTGGTTTGCGACCGGGTCGCGGTCGAGGCGTCGCAAGCCTCTGGCGTGCCGCTGTCGGTCTTGAAGGCGATTGCGCTGACCGAGAGCGGGCGGCGGCGCGACGGCGCGTTCCGGCCTTGGCCCTGGACCGTGAACATGGAGGGCAAGGGCAGCTTTCACAGCAGCCGGGACGAGGCGCTGGCCTATGTCTACCAGCATTTCCGGCGCGGGGCGCGCAGCTTTGACGTGGGCTGTTTCCAGATCAACTATCGCTGGCACGGCCAGCATTTCGATTCCATCGAGGCGATGTTCGACCCGCGCGGCAATGCGATGTATGCCGCCCGCTTTCTGCGCGAGCTTCATGCGGAACTGGGGTCGTGGGACAAGGCGGCGGGGGCCTATCATTCCCGCACGCCGGAACATGCCAACCGCTACCGCGCCACCTATCAGAGCCACCGCGCGCGGTTCCTGCACGAGGACGGCGGCGAGTTCCCGGTGCTGCCCGCGCTGCATGACCTGCTGCCGGACGAACCCGCCCCCGCGCCCCTGCGCCCGCGTCGTGAGCGGGTGAACACCTATCCACTGTTTCTGGCCGCCGAGGGCGGCGTCATGGGGTCGCTGATCGCCGTGAACGAGAGCGAGGAGATCCCGATGATCGTGCAGGCTGCGGGGCCGTCGATGGGCGCGCCGATGGGATCGCTGTTCGCAGGTGGCGGCGGTGCGGCCCAGCCGCTGGGGTCGCTGTTCACGGGCGGCGGCGGCACGGGCCAGTCGCTGTTCGCCGCCGACAGCCACGGCGGAGAATTCCCATGACGCTGGACCTGCGCGCGATCTTTCAGCCCACGGTTCTGCTGGCCGTCGCGCTGATGGCGGTCATCGTGATGATGGTGCTGCCGGTGCCCGCATGGCTGCTGGATATCGGGCTGGCGACGTCGTTCGGGCTGGCCATCCTGATCTTTACCGTCACGCTGTTCATCCAGCGGCCGCTGGATTTTTCCGCCTTCCCCACGATCCTGCTGGCCAGCCTGATGCTGCGGCTGTCGCTGAACGTGTCGTCCACCAAGCTGATCATCGGCGAGGGGCATACCGGCACCCATGCGGCGGGCGAGGTGATCCAGGGCTTTGCGAATTTCGTCATGGGCGGCAGCGTGATGCTGGGCGTGGTGATCTTTTGCGTGTTGCTGATCGTCAACTTCATCGTCATCACCAAGGGCGCGGGGCGGATGGCCGAGGTGTCGGCCCGGTTCGCGCTGGACGGGATGCCGGGCAAGCAGTTGGCCATCGACAGCGACATGAACGCGGGCGCCATCGACCATGCCGAGGCCAAGGCGCGGCGCGAGCGCGAGCAGCAGGAAACCACGTTCTTCGGCTCGCTGGACGGGGCGTCGAAATTCGTCAAGGGCGATGCCATCGCCGGGCTGCTGATCACGCTGCTGAACATCATCGTCGGGCTGGTGGTGGGCACGATGGTGCACGGCATGCCGCTGGGCCGGGCGTTCGAGACCTATGCGATCCTGACCGTGGGCGACGGGCTGGTCAGCCAGATCCCGGCCGTCATCATCTCTGTCGGGGCGGGGCTTCTGCTGGCGCGCGGCGGGGCGACGGGGGCGACGGATCAGGCGATCATCGGGCAGTTGGGGCGGTATCCGGCGGCGCTGGCCACCGTGGCGCTGCTGATGGGGCTGTTTGCGCTGGTCCCCGGCCTGCCGTTCCTGCCCTTTGTGGCCGGTGCCGTGGTGCTGGGAACCGCCGCCGTTCTGATGCTGCGCCGGCAGGCGGCGGCGGCGGCGGCCGCCGATGCGCCCGAGGCCGCCGCGCCGCTGCGCGAGCGGTCCATGGGCGACATGCTGGATCTGGACGATATCCATGTGGAATTCGCCCCCGATCTGGTGGCGATGGTGCTGGACCCGGCTACGGGCATCGACGCGCGGATCGTCAACATGCGCGCCCATGTGGCGGCCACCTACGGGTTGATCCTGCCGGAATTGCGGCTGACCGACGATGCCGGGCTGCCCGCCGGCAGCTACCGGATCCGCATCCATGGCGTCGAGCAGGCGCGCGACCAGTTGCAGCCCGACCGGGTGCTGGCGCTCTTGCCCGGCGACGGGGTGGAGATGCCGGCGGGGACGGATGTGCGCGAGCCGGTCTATGGCGCCCCCGCCCGCTGGCTGCCCCCCGACCAGCGCGAGGCGGCGGCCCTGTCGGGCGCGACGGTGGTTGCACCGACCGAGGTTCTGGCCACCCATCTGCTGGAGGTGATCAAGCGCAATTTCGCCCGGCTTCTGACGCTGAAGGGGCTGCGCAAGCATCTGGACGCGATGACCGACCTGTCGGACCAGACCCGCGCCGATGCGAACCGGCGGCTTCTGGACGATCTGGTGCCCGACAAGGTGCCGCTTGAGATGCTGCTGGCAGTGCTGCGCCTGCTGCTGGAGGAACGCGTGTCGATCCGCAACCTGCCGCTGATCCTTGAGGCGATATCCGAGGTGCGGCAGAGCCATGGCGGGCCGGAGGCGATCTGCGAGCATGTGCGGCAGCGGCTGGGCTTTCAGCTTGTCGCCGATCTGAAGCGCCCCGACGGGACGATCCCGCTGATCCAGCTGGCGCCGGAATGGGAGGAAACCTTCTCGGCCTATCAGGTGGAGGGCGACCGGGGCCAGATCGACATTGCCCTGCCGCCGACCGAGTTCAACCGGCTGGCGGGCAATCTGGCCGAGCGGATCGCACGGGCGGGGGAGACGGGCGTGCATGCGGCGGTCGTCACCTCGACCCGGCGACGGCGGTTCCTGCGCATGGTGATGGCGGCGCGGGGCCTGAGCGCGCCTGTGCTGTCGTTCGAGGAGATCGGGCTGGAGGCGCGGCCCGCGCTGGTGGGCATGGTGGCGCCATGAACCCCGAGGTGGCGGGCGCGCTGGCCGGTTTCGCCGCACTGGGGCAAGAGGCGCTGGCGGCGGGGTTTCTGGTCTTCCTGCGCGTGGGCGCGGCCATGGCGATCCTGCCGGTGTTCGGCGAGCAGTTGATCCCGATGCGGATCAGGCTGGCGCTGACGCTCGCGTTCACGCTGGTGGTGTCGCCCGCGGTTCTGCCCGACCTGCTGGTCATGCTGGACGGCCGCCCGCCCGGCGCGCTGATGATCGTGACCGAGGTGCTGGCCGGGCTGTCGCTGGGCCTCGCGCTCAGGCTGTTCGTGATGGCGCTGCAGATCGCGGGCACGATGGCGGCGCAGGCGACGTCGCTGGCGCAGTTCTTTGGCGGCGCGGGGGCCGATCCGCAGCCGGCGATGGCGCAGCTTCTGCTGATCGCCGGGCTGGCGCTGGCGGTGGCCGCGGGGCTGCATGTCCGCGCGGCCGAGGCGCTGATCCTGTCCTATGACCTGCTGCCCGCGGGAAGGCTGCCGACGCCCGCGGTGATGGCCGAATGGGGCACGATGCAGGCCGCGCGTGCCTTCACGCTCGCCTTCACGCTGGCCGCGCCCTTCGTCATCGCGGCGCTGATCTACAACGTGGCGCTAGGGGTCATCAACAAGGCGATGCCGCAGCTTATGGTGGTGCTGATCGGCGCGCCCGCGCTGACGATGGGGGGGCTCGCGCTCTTGATGGTCGTTGTGGTGCCGCTCTTGGGCGTGTGGATGCTGGCCTTTGACCGCTTCCTGGGCAACCCGTTCATGGCGCCCTGATGGCCGAGGAAAACGACAGCGCCGAAAAGGAGCACGAGCCAACCCAGCGCAAGCTGGACGAGGCGCGCAAGAAGGGCGAGATCCCGCGATCTACCGAGCTGAACACGGCGGCCGCCTATTCCGGCCTGCTGATCGCCGCGCTGATCCCCGGCGCGGCGGCGGTGCAGCGGCTGGGCGACGGCGGCATGGTGCTGCTGGACCGCGCGGACGATCTGGCGCGGCTGTTCCTGACATCGGGCAGCGCGTTGCCGGGCGGGCTGCTTCTGTCCACGGTGCTGGGCGCGGCACCCTTCATCCTGCTGCCGGGGGTGATGGTTCTGGTCGGCCTGTTCGCCATGCGCGGCATCGTCTTCGCGCCCGAGAAGCTGAAGCCGAAGCTCAGCCGGATATCCCCCATCTCCAACGCCAAGCAGAAGTTCGGCCGGTCGGGACTGTTCGAGTTCGCCAAGTCCTGCGTGCGGCTGACCATCATATCCGTGGCGCTGTGGATTTACCTGATGACGCGCCTGCCCGACATCGTGTCGGCGATGCATCTGGCGCCGGGGATGATCGCGCGGCTGCTGGCGGAACTGGTGATCGCGTTCCTGGGCCTTGCGCTGCTGATCGCGCTCAGCGTCGGCGCGGTCGATTACCTGTGGCAGCGCCACGATCACCTGCGCAAGAACCGGATGTCGCGCAAGGAGATGATGGACGAGATGAAGCAGTCCGAAGGCGACCCGCACATGAAGCAGCAGCGGCGCCAGCGGGCTTATGACATCGCCACCAACCGGATGCTGATCGATGTGCCAAAGGCCGATGTGGTGATCGTGAACCCGACCCACTATGCGGTCGCGCTGAAATGGGACCGATCCAGCCCCGGCGCGCCGGTCTGTCTGGCCAAGGGCGTGGACGAGATCGCCGCGCGGATCCGCGAGAAGGCAGCCGAGGCCGGGGTGCCGGTCCATTCCGACGCGCCCACCGCCCGCGCGATCCACGCCACGGTGGAGATCGGGCAGGAGATCAAGCCCGACCACTACCGCGCCGTCGCTGCCGCGATCCGGTTCTCGGAAGCGATGCGCGCCAAGGCCAAGGGCGGCTGGAAATGACCCGACGCGCATCCGACGCGGCGAAGCTCGCCGCCCTTGGCCAGATCACCGGGATGATGCGCGACGCCGCACTTGCCGACCTGCGGGGTGCCTGCGCGGCCGAGGAGACGGCCCGCGCGACCATCGCCGCCCTGCGCCCGATGGCGATGGAGGACGGGATGGACGCCGGCACCTACGCCCGGCTGGAGGCGGCGCGGCTGATCCGGCTGGGCGAGGCGAACATGGCGCTTGCCCGCGCCCAGGCCGAGGTGGAACGCGCGCGCCGGTCGGCGTCGCGCGCACTGGGACGCGACAGCGCATTGTCGAAGCTGGCAGAGGCAACCCGGCGCTAGGGCCTGTCTCGCCCATCCGCAGTCACGCGACAGGATCTATCTTGTTGTTTTCGCATGTCCGGAAAGCGCAGAAGCGGTTCGCACTTCTGCGCCACATTCGCCAGGCGGCGGGAAGCGTCTGCGCGGTCAGTTGTCCTGACGCGCGAAATCGGTGATCAGCACGTCCTGAACAATCGGCCCGACCACCTGCCGCGCCGTCTCGCGCAGCGCCTGGCGCAGCGATACCAGCGCCGTGCTTTCGGTGAAGTTGCCGCGGAAGCCGCCGGCATTGGCATGGTCGAACAGCACCTGCAGGAAGGAATCGCGCAACTTTGGCTCGCGCGCAAAGACCTGCTGGTTGTTGCCCTGATCGATCTCCAGGCTGAGCGACAGGACGACGAGCGAGGCAACGCGCCCCTGTTCCACCACCGGCACGATGAACTGGTTGTTCAGGCGCACGAAATCGCTGGGCTTGGCCGGTGCAGCCACGACCGGCGCCGCCTCGCCCTCGACCGGCGCTGGCGCGGGACGCAGGGCAAAGCCCGCGCCGGCACCGGCGCCAAGGCCGATCAGGATCAGAAGCAGGGGGAGGAGTTTCTTCATCGGCGGCCTCAGAACGGAAGCAGGATGTCGGTGATCTGTTGGCCGTAGCGCGGCTGCTGCACGTCGCTGATCTGACCGCGCCCGCCGTAGGAGATCCGTGCCCCGGCGATCCGGTCATAGGTGATCTCGTTCTGGCGGCTGATATCCTCGGGCCGGACATAGCCGGTGACGATCAGTTCGCGCAATTCGTAGTTCACCCGCACCTCTTGCGTGCCCTCGATCCGCAGGGCGCCGTTGGGCAGGCGTTCGACCACCGTCGCCGCCACGCGCAGGGTCATCGTCTCGCGCCGGCGGACGGAGCCGTCGCCACGGTAGCTGCTGTTGGAAT
This sequence comes from Paracoccaceae bacterium, assembly GCA_050485905.1. Taxonomy (GTDB): domain Bacteria; phylum Pseudomonadota; class Alphaproteobacteria; order Rhodobacterales; family Rhodobacteraceae; genus JAWLCA01. The sequence continues at coordinate 4,795 of JBJHCH010000051.1, read as the reverse complement.
TGGTGCCGACCGCATTGGCCATGTTGGCACCGTCGGGCAGGTTCCGGTCGATCCGCTGCGGGATGCCCAGCATGTTCGGGATGCCCATGCTTTCGGACCCGGACCGCGAGCGGCCAGTGCTGTTCGAGATCTCGGCCCGTTCGTCGATCTGGATGACGACCGTCAGGATATCGCCGCGCTGTGCCGCACGGCGGTCGCCAAGAAGCGACCGCTGGCTGGCCGTCCAGAGCGACGCCTGATCGGTGTTGCGGCGGCGATCCACCGTATTGGGCATTTGCGCGCTATACATCGCGTGGTGCTGGTTGCTTCCCTCCAGCGGGTTGAAATCCGGCGCCTTGCCGACATTGTCGAGCCTGCCGCAGGCGAGCGGCAGGGCAAGAAGCAGAAGCAGGGGCAGCGAACGCATGGGGCGCATCCTTCAGGGTGTATTGGCGGAGAGCCCGCCCGAAACAATAACGGACCCGTCATGTCCGACGATGCCGGTGACGGTGTTGCGAGAGGCGAGGTTCATCACCCGAACCATGTCGCCGGCGCCGCCGCGCGCCAGCGCGCGCCCCTCGGCCGCGATGGTCAGGGTTCCCTGCTGAAAGACCAGCGAGACGATCTGGTTGCGCTCCACGATCGCCGGTGGGCCGATGTCGCCGGGGCGGATCGGACGGCCCGCGTAAAGGACCACGCGCGCCTCCTTCCCCACGACGTCGGACGGGTCGTCCAGCGCGCCGGGGGTGGCGATGGCGGCAAAGGTCAGATCCTGTGGCTCGATGATCGCCTGGGCGCGGATCGTGCGGGTGGCGACCAGCGTTTCGGCCGCCGCCGGCACCGCCAGAACGGCAAGCGCGAGGATGGCGGCGAAACGCATCAGCGCACCTGTGTCGTCGCGCCGAGCATCTGGTCGGCGGCGGTGATGACCTTGGCGTTCAGTTCGTAGCCGCGCTGCGCCTTGATGAGTTCCGTCACCTCGCGCACCGCATCGACCGAGCTTTCCTCCAGATAGCCCTGCCGCAGCGTGCCGAGGCCATCGGTGCCGGGCTCGCCCACCAGCGCGGGGCCGGAGGCTGCGGTTTCCAGAAACAGGTTCGACCCCATCGCCTCCAGCCCCTTTTCATTGGCGAAGCCGGCAAGGCTGAACTGGCCGAGGAGCTCCGCCTCGACCCGGTCGTTGAAATAGGCCCAGACCTCTCCCGCGGCGTTGATCGACAGGCTGCGCGCGTCGTTCGGGATCACGATGCCGGGCACCACCTCGAACCCGTCGGAGGTGACGATCAGCCCGTCGGCCGACCGTTTCAGCCCGCCGTCGCGGGTATAGGCCGACAGGCCCGAGGGCAGCGTGACCTCCAGATAGCCCCGCCCCTCGATCGCGATGTCCAGATCGCCGCCGGTCATGGACAGCGAGCCCTGTGCGAGCATCACGCTGACGGCGGCGGGCCGCACGCCAAGGCCCACCTGCACGCCGGTCGGCAGGATCGAACCGTCGGATGCACTGATCGTGCCGGGGCGCGTGACCTGCTGGTAGTGCAGGTCGGCGAATTCGGCGCGGCGGGTGTTGTAGCCCGTGGTCGTCATGTTGGCGAGGTTGTTCGACACGACCTCGACCCGCATCTGCTGGGCGGCCATGCCGGTGGCGGCTATCTGAAGGGCGCGCATGGCTTCTCCTATGCTCCAAGGGTGCGGATGACGCCGCGGATGCGTTCGTCCTCGCGGTCCAGAAAGGTCTGGCCCAGTTCGTAGGCGCGGCTGACCTCGATCATCCGCGCAATCTCGGTCAGCGGATCGACGTTCGATTCCTCAAGAAAGCCCTGGACCATGCGCCCACCCTCGACCGGCTCCACACCGCTGGGGGCGCGGAACAGCACGCCGGCCTCGCGCTGAAGCTCGGTCGGGTCGGTCGGCAGGAACAGCCCGATCTGCGTGATCGGTGCACCGTCGGCCGACAGCGTGCCGTCAGCGGCAAGGCTGATCGCGCGCGCATCGGGCGGCGCAAAGACCGGCGCCCCACCGCCATCAAGCAGCAGGTGGCCGTCGGGCGTGACCAGTTCGCCCTCGGCATTCGGGGTGAAGTGGCCCGCGCGGGTCAACCGCTCGCCCTGGGGCGTTTCAACCAGAAAGAAGCCCTCGCCCTCGATGGCGAAGTCGAAACTGCCGCCGGTCTGGGTCAGCGCACCCTGCACCGGGCTGATATGGCGCGCATTAGCCGTGGCCATCGACAGCGACGGCTCCGATCCGTCCAGCGCCTTGATATGTTCGGAGAACACCAGCCCCTCGCGCCGGAATCCGGTAGTGGACTGGTTGGCGATGTTCTGGGCGACGACCGCCATCTCGCGCATCAGCGCCGATTGCCGGGCGAGCGAGGCGTAGGTTGCGTTCTCCATGTCTCAGCTCCCCGCGATCAGCGGCACGATATGCGCCTGAAAGAAGCTGACCAACGCGCCAGACATGAAGCTCATCGACACCCAGAAGACGATCAGCATGGCCAGGAGCTTGGGCACGAAGGTCAGCGTCATCTCCTGCACCGAGGTCAGCGCCTGGAACAGGCCGACGCCCACCCCGGTGATCAGCGCCACAGCAAGGATCGGGGCGGATATCATCACCGCGACCCATAGCCCCTGACGCAGGGTGTCGAAGAAAACCGCCTCTTGCATCAGACCGGCATCCGCAGGATTTCCTGATAGGCTTCGACCACCTTGTCGCGCACGGTAACGGCCGTCTCGACGGCAAGCTGCGTGGCGCTCAGCGCCTGAACCAGCGCGTGCGGATCGGCGCCGCCGACCATCGCCGCCTTGGACGTCGCTTCAGCATGTTTCAGCGTCTCGATGAACGAGCCCGCGACCTTGGTGAACCCGTTCTCGGCAGGCTCTGCCCGCGCACCGGGCTGCGGCATAAGGGCCGGGCGAACCTGCGTGTAATTCTGCGCGGCAAAAATTGCTTTCATTTCCATTCCGGATTTCCCTTAGCGGCGGAGTTGTTCCAGCAGCGACATCGTCATCTGCCGGGCCTGATCGAACATCTTGAGGTTGGCCTCATAGCTGCGCTGCGCCTCGCGGGCGTCGGCGATCTCGACCACCAGATCGACGTTGGAGCCGCGATAGTGGCCGCTCGCATCCGCCATCGGATGGCCGGGGTCGAAGACAAGCGGCAGTTCACGCCGGTCGAGTTGCACATCGCGCGCGCGAACCAGTTCCATACGATCCGACGATGACAGTGCCGCGCTCGCGGATTGCGGCTGCATCACCGCCTCGAACGAGGTCAGCTTGCGCCGGTAGCCGGGTGTGTCTGTATTCGCAATGTTTTCAGATACATGGCGCAGACGCTGCGCCTGCGCCTGCATGCCCGAGGCGGAAAGCGCCAGGGTCTTGGTCAGATCGCTCATGCTGTTGGGAACCCTTTACTTGCCGCGACCCAGCGCGGTGCGCTGGATGCTGGTGGCATTGCTGGCGATCGCCAGCGCCATCTCGAACTGCTGGCGCACCTCTGCCGCCTTCACCATCTCGCGTTCCAGCGAGACCGTATTGCCATTCGGGGATTGCACGCCCGGCGTGCGGTCGGCCTCTGCCGCCGGCATCTCACCCAGCGCACGATGGCCGATATGCGCCGCCCGCGTCGCCCGCATCGAGGTGGCGCCGGTCGACTGCCAGATATCTGCAAAACTGGGAAGATCGCGCGCGCGGTAGCCGGGCGTGTCGGCATGGGCCACGTTCTGCGCAATGGCGGACTGTCTGGACGATGCGTGACCGGCCAGCGCATGCGCCATCATCGAGACATTCAGTCTTTCGAACACCGGGGCTTCTCCCTCGATCTGCTTACACGAAGGCTTAAGGGTGATTCCTTTAGAAACCGTAATTGGCAGAAAGCCTTATGAGGGGTCCGGAATGGAGCGAACGGTATTCGACGGGCTGCGCGCCCAGATCGCGGAAGTACCGGTGACGCGACGCGTCGGACGGCTGGCCGAGATCGGCCGCGGCACCCTGCGGATCACCGGACTGGGCCGTGCCGCGCTTGGCGACCGGGTGACCATACAGCACGGATCGGATGGGCGGATCGGCGGTGAGATCCTGCGTCTCTCGCGCGACGGGGCGACGGTGCTGCCTGACGGCGCAGCAGAGGGGCTTTCGATCGGTGATCCGGTCGAACTGCTTGGCAGTTCCGGCATCGCACCCGACGACAGCTGGATCGGCCGAATCGTCGATCCGTTCGGCAAGCCGCTGGATGGCCGGCCGCTGCGGCGCGGTGCTGTCATGCGCCCGCTGCGCGCCGAGGCACCGGCGGCGACATCGCGCCGCCGTCTGGGCAAACGGCTGGAAACCGGCCTTGCCGTCTTCAACACGATGCTGCCGCTGGTGCGCGGCCAGCGGATTGGCCTGTTCGCCGGGTCGGGCGTCGGCAAGTCGATGCTGCTGGCCAAGTTCGCCCGCGGCGTCGCTGCCGATGTGGTGGTGATCGCCCTGATCGGAGAGCGCGGGCGAGAACTGCGCGAGTTCACCGAGTCGGTCCTTGGCGCCGAAGGCATGAAACGGTCGGTGATCGTGACGGCCACATCCGACCAGTCCCCGCTAACCCGGCGCCGCGCCGCCTGGGCTGGGATGGCGGTGGCCGAGCATTTCCGCGACCAAGGGCTGCAGGTGCTGTTCCTGGCCGATTCAATCACCCGATTTGCCGAGGCGCATCGTGAGGTCGCACTGTCGGCCGGAGAGGAAGCTTCGATGCGCGGCTATCCGCCCTCGGTCGGGCATCTGATCACCGCGCTGGCCGAACGCGCGGGGCCGGGGCCGGAGACGACGGATGGCGACATCACCGCCGT
>JBJHCH010000050.1:0-23730 GCA_050485905.1 Paracoccaceae bacterium | reverse complement strand
CCGTCTTGAGGACAGCGAACATGGGTCTTTCCCTTCATTCTCACCGCGTCCTTCGGCCCCGGTTCCCCGGCGTTGCGGCTTTCGCGCCTACGGACTGCGCGCCCCGTATCGGGCGATCGTTGAACTCTTCCGGCACCATGCCCGCAAGAGAACCCGCTCTATTCAGGAAACGCGGCGGGAAGTCAAGCTTCCGGGCTCAGATATCCTGACCGGACATATGCCGCGCCGCCGCCAATCCCAGATTGCGTGAGATCCCTGTGAACAACGTGTCGAAGGCAGCGAAAAGTGCATGGTTGAGCGCCCGGCCTTCGGGCGTCAGTGAAAAGGCAGTATATGCCTCCAGATCGTCGGGATCGAGTGGCTGATAGGCAAGGGTGAGGTAGGAATAGAGCCAGGTTTCGGTTTCGATCCGGATCGCCTCTTCCTGGCCCCAGACATCCGCAAGCACCTGATCCTCGGTCATGTCATAACCCATGGCACCGCCGTCGATCAGGCCGAAGTAGAAGGCGAAGTTGGAGTTCATGGCGCCAGCGACATTCGACTCGATCAGTTCGTTCGCCTCTGCAAAGTCACGCAAACGTTCCAACAGCGGGTCGCCCGTGACACGCAATTCCTCCCACCGCTCGCGCGCGGCCTCGTCCACGCTTTCGTCCAGCATTGCCCGGCGGGCGGTCACCTCCAGTTCCAGTATCCTCTGGCCGCGCCCCTCACCGAAGAAATCGATCACCGCATCAATCTGTGCCGGGTCAGAAAACTCCTGCGCCAACCGCTCGACAAAAACCGCCTCCATCATGTCGCGGTCGTAGAGATCAGTGACGCTGTCGGCCCAGGCCTGTCCACCACGCCCCGGAAACATCTCGCTCTCCAGACCAAGGGCATAGTCCACACCCTCTTCATGCATGATCGCGATGACGTCGCCCAGCATCAGCACATCCACCATCGTGGAAAATCGCTCCGCACGCTCGGCCGCGGCAGAGCCGACGGACATCACCACGGCCAGAATGACGGTGACAAGGGCGGGCAAGCGCATCAGCATGGCAGAAACCCACGAAAAGCAGTGACTGATGAAGTCCTAGTGCTTCCGCCAGCTTTTTCCAAGTAGATAACCCGGGCGCAGAGCGGCCAGCCGCTGATGCGAGTCAACTGCCCTTGCCCCGTATCGACGATGTCCATAGAATCGCTGCGATATGAGCGGCGGGTCGTTCATCGACGGGCGACCTCGGGGCGGGGCACCTGACTGCGCGGCAGTGATTCCGCTTGCACTGACACAACGACCCGTCTAGACGACCGCCCGAAGACCCCGACGCGGAGAGGTGCCGGAGTGGTCGAACGGGGCGGTCTCGAAAACCGTTGTGGGGGTGACCCCACCCAGGGTTCGAATCCCTGTCTCTCCGCCAGCTAAACTCCTGATCACAAAGCAATAAACGCACTTTCAGCCAGCGAAACACCAGCTCGCCAGCGCGCTGCCTTCGCCCCCAAGGTGGGCAAACTTTGCCCACTTTTTGCCTGCCGGGTGTACCGGCTATGCCCGTCTTGCAACCGACTCCTTGCCCCGTTTTGCCGGAAATCGCGCGCAGACGAGCGGGCCGGGAACCGCTGCTGAAGCCGGACGAAAGCAATCCACCGCAGTGCTCTGCGGCGCCACTGTCCATATGCCTGCACGTCGGGCACGACGCTGATCGGCCCTGATTGGGTGCGCGAACTGGTATCGGGCGCGGTGCAGACAAGGGCCGTGACTGACCCGCTGAGTGCCGTACTGGCCCAGTGCCACGGCCTGGGGGTAGCGAGGGTGGGGATCGTTTCGCCCTATATCGCTTCCGTGGCCGAACCGATCCGGGCAGCGTTTGAAGCGGCGGGCGTCACTGTTCCTGACACGCTTTCATTTGGGGAGCAGGTCGAGGCCAAGGTGGCCCGTATTGCGCCACGCTCCATCGCCGATGCAGCCCGAGCACTGGCGCATCGCAGCATGCTGGATGCGGTCTTGCTGTCCTGCACCAACCTGCGCACCTTGGACATTCTCGGCCCATTGTCCGAAGAGCTCGGCCTGCCCGTGCTCAGTTCCAACCAGTGTCTTGCCGCGCATATGGCAGCATTGGCAAAAGTTACACTCAAGACGCACGATTTGCCGCTTGAACAATGGTCCGACCAACTTTCGGCATTGTGCCCTGACATCACCCCGATACTCTCGACATGGTCGGCCCTGAGCTGCCGCAGCAGTTCCTTCCCGATGCTGCTCAGAGGCCGCCCGAACGGACGTTGACAGAGCATATCGAGAAAACCATCGTAGCCTTGAAGAAGTCTAACTGGCGTTGATGTTGATGTAGTCTGTGGGCCATCCGTTGCCCATCCAAGTGTAGTTGCCGGAGAGTGAACAGAGCTGTGGAACTCGAAGACCTCGCGAAAAAATGTCAGAGCTGCGCACAGAAAAATCCGGTGATTGTGCTGGGTAGCGGCGCATCGATTCCGCATGGCATTCGTGGCATGGGTGACTTGGCCATATGGCTCCGCGATGAAGTGCTGGCCGACGACGGACCCGAAGTCGATGCCTGGACGATGGTCAGAACCGCCTTGGCAGCGGGTGATCACCTGGAAGCAGCGCTTGAAAACAAGGCATTGCCCGACTCCTTAGTTGTGAAGATCGTCCGCGGCACTTGGGACTTCATCGCTCAAGATGATTACAGACTACTCAAATCAGCGATCAAGACGGAGACCGTTTTTCCGCTCCGCTCTCTCTTCACGGGGTTGTTCCGCAGCACATACCGCAACATCCATGTTGTGACCACGAACTATGACCGCGTTGCCGAGTATGCCGCCGACTCCGGTGGCTACATCCACAACACGGGGTTTCTTCCGGGTTATCTACGCCGTGCCGAGGGCGCAGATAATCTGATATTCAAGCAAGGTACCAACCTCGCACGGACGGTGACAGTCTGGAAGGTCCACGGGTCTCTCGACTGGTTTTCAGATCCACAAGGGGGTGTGATGTCGCTGCCGATGACGAGCGAGTTGCCGGACGGTTTGATCCCCCTCATCGTAACGCCAGGAGTGAGCAAGTATCAGCGGACGCACGATGAGCCCTTTCGCAGCGCGATTCAAGGCGCTGATCGTGTGCTAAGCGCTGCGACCGCGTTCATCTGCGTTGGTTACGGCTTCCGCGACAGCCATATACACCCGAAGCTAATGACGCGATGCCGGGTGCATAACACGCCGATTCTGGTGGCGGCACGCACTCTCACGCCCGAAGCTAAAGACTTCTTGAAGAATAATGCTGGGCGCCACTACCTCGCGCTCGAAAACCATGATGATGGCACGATGGTCTACAGCCACGACAAACCAGAGGGCGTTGTTGTTGCTGGAGGCAAGTATTGGGAGCTGCCCGCACTGAACGAGCTGATTGGGTATTAGGAGGAAAAGATGGGCAATCTCAATTTCAACGATGACGAAAGTCTTGGCAAGATTATTGCGGTAGATACCGCGACCGTGACGGTACGTGTGGATGAACTTGAACGCCTTAAACGGATTCAGGTTAATCGGCTGATGGCGACAAGAAGCTCGAAGGCCGGGCAGCACCTGATTGGGATTGTCTCTCGCATTACACGCAAGGCAGGCGATGAAGCTGCTATAGACGGGGCTGAGGAAGACCCGGAAGCCGCGCTGCCTGAGAACAACCTTGTGCGGGTTGCACTGATTGGAACGCTCGTGGACAAGGAGGGGCTGAAAGAGAACGTCTTCAAGCGCACGCTTGAGACAGTGCCCGAAATCGATGCTGACTGCTTTTCTCTTGAAGGTCAGCGCCTGACAGACTTCATGCAAGTCATCTCACAGGTTTCCGGCGACGGCCCGCAGCTTGATCTTGGTCGTTACGTTTTAGACGAAGACGCGCGGGCGTACTTGAACGGAAACCGTCTTTTTCAGCGTCACGCCGTTGTCGTCGGCAGTACTGGAAGCGGCAAGTCATACACAACGGCACGTCTTCTGGACCAGATAGCCGAACTTCCGCAAGCCAATGTCATTCTGTTCGATATCCATGGCGAATATCAGACCCTGGATAGTGATGAGTTCCGACATCTGCGGATCGCTGGCCCGGGAGACGTTGGCGAGGATCGTGGACTGGCGGATGGTGTTCTACACCTTCCGTTCTGGCTTCTCGGCTATGAGGCTTTGGTCGCCTTGTTCGTAGATCGGTCTGACCAGAACGCTCCGAACCAGGCTATGCTGATGACGCGCTGCATCACCGAGGCGAAGCGAGCGATGCTCGATCCGTTACAACACGCCGACATTCTGGCGAACTTCACTATCGATAGCCCGGTGCCGTTCAATATCGATAACGTTCATGCTGAACTGGCGAGATTGAACCAGGAAATGGTCCAGGGCGCGCGAGGCGAAAAACAGGGGCCGTATTTCGACAAATTGAGCCGGCTTATAGCCCGCTTTGAGGCCAAGCGAAATGATCGCCGCCTCGGGTTCATATTCCAGCCACCAGCGGCCTGCATGGACATGGCTTGGCTTTCGGACGTGACGCATTTCCTGATTGGCGGGCGCGGGTCGCAGGTAGATGGCAAGGGCGGGATCAAGATAATAAATTTCTCGGAGGTCCCGTCCGACATCCTGCCGCTCATGGTCAGTTTGATTGCTCGCCTCATCTTCACGGTGAGCCAGTGGACGCCGCCGGGGAACCGGCACCCAATCGCGTTGTTCTGCGATGAGGCGCATTTGTATATCCCGGAGCGCGCGTCATCGGAATCAGCGGATGAGATTTCGGTCGGGATTTTCGAGCGCATCGCCAAAGAGGGAAGGAAATATGGGGTTGGGCTGGTGGTGATCAGTCAGAGACCTTCCGAAGTCAACCGCACCGTACTCAGCCAATGCAACAACGTGATCGCCATGCGGCTGACAAACGGCGACGATCAATCCGTCATCAAGCGGCTGCTGCCTGACAGCCTCGGCGGCTTTGGTGATCTCCTACCGGTCCTCGATATTGGTGAAGCCCTGGTCGTTGGCGATGCCAGCCTCCTTCCGACTCGTGTTGTCGTGTCGGAGCCACGCTTCAAGCCAAACAGTGCAACGGTCGATTTCTGGGATCGATGGCGTGATGCAGATCCCGTCGCCGGGACAGAAGATGCTGTCCTCTCTTGGCGGCGGCAGAGCAATCATTAGTGCTGTTAGGCAAGACGACCGATCAAGGCTGAGCTCGTTTCGACTGTCCGGATCGTGCTTCATACGCTCAACAGTTTGGAGTGAATGACCGGAATGCGCATAACTGACAGGTCCGTTCGCGCTCGCGGAGAACGGCCGGTTTCCGCCCCTTGCGAGGGAGGCCCCCTGCAGTCAAGGACGGCCCTAAGCTGTCGGTCGGCCGTCCCGGCGTAGACCTCCGAAGCGGCCGGTCGAGCGCGCTACAGCGAGGCGACCGAGCAGACCAAAGCCGCCGGATGGACTTGGCCCAGTATCGCACTTAGTGTGGGAACGGAGGGCGGAAGGCGGCCCGTGAGGTTGCGGCATCTTGCCGAAACAGGCAGTCGAGAGCAGCGCCGGACAGGGTGAGGCGGCTCGTCCCGCATACCCCTCCGCTCTGGGGCATTCTCCGCCTCAAGGTGGTACCTGCGGGCGAAGATGCCGGCCATTGCAGGTCTGCCGACGGCAGGAGCACAAGTCCGCACTCCGCGGCTCAAAGGGGGAGCGGCGGAGTGCGACCCAAGCGCTCCTGCGCAAGTTAACTGCGCACGGCCACTTAGCGCGGCCACTGACCGGGAAGCGGGACGATGGGGATGGGACAGGTGAATGGTCCCTCGCCCAGGCCAGGGAGATGACCAGATGAGCCGCCATGGCCGTCCATCAGCATCATCAATTCACGGGAACCCAGGGTGCAAGGCGTGTCGGTAGCGAATTGCGCGAGAGCAGCTCTACTTCGAACCCCGGGCGGTCGCGGAGCTTGCGTTGCGAGCCGATCACCTTGGTGGACTGGTGGTCAGAGAACGCCATCAGATCCCAGTAGCATGCGACGTGGTTCGGGCTCACCTCCGCCGTGCAGCCAGACCGGCAAGGATCAGGTGAGTGTCGGCAGGTGCGGGCGCCTTGGTGTGAGCGAGATGTATCTGCTTAACCCCATCGATCGAGGTAGGGCTGGAATTCGACGAGCGCTCCCGCCGGTAGGTGGTCGGCCTCGGCCGGCAGCAATAGCAATCCATCGGTGGCCGGCAGCATACCAACCCGGCCGGAGTGGAGCGCCTCTTCGAACCGAACGACTTCGCGGCCCTGCGCGTCGAACCCCATGATGGTCACCGGACGCAGCTCGCAACGGCCGGCCTTGCGGTGGATCGTGTCGGCGGTCACGGCATGCCTGCGCCGAAGATTTCCGGAGGTCTGGCCGGTCAGGCGGCGCACCAGGGCCGTGCCAAAGAACTGCCAGGTGACAAAGGCCGAAAGCGGGTTGCCCGGCAGGCCCAGCCACAGTGCCCGACCGATCCGCCCGAACGACACCGGTTTTCCGGGCTTGATCGCAACGCCGCTGAACAGGATGTCCGCGTCGAGTTCCCCCAGCGCTGGTTTCACATGATCCTCCTCGCCGACCGATATGCCGCCCGTGGTGACAACCAGATCAAACCGGGTCGCCAGATCGGCGAATTGTCGGGCGAGGTCCTTGCGACAGTCGGGCGCATGGCTGACCAAGGCAAGTTCAATGGCAGGATCGGTAAGTAGCGCCGTCATCATCGGCGCATTCACGTCCCAGATCTGGGAGGCGCCACGTGTATTGCCCGACTGGCGCACCTCGTCGCCGGTCACAATCACCGCTGCGCGCAACCGGGCGCGAACTTGGACGCAGCCCGCTCCGGCCGCAGCACAGACGGCGATGGCCCTGGGATTCAGCCTGTGACCTTCGTCCAGTACGGTGACCCCCGCCATCATGTCACTTCCCTTCCTGCGGATGTTGAGGCCCGGCGCGGGCCGTCGGCAGACGCGGACGACGTCGCCATCACGCACGACGTCTTCCTGCATCACGACCGCATCCGCACCGTCGGGGATCGGCGCGCCAGTGAAGATGCGGGCCGCCGAAGCACCGCCCACCCGACTCGTCGAACCATGGCCGGCAGGAACGCGCGCGATTACCTGCAGCGCCCAGGGCCCCTCTCCGACCAGGGCAGCAGTGCTGACCGCAAATCCATCCATTGCGGCATTGTCGAAAGGCGGCGCCATGGACCGAGCGCGGACTGGGCGCGCGAGAATCCGGCCCGCAGACTGTTCCAGTGCCAGCGTTTCGGTCCCGTTGACGGGGACCGATTGCGCCGCGATCCGGGCCAGCGCCTCGTCGATGGTAATCAGCGGGGTGCGCGCATCCTGCCCGTCGCAACCACATCCTGGTGACGTCCTCGCCCGATGGATCGTCATCCTTCAGTCTCCTGCGGGCATTCCCCTGGCCCGATGCTGCAGCCGAGGTCGCGCAGGCGTCCATCCTTCAACCCATAGATCAGTCCGTGCACGCGGACATTCGCGCCGCTGGCCCATGCCTTGCGCATGATCGGCGTTTCGCAGACGCGCCGCACACCGTCGACCACGTTCAGTTCGGCCAGCCGGTCGCGTTGGGCCTCCATGTCGGGCTCGCCCGCCAGATCGTGCGCATGATTGCGGGCGAGGCGGCGGATCGGCTCCAGCCAGTGATCGGCCAGACCATGCGGCCGACCGTCGGTCGCGGCCTTGACGCCACCGCAACCGTAGTGCCCGCAGACGATGATCTCGCGCACGCTGAGCGCCTCGACCGCGAATTCGAGCGCCGACAACAGGTTCATGTCAGAGGAATGGACGATGTTCGCTACGTTGCGATGGACGAAGACCTCTCCGGGATCGAGGCCCGCGACCACGTTTGCCGGAACTCGGCTGTCGGAGCAGCCAATCCAGAAGAACTCAGGCGCCTGCAGCGCGGCAAGCCTCATAAAGTACTCCGGCTCCTGCGCCTGGCGCCGCGTCGACCAGTCGCGGTTACGCTGCAACAGATCAATCAGCATCGACAATCTCGGCCAGTGCTGGCAGCCCGCGTCGTGACCGCATGTGCTCAGACAGCGTCCGCAGGTCGGCCCGCGTCAGCCGGGCTCGGGCGATCGGCAGCAGGATCGCATTCTCGGCAACAAGATGCCGCCGCAAATGCCCGGCGAATTGGATCAGGGTCTCGCGATCCTCGGCGAAGAGATCGCACCCGGTATCAAGACAGCGGGACAGGATCTCGCGGACCCTGGGCAGCAGGCGCTTGGCCTCGTCCTGATCCAGCCTGATCCGGTTGATTGTGCTTTCGATACAGTCTTCGGCCGTGCAGCGCCGCGCAAGAAGCGGAAACAGATCCTCGGCCTCGTCGCGCAGGTGCACCGTGAGCTCCTCGTTCACGAAGCGCAGTATCGTCAGCCCGGCCTGTCGGTCGAAGGATGTTACCGACGCCAGTTCCTCAATCAGCCCGCAAATCTGGCGCTCGCGCAAGTGATCTTCGCTGATGAAATCGAGGGGCGTCCCGATCAGACCCTGGTCGGTCGGCGAATGACCGCTGGTGCGTCGCGCTGGCATTGATTGTTTCATAGCCGGGCCTTTCGTGCGGTTCAGATCGGCGCAAGGGTTGCGCCTGCAATGACCGACGCTGCCGCGAGCCTTTCGATCAACTCCCGAGACGCACGCGCCCAGGCGGCCTTTTCCAGGGCCTGCGCAATCTTGGGGCGGACGGTTTCGTAGGGCAGCACCTGCCCCTCTGCCGTCGCATTCAACCGGATGATGTGCCAGCCGTACCGTGACAGAACGGGCTCCGAAGACATGCCGCCTTCGGCAAGGGTTTGTAGCGCTGACTGGAACTCCGGCACGGTGTCGCCGGGACCAAGCTGACCGAGGTGGCCGCCGGATGCCTTCGACCCGCAATCGCTTTCCCGCGCCGCAGCCGCAAATGCCTGGGCGCTGCCGTCCAGCCTTGCCAGAAGTCCCCTGGCCCTTGCCTCGGCTGTGTCGCGCCCCTGATCGTCGCGCGGGTCGCAGGCGCAGAGGATGTGCGACACATCCCAGAGTGGCGCCGACCGGTAGCGGCCGGGATCTTTCGCCCATTCGGCGCGCACCGCGTCTTCGGTCACCGGCTCGATGACCAGCGCCTCATCCAGAAGTACGCGGATCATCGCCTCCTCCTCGGTTTCGACCCGTCCCGGGGCGAGCCGCTCGGGGGCCGGTCTCAGTCCGCGCCGCCGCGCCTCCTGCAGCAGAAGGGCCCGGATGGCCAGCGCCTGGGCGGCCTTGCGCCAGGCAATGCCGGGCTTGTCCTTGGGCGCCGTGTGGTTCTGAGCCTCGGCGGCGATGGTCGCCGAGGGGATGGTTTCGCCGTTGACGACGACGTCGGGGAAAAGGGCCATGTTCATCGCTGTCACTCAGCTGCGGGTGTGGCCGAAGGGGCCCGTTTGGCCTGCAACTTGTCAAAGGCGCGGCGGCGTTCCTCCAGCGGTCGTGTCCGGCGGGAGCGAACGATCTGGTAGCCGGGCCGCGCCAGAAGGTAGCGGAACGGGGCCGCAAAGCCCGACCAGATATGCACCAGCCTCGTGAACGGGAACAGCATCGTGATGATCAGGCCCAGAAAGATGTGCAGCTTGTAAAGCCAATGCACATCGACGACCTCGGTCCAGGCGTTCAGGTTCCAGCTCACCACGCTCTGCGACCAGGTCATGAAGAGAACCATGCCCGCCCCATCCATGTGTTGCAGCGTCTGGGTGATCGTCAGCAGGCCGATGACGAGTTGAAGCCAGATCAGGACCATGATGATGATATCGGGCCAGGTCGAGGTGGCGCGGATGCGTGGATCGGCAATTCGACGGTGCAAGAGCATGGTCGAGCCGATCAGCGCCGCGATGCCAGCAGGCCCGCCGATGAGGACCGCCATCCACTGCTTCAAGCCATAGGGGACGCCTAACGCATCCAGAACCCAGATCGGTGTGAACAACCCGATCAGGTGGCCGAAGAATACGGTGAGGATGCCGACGTGAAACAGAATGGACCCCCAGATCAGCTGCTTGCGGCGCAGAAGCTGGCTGGACGAGCTTTTCCAGGTGAAGGGATCGCGCTCATACCGCGCGATGGACCCCACGAGGAACACGGTCAGCGCGACATAGGGCATGATCCCGAAGATGACGAAGTCGATATCGAAACTGCGGAACATGTCATGCGCTCCTGTTGAGAGATGTGGCGGAGGGCCGGTCCATCGTGGCCAGAAGGTCGCGGACCTGCGGGCAGCCTGCGTTCGGGTCAGGGCCGAAGGTAACTTCGGTCTCCTCCCAGACGGCATCCAGTGCGGCGAGGTTGGCGGGATCGTCGTCAGGCTGCGCCAGCATGTCGGCAACGGCGTTGGCGTCCGGTTGGTTGCCTGAAAGTTGCAGGAGGGCGGCGAAGGCGGTAGCATAGTCGCTTTCGCGCCGCTGAAGCCGGGTGCTCAGAGCCTCGAGAATATGCGCCGCGTCCGCGAGGATTTCTTTCGCTTCAGACGCAGGGCGGGTTGACAGGAATTCCAGCAGCACAGGCAAGTGATCCGGCAGTTCGGAGGTTGCGGGCTCGTACCCGCCCTCCCGATAGGTTTCGATCAGGCTGACCATCGCGCCGCCGCGTTCCCGACTTTCGCCATGGACATGTTCGAAGAGGTTGAGCGAGAGCGTGCGCGACCGGTCGAAGTGCGTCACGTAGCTTTCCTGCAGATCGTAAAGGTCGCCCTGCCCCAGCGCATCGGTCAGTTTTTTCAGCGCGGCCCGCGTCTGCGGTGCAATGCGCAGATCCGAGGCAAGCGCGACCCCGATCTCGGGCATGCCCTCCTGAAGCTCCCGCGAGGGATAGCTCAGGACCAGGGACAGCGCCTTGAGTGCACGATCCATCATCAGAATGTCTCCGTCGGGAGGGCAAAGCCCTTCTTCTTGCCACCGAACATGGTCGTCTTTGCCGCACTCCCCGTGGAACAGCCATTGCCGTCGGTGAAGCCGCAGCCGCCGCTGATATCGGCGCCATGTTCGTTCTGTTCGCGGTGCGCGGTCGGAATTGCGAACCGATCCTCGTAGTCGGCAATCGCCATGATCTTGTACATGTCCTCGATCATCCGGCCCGACATGCCGACGCGGGCGGCAATGCCTTCGTCGCGCACGCCATCGACGCTCAGCGCCCGCATGTAGAGCCGCATGGCAGACATCCGCTCGAGCGCGTGAACGATGGGCTCCTCGTCGCCCGCCGTCAGCATGTTCGCCAGATATTTCACCGGAATGCGCAAGCTTCGCACATCCGGCATCTGGTCGCTCATGGCGATCTGGCCGGCCTGGGCGGCGTTCTGGATCGGCGACAGCGGCGGGATGTACCACACCATCGGCAGCGTCCGGTATTCCGGGTGCAACGGGAAGGCGACCTTCCAGTCCATCGCCATCTTCCAGATTGGGCTGACCTTCGCCGACTCGATCCAGTCCTCGGGCACACCGTCGCGGCGGGCCGCGGCGATTACTTCGGGATCGTTGGGGTCGAGGAACACGTCGAGCTGAGCGCCATACAGGTCCGTCTCGCGCTCGGCACTTGCCGCCGCCTCGATCTTGTCGGCGTCATAGAGGATCACGCCCAGATAGCGGATACGACCGACGCAGGTCTCCGAACAGACCGTCGGCTGGCCGGACTCGATGCGCGGATAGCAGAAGGTGCATTTCTCGGACTTGCCAGTATCCCAATTGTAGTAAACCTTCTTGTAGGGGCAGCCCGAGATGCACATCCGCCAGCCGCGGCATTTCTCCTGGTCGATCAGGACGATACCGTCTTCTTCGCGCTTGTAGATTGCGCCCGAGGGACAGGAGGCCGAACAGGTGGGGTTAAGGCAATGCTCGCAGAGGCGCGGCAGATACATCATGAAGGTATTTTCGTACTCGCCATAAATCGCTTTCTGCACTTTCTCGAAATTGTAGTCGGCCGACCGCTTGTCGAATTCGCCGCCAAGGATTTCTTCCCAGTTCGGGCCCTTTTCGATCTTCTCCATCCGCTCGCCGGTGATCTTTGACCGGGGGCGAGCGGTAGGAAAGGCGGTCATCTCGGGCGCCGATTTCAAGTGGTCGTAGTCGAAATCGAAGGGTTCGTAATAGTCGTCAATTTCCGGCATGGCAGGGTTGGCGAAGATGTTTGCCAGAATGCGCCACTTCGACCCCTGCTTCGGGTGCAACTTGCCGCTGGCCGACCGCACCCAGCCTCCGTTCCAGCGCTTCTGGTTCTCCCAGTCGGTCGGATAGCCGGTGCCGGGTTTCGTTTCGACGTTATTGAACCAAGCGTATTCAACGCCGTCGCGGCTGGTCCAGACGTTCTTGCAGGTGACCGAGCAGGTGTGACACCCGATGCACTTGTCGAGGTTCAGAACCTTGCCGATTTGCGCACGAACTCTCATTCCGCTGCCTCCAGACCTTGGGTTGCGGACCGGCTTGCGGGTTTGTCGAGCCAGTCGATCTTCTTCATTTTCCGCACGATCACGAACTCGTCGCGATTGCTGCCCACGGTGCCGTAGTAGTTGAAGCCGTAGGACAGCTGCGCATAGCCGCCGATCATGTGCGTGGGTTTCAGTGTGGCGCGGGTCACCGAGTTGTGGATGCCGCCGCGATGGCCGGTCTTTTCCGAACCGGGCGTGTTCACGATCTTTTCCTGCGCGTGATACATGAACAGCGTGCCCTGCTTGATCCGCTGCGACACCACCACGCGTGCGGTCAGCGCGCCGTTGGTGTTGTAGGCCTCGACCCAGTCGTTATCGACAAGGCCCGCTTTCTGGGCGTCGATCTCGGACATCCAGACCACCGGCCCGCCGCGGTTGAGCGTCAGCATCAGCAGGTTGTCGGAATAGGTCGAATGGATGCCCCATTTCTGGTGCGGCGTGATGAAGTTCAGCACGACATGCGGGTTCCCCTCGGCCGCGTCGTTGTTGACGGCCTTGGTGATGGTCTTGAGGTCCACCGGCGGACGGTAGCTGACAAAGCCTTCGCCGAAAGCGCGCATCCACAGGTGATCCTGATAGAGCTGCTGGCGACCGGTGAGCGTCCGCCACGGGATCAGCTCGTGGACGTTGGTGTAGCCCGCGTTGTAGCAGACCTCCTCGCTCTCGATCCCCGACCAGGTGGGCGACGAGATGATCTTGCGCGGTTGCGCCGCGATATCGCGGAAGCGGATCTTGGTGTGATGCGCGCCCTCAGCCAGGTGGGCGTGGTGGCGACCGGTGGGTTTTTCGAGTTCCTCCCACGCCTTCACGGCCACTTCGCCGTTGGTCTCGGGCGCGAGCATCAAGATCATCTCGGCCGCGTCGATGGCAGTTTCCAGCTTGGGCTGACCCTTGGACACGCCGTCGTCCAGCACGACCCCGTTCAGGTCGCGCAGATGCTTGACCTCGGTCTTGGTGTCCCAGTTGATCCCCTTGCCGCCGTTGCCGAGCTTTTCCAGCAGCGGCCCGACCGAGGTGAACTTCTTGTACAAGTTCGGATAATCCCGCTCGACAGCGATGTAGTTGGGCGCGGTCTTGCCGGGGATCAGGTCGCATTCGCCCTTTTTCCAGTCCTTGACATGGGCCTGCGCCAGTTCGGCGGCCGTGTCATGCAGAAGCGGCAACTGGACGATGTCGGTCTCGACCCCCAGCACCTCGGGTGCGACGTCGGAGAGTTTCCGGGCGATCGCCTTGAAGATCTCCCAGTCCGATTTCGACTCGTAGGCCGGGTCCACCGCCGCCTGAAGGGGGTGGATGAACGGGTGCATGTCCGAGGTGTTGAGGTCGTCCTTTTCGTACCAGGACGCTGTCGGCAGCACGATGTCGGAATAGACCGCCGTGGTGGACATGCGGAAGTCGATGCAGACCAGAAGGTCGAGCTTGCCCTTGGGCGCCTCGTCATGCCAGCGGGCCTCCTTCGGCATCACGCCGCCTTCCTCGCCCAGATCCTTGCCCATGACGCCGTGATCGGTGCCGAGCAGGTGCTTGAGGAAGTATTCATGCCCCTTGCCCGAGGAGCCGAGCAGGTTCGAGCGCCAGACGAACAGGTTGCGCGGCCAGTTCTCGGGCGCGTCGGGGTCCTGGCAGGACATTTCCAGATCGCCGGACTTCAGCTGTTCGGCGACGAAATCCCTGATCTCCTTGCCGGCCGCCTTGGCCTGTTTCGACACCTCGAGCGGGTTGGTTTTCAGCTGCGGGGCAGACGGCAGCCAGCCCATGCGCTCGGCGCGGATGTTGTAGTCGATGAGGGAAATGTCCCAATCGCCTTCCGGTGCAGTCGGCGACAGGATCTCGCCCGCGCGGAGTGTCTCGTAGCGCCACTGATCGGTGTGGGCATACCAGCACGAGGTGGAGTTCATGTGCCGGGGCGGGCGGTTCCAGTCGAGCGCGAAGGCCAAAGGCGCCCAACCCGTCTGCGGGCGCAGTTTTTCCTGCCCCACATAGTGCGACCAGCCGCCGCCCTCCTGCCCGATGCACCCGCACATCACCAACATGTTGATGATGCCGCGGTAGTTCATGTCCATGTGGTACCAGTGGTTCAGACCGGCCCCAAGAATGACCATGGACTTGCCGCGGGTCTTTTCGGCGTTGCTTGCGAATTCGCGCGCGACTGCGATAATCTTTTCGCGCTCCACGCCCGTGATCTTCTCGGCCCAGGCCGGGGTGTAGGGGCTGTCGTCGTTGAAGTCCTTCGACACCCAGTCGCCGCCAAGGCCGCGATCAAGCCCGTAATTGGCGCAGAACAGGTCGAACACCGTGGCGACGAGGGCTTCCGACCCGTCGGCCAAGGTCACGCGGCGGGCAGGGATGTTTCGGGTCAGGACCTCGGGGTGGTCGCATTTGACGAAATCGCCCGTGGCAACGCCGCCGAAATAGGGGAAATCGACGCCCACAATCTCATCATGGTCGCCATCCATGATCTGGCTAAGGCGCAGTTGGGCATCCGTTCCCTTGGCGCGTTGCTCAAGGTTCCACTTTCCCTCTTCGCCCCAGCGGAAACCGATGGACCCATTGGGGGCAACGATCTGGCCCGATGCCTCATCATAGGCCACAGTCTTCCAGTCGGAGTTGTTGGTCTCGCCCAGCTTGCCGTCGAAGTCCTCGGCCCGCAGCATGCGGCCCGGCACAAGATGCCCGTCCTTTTCATCCAGACGCACCAGCATCGGCATGTCGGTGTACTTGCGGGCGTAGTCCTCGAAATACTCGGCCTGCCGATCGAGGTGATAGTCCCGCAGGATCACGTGGCCCATTGCCATCGCCAGCGCCGCGTCGGTGCCCGCCTGCGGATTCAGCCAGATATCGCCGAATTTGGCGGCCTCGGAGTAGTCGGGGCTGACCACGGCGGATTTGGTACCGCGATAGCGGACCTCGGTGTAGAAATGGGCGTCCGGCGTGCGCGTCTGCGGCACGTTCGACCCCCACAGCATCAGGAAACCCGCGTTATACCAGTCTGCGCTTTCCGGCACGTCGGTCTGTTCGCCCCAGGTCTGGGGGCTGGCGGGCGGCAAGTCGCAATACCAGTCGTAGAAGGACATGCATGTGCCGCCCAGAAGCGACAGGTAGCGCGAGCCGGCGGCGTAGCTGACCATCGACATGGCCGGGATGGGTGAGAAACCGAATACCCGGTCTGGCCCGTAGGTCCTGGCGGTATAGGCATTGGCGGCGGCGACAATCTCGGTCGCCTCGTCCCATGACGCGCGCACAAACCCGCCCTTGCCGCGCGTCTTGGTATAGGAGGCACGCAGGATCGAATCATTCTGGATAGCGGCCCAGGCGGCGACCGGCGTCATGGTGGCGCGCATCTTGCGCCATGCCCGCATCAGCGCACCCCGGATCAGCGGGTTCTTCACGCGGTTGGCGGAATACAGATACCAGCTGTAGGAGGCCCCCCGCGCACAGCCGCGCGGCTCATGGTTGGGCAGGCCCGCGCGGGTGCGGGGATAATCGGTCTGCTGGGTTTCCCAGGTGACGATCCCGGATTTGACGTAGATCTTCCACGAACACGACCCGGTGCAGTTCACCCCGTGAGTCGAGCGCACGATCTTGTCGTGCCGCCAGCGGTTTCTGTAGGTGTCCTCCCAATCCCGGTTCTCTCGGGTGGTCTGACCCCAACCGTCCGAGAATTGCTCCAGTTCCTTGCTCTGGAAGAAGTTCAGTTTGTCGAGCAGATGGCTCATTGGGCTGTCCTTTCGGGTGTCTGGGCCCGGGCGGCGGCCTACGCCGCCCGGGCATTCGGTCGGGTCACTGGGCGGGTTGGGCTGCGGCGCCTTGCGGCACGCGGCCATGTTCGATGTCGTGCAGCAGGCCACAGGGGCGCGTGTAGACGACCCAGGTGATGGCAAGGCAGATCACATAGAAGATCAGGAACAGCCACAGCGCGCCGATAGGGCTGCCCGTCATGGCGATGGACGTGCCGTAGGCTTTGGGGATGAAGAACCCGCCGTAGGCCCCGATCGCGCTGGTGAAGGCGACGATCCCGCCCGACTCCATGGCGATCTGGCGGGCACGGTCGGCGCCGGTCAGTTCCGGCATCAGCCGCGGAACTTCCTTGCCCATGATCACGGGGATCATCTGGAAGGTCGAGGCGTTGCCGACGCCGGTGAAGAAGAACAGCGCCATGAAGCCGGCGAAGAACGCAAGGAAGCTGCCCGCCTGCAGCGACAGGATCACAGCCAGAACAGAGACGATCATCCCGACGAAGACCCAGAAGGTGACTCGTCCGCCGCCGTACTTGTCCGACAGCCAGCCGGTCCCGGCGCGCGACAGCGCACCGATCAGCGGCCCGAGGAAGACGAACTGCAGCGCGTTGACCTCAGGGAAAGCGATCCGGCTCAGCAGCGGAAAGCCCGCCGAATAGCCGATGAAGCTGCCAAAGGTGCCGATGTAGAGCACGCACATCAGCCAGTTGTGGGTCCGGCCGAAGATGACCGACTGTTGGGCGAAACTGGCCTTGGCATCGGCGATGTCGTTCATGCCGAGCCAGGCGGCGATGGTGGCGGCGAGGATGAAGGGCACCCAGACAAAGCCCGCATTCTGCATCCAGAGCTGGCCGCCGTCCGACAGTTCCTGCGGCGCGCCGCCCATGGCGCCGAAGACGCCCACGGTGATGACCAGCGGCACCAGGAACTGCATGACGCTGACGCCCAGATTGCCGAGACCCGCGTTGAGCGCGAGCGCATTGCCCTTTTCGGCCTTCGGGAAGAAGTAGCCGATGTTGGCCATGGACGAGGCGAAATTGGCCCCGCCAAGGCCGCAGAGCAGCGCCAGCACAAGGAAGATGAAGTAGGGCGTCTCCGGGTTCTGCACGGCATACCCGATCCCCAGCGCCGGCAGCAGCAAGGATGCTGTTGAAATGGTCGTCCAGAGCCGGCCGCCGAAGATCGGCACCATGAAGCCGTAGAAGATGCGAAGGGTCGCGCCAGACAGCGCAGGCAGTGCAGCCAGCCAGAACAACTGCTCTGAAGCGAAGGCGAAACCGATAGCGGGCAGTCGTGCTACGACCATCGACCACACCATCCAGACCGAGAAGGCGAGCAGCAACGCCGGGATCGAGATCCAGAGGTTACGGCGCGCAACCGCGCGGCCCTTTTCTTCCCAGAATTTCGGATCTTCGGGACGCCAGTCCTCCAGCGTGCGGGGCATTGCCGTGCGCTCCGGGTGGTGGATCGGCTGCATCTCCGGAAGCTGTGGCAGCATGTCGAGCGCTGCTCCGTGGGCAGCCCTCTCCATCGCGCGGATCGACAGGTGCATCCAGCTCAGCGCAATCGCCACCAGCGCGAAAAGCAACGCAAAGCACGAGGTATAGATCCCCGTGAGGTCCAGCAGCGCGCCGAAGGCGATCGGCAGCAAAAAGCCCCCCAGTCCCCCGATCATTCCGACCAGGCCGCCAACCGCACCGACATGGCGCGGATAGTAGACGGGGATGTGCTTGAAGACCGCCGCCTTGCCGAGGCTCATGAAGAAACCGAGGGCAAACAGCGTCGCCACGAAGGGCCACAGACCCATGCTGGTCGAGAACGCGATCGGGCCGTCCTTGCCCTGAATGATGTAGTCGGTCGGCGGGTAGGACAGCATGAACAGGAAGATCAGCGAAAAGCCAAAGGTCCAGTACATCACGGCGCGGGCACCGAACTTGTCGCTGAGATGTCCGCCATAGGCCCGAAACAGGCTGGCCGACAGGCTGAACGAGGCAGCTGCCATCCCCGCCGTCCGCACGTCCACGCCGTAGACGTCGATCAGATAGTGCGGCATCCACAGCGCGAGCGCGACAAAGGCGCCGAAGACGAAGAAATAGTAGAGCGAGAAGCGCCAGACCTGCAGGTTCTTAAGCGGCGCGAATTGCTGTGCGAGCGAGGGCGCCTTGGTGCCGCTCCTGCGACGTTCGACCAATTCGGGATCATCCTTGGCCAGCAGGAAGAACAACACACCGATGATGGCAAGCCCGGCCGCCCAGACATAGGCCACCCCGTGCCAGCCATAGGCGACCATCACGAAGGGGGCCACGAACTTGGTGACGGCTGCGCCCACATTGCCCGCGCCAAAGACACCCAGTGCCGTGCCCTGATGGCCCGCGTCATACCAGCGGCTCACATAGGCCACACCGATGATGAACGACCCACCCGCAAGCCCGATGCCAAGGGCCGCGACCAGATACATGACGTAACTGTCGGCCAGCGTCAGCGCCCAGGTCGCAAGTGCGGTCAGGATCATCTGGCTGGAGAACACCAGCCGTCCGCCGTATTTTTCGGTCCAGACGCCGAGAAACAGGCGGGTGATGGAACCGGTCAGGATCGGCGTCGCAACCAGCAGGCCGAACTGGGTGTCGTTCAGACCGAGCTCAGCCTTGATGGCGACGCCGATAATGGAAAAGATCGTCCAGACCGCGAAGCAGGCGGTAAAGGCGATGGTACTCAGCCCGAGCGCGCGGTTCTGCTCCGCGCGTGAGGCTGGGGCTTCGGTTTGCATGACGGAGTCTCCGGCAAGGTATTCGATGCAACCCCTTTCAGGATTGCACGCAGCCTTGCCACCAGCACACCGGAGATGACTTGATCTGGATCAGTTGATCAGGAAAAGTGCAGCGAAATAAATGGCTTGCCCACGGATGTCATGCCGCACGCCACCGACGATCAACTCGATTCTTGACATTGGTCAAGGCACCCTAAGACACTGGTCGCCCAGGAAGGGGACTCTGCTCGTTGTCATGTCTGATTCTCATTTCGATAACGTCCGAAGGCTGCCCCTGTTTTCAGGGATGGAAGAACAGCAGTTTCGGGACCTGATGCGCGCATCATACGTGCAGAACTTCCCCAGCCAGATCGAATTGATATGCGAGGGCGAGCCGGCGGATTTCCTGCACGTGGTGCTGTCTGGATCGATCGAACTTTTTGCGGGCTGGAACGGACGCGAGGCCAGCATGGCGATCGTGCGACCGGTTTCGACCTTCATCCTGGCTGCCACGATCCGAAACGCACCCTATCTGATGTCGGCGCGCACGCTGGAGAAGAGTCGCATCGCGCTGATCCCCAGTCAGGACGTGCGCAGGGTGTTCGATCTGGACCCGGGATTTGCGCGTTCGATCGTCGACGAACTTGCGCAGTGCTACCGCGCTGTCGTCCGCAACGCCAAGGAAATGAAGCTGCGCGGTTCTCTGGAGCGGCTCGCGAACTACCTTCTGCGGGAACAGCGGCGGCAAGCTGGGTCATCGGCCTTTGATCTGCCGATCGACAAGAAGCGCCTCGCCTCCTTCCTCGGCATGACCCCCGAGAACCTGAGCCGCGCGTTCAAGAGCCTTCAGGCCTATGGCATTGAGGTCGACGGGGCGCGGATCACCATTCGTGATCAGGGGGATATCGAGCGCTTCGCCAAGCCCTCGCCGCTGATCGACCATTCCTCGCCCTGAAACACATGGCGGGCAATTGAGAACTGGGCGCGATACCGACCGCTGCCCTTCGCCCCAGCGGGACGAAGGTAAAGTATTCTTACCCGTCTGGCAGGCCTTTCAGGTGCGTTTGGCGACGGGCAGTCGCATCAGATGCGGTCCGTAGATGACCGAGAACCCGCCAAAGGCAGCAATCCACCCAATGCCCGCCCCAACGTAGAGCATAGCCGAGAACTCGGGCCATAGACCGGCCGCAACCCGCGCCAGCACCGAAACGATCAGCGCCACATAGATCGAAATCGTTCCGGACCCCGCCGTCAGTCCCTGGCCAGTGTGGCCCAGTGTGGCACGCGTCATCACCGCCAGCGTCATCAGTCCGATCGCACCCGCCATCCACAGGTGCTGCGCGGATGCCATCCCGAACGACCCGGGCCACAGAATTTCGGTTGCCATCGCCAATGCGCCCAGTGGCAGAAAGGCGTAGCCGGCGTGGAGCACCGTCACCAACGGTTCTGCCAGTGTGTGACGGCCCGCCCAGCGGAACAGTCGAATAAGATGCACCCCCCCGGCCAGCGCGAGTGCCACCCCCGTCAGCGGGTGCAGGGGCAGACCCACCCACAGGATGAGGGCAAGCAGCAGCGCGACGAGCGCCGCCTTGTCGAAGGTCTGCATCGGCGGCGCTGGCAGGGCCTTGCTTTGCCGTTTCACCAGCCAGTTGCGGGTGAAGGAGGGCAAGATCCGCCCACCGATAACGGCGATCATCATGATCCCTGCCCCCAGCCCCAGCCGCAGACCCATACCTTGGGCCGCGTAGTCTCCGCGCGCGGACTCCCAGTGAAACAGCGCATTCCCAATGATGAACACGGCGAGCAGCCCCAGAACAATCAGGTTGCGCCAATTCTTGCCGGCAACGATCTCGCGCCCGATGGCAAGCGCAAGGAGCACCGGAAAAGCCAGATCGATCAGCGCAACCAGCCCAGCAGACAGGCCGCCCGAGACGGAAATGCCCACGCGCCCCGCCAGCCAGAGGAATGCCAGAACGCCAAGCCGCCAACCGACGATCGGCAACCGCCCCGTCCAGTTCGGCACCGCGGTCAGCAGGAAGCCAGCGACCACGGCTCCCAGATAGCCGAAAAGCAGGGCATGCGCGTGCCAGCTGACCGGATCAAAGGCCGTGGGAAGTACAAGCTGACCCGACACCATCGGCACCCACAGCGCCATCGCCAGGGCGGCCCAAACTGCCGCGCCGAGAAAGAACGGACGAAATCCGAAGGTCAGGATTGCGGGCCCCGCCCAGACCCGCATCTGTTCGACGGTGGTCATGGGTCGTGTGTCCTTCTTGCCGCGATGCCCTCCTCGGTGAGGATCAGGTCAAGCGGGATGTCATGGGGTTGAGGATAGATCGTGAGCAGGCGTGCGGCGGATAGCGCGATGCCGATGGTCGTGGGGCGGATCGTCAGCGCCGCGAGCGTCCGGTCGAAATAACCCCTGCCCCAGCCCAGCCGAAAGCATCCGTCATCCCAGCCGAGGCAGGGGGCGAGAAATACTTGAGGAAGCAGAGGCACTGCCTCCGGTGGGGGCACGGGAATATTCCAGTCACCGCGCATCATCCGTGTTTCAGGCGTCCAACGACGAAAGACCAAGGGTGCCGCGCGGGTTTCCACCACCGGCAAGGCGATGATGACACCCGAGCGGCTCAAGTCGGCCAGAAGCAGGCGCAGGTCGGGCTCTCCCTTGATGGGCCAGTAGCCGGCCAGAACGGCTCCCCGCCCGACCCCGCGCACGGACAGCAGCGCGCCCAGGTGTCGGCTGATCCGCTGCGAAACTTGCATCCGTCCGGCTTGGCCCAGACCCTCCCTCGAGCCCGCCAGCCGGATGCGTTCGGCCCGGCGCCAGCGCGCCACATCACGCGTTTGAGCAGGATCCACAGCCATTGGATCGAAATACGCAGGATCCATCTCTGCCGCCAGGCAAGGAGGTGAGGCATGCGCTCTGCCATCGGTCCGTTCGGGCTTCGAAGTTGCAAGAGGGACCTTTTCCCTGTGCTTGCTCGCGGTCAGGCGGGACACTGCGGCGCTGAGTTCAAGATCTCTCGATCTGGCTGTCAT
The DNA here is from genome assembly GCA_050485905.1 of Paracoccaceae bacterium. Taxonomy (GTDB): domain Bacteria; phylum Pseudomonadota; class Alphaproteobacteria; order Rhodobacterales; family Rhodobacteraceae; genus JAWLCA01. The sequence continues at coordinate 1,769 of JBJHCH010000050.1, read as the reverse complement.
CGTGAGCTGCCTTCTTTCGGTACAGCCGGGAAAGAACATGGCAAGATTGATTTGCAGGTTACATGACGATAATAGGCATTTCAAATGCCAAATCAGGAGTGCGGCTTTGCGCCTGACGTCCTTCACCGACTACGGACTGCGTACTCTCATGCGCCTTGCGGGCGAGCCTGACCGCGCGTTTGCCGCGGCCGAACTGGCGACAGAGTTTCGGGTGTCGCGCAATCATCTCGCTAAGGTGATCTCGACCCTCGCCGCGGCCGGTCTGCTCGAGACCCGGCGCGGAGGTGGAGGGGGCGCGATGCTCGCGCGACCCGCGGCAGAGATCCGGCTCGGTGACGTGGTAGCGTTGCTCGAAGAAGGCCAGAAACTGGTGGAATGCTTCGGTGCTGGCGCCAACAACTGCACCTTGCTGCCAAGGTGCCGATTGAAGGCGCGGCTTGCGCATGCGCAAGCCGCCTTCATCGCCGATCTGAACGGCAGTACACTGGCCGACTGTGCCTATCACCGAACTCTCGGCGTGTGATCGAGTTCTGGACAAAGGGGTTCAAGCGTTGAGACTGCACGTCAAGGGAGCTTGGACCTTCACTCGACGCTGCGATGGGCATGGATCTCCGCTGTTGGGTCAGCCTTCTTGACGCCTGAGGGGCGGCTTTGGGCGCCCTTGCTGGTCCGCCCTGCTTGGTGGCGCACAAGGGCGCCTGTCGCTTCCTGATCACTGCGTCGCGCCACGGGCGAGTCGCGAATGGCCGCTTTCGCCGATTGCTGCGGCTCCAATGCCGCATCCTCACGGGCCGCCTTCCGCCCGGCGCGTCACGTCTCGCGACGCGCCATGGCTCTTCTTCGATCATCGCTTTCAGATCCCATTGTCGCCATCGGAGCTGACGCGCGCGATTTCGTCGTCTGTCAGCTTATGAAGATAATAGCGCTCCGTCGTCAGCACGGAGCGGTGGCCCAGATGGCGGCTCACGCGGTAGATCGACCAGCCTTCTCGCAGCTTCTCCAAAGCAAAGGCGTGCCTCAGGTCGTGCAGTCGCGCGCGGAAGGCGGTCTCCTGGCCGTATTGCCAGAAGAGGTTGGATGCGTCCTGATAGAAACCGTGATCTGTGCCATTCCAGAAGATGTAGTCAGACCGGTTTGAACGCGGGATGCGCTTCAGGATCTCAACGGCTTCGTCAGGCAGCACGATGGTGCGGCGTCGTCCACCTTTGGTGTGGCGAAGGTACATCTTCACCGGAACGCCATCTGGAGCACCGAAGCCTTCCACATCGGACCAGCGGGCCCTCGTCGTCTCAGTGACACGGTTGCCAGTGGCACGCAGGAATAGGGGCAGGAAGCGGAGGGTGCCCGGCGCCCGCTCCGCGAGTCGCTCAATATCCTCTAACGACGGCTCTGCAAAGTCGAACTGCCCCTCCTTCATGCCCTGCTTTTCGAAGCGCGCGACGGCATTCTCCACCTCCCAGTCCTTGTTCCTCGCGAAGCGAAACAGGTGGTTGAACGCTGTCAGATCCCGGTTGATCGTCGCGTTTGAGACTCCCTCCTGCCTCCGCCGCTTCACAAATTCGGTTACGACTCCGACCGAGACCTCTGCCAGCATCATCGTGTCAAGATCGACACCTGTATCCTCTGCATAGTCGCGCAACACCCTGAACCGCCCCGGGTTTACCGGAGAGTAGAACACTCAAAGGATGAGCCCCATGACGACGAGACGATTCACCCCCGCCTATCCGGCCGAGCTGCGCGAGCGCGGCGTTCGGCTGTTTCGTGAGAAC
>JBJHCH010000049.1:0-23859 GCA_050485905.1 Paracoccaceae bacterium | reverse complement strand
GGCGTGCTGATCGACACCAGCCGGATGTCGCCCCATGACTTGCGGGCCGAACTCGCTCGCTGGTTCGACCGCAGCGGGGTGGCAAAGCTGGCGGTCTCGGTGCAGTCGTTCTCCTACAAGCGGGGGCTTCCGACCGGGGTGGACATGGTCTTCGACTGCCGCTTCCTGCGCAATCCGCACTGGGTCGATGAGCTGCGCCCGCGCGACGGGCTGGATGCCGATGTCGCGGCCTATGTCACCGGCGACGCCCGCTATGCGGACTTCTTCGCCAGGGTTGCCGATCTGGTGATGCTGCTGCTACCGGCGCAGATGGAAGAGGGCAAGGCGCACCTCGCCATCGCATTCGGCTGCACCGGGGGGCGGCATCGCAGTGTCACGGTCGCGGAAAATCTTGCTGCAACCCTTGCGCAGGCTGGGTGGCAAGTGTCTAAACGTCACAGGGAACTGGAGCGCGCAGGCCAGACCGGCGCAGAGAGTACGACGAGTTGAGATGGGCTTGAACGGAGGCGTGATCGGGATCGTGATCGTCGCTCACGGCGGGCTGGCGCGGGAATACCTTGCGGCGGTCGAGCATGTTGTGGGCAAGCAGTCCGGGATCCGGGCCGTCGCCATCGAGGAAAACCACGACCGGACCGAGAAGCAGGACGAAATCTGCCGCGCTGCGGCAGAGGTCGACCGCGGCGCCGGTGTCGTGATCGTCACCGACATGTTCGGGGGCTCTCCATCGAACCTTTCATTGCGTGCCTGCGTGACCGGCGACCGGCGCATCCTTTATGGCGCAAACCTGCCGATGCTGGTGAAGCTGGCGAAATCCCGGCATCTGGCGATCGGGCCTGCGGTATCCGCGGCGCTTGACGCGGGGCGAAAATACATAAACAGCATCAATATGTCGGCGGAGCCTGCCGGAAAAGCCACCGGAGCATGACATTTGGGGCAGTCGGACCAAAGCCTTCAGCGCGATCTGTGCATCGTCAACGAAAAGGGACTGCACGCCCGCGCCAGCGCGAAATTCGTCGAGGTGGTCGAGGCGCATGACGCCATGGCCGAGGTTTCGCGCGACGGGATGACGGTTTCCGGTGACAGCATCATGGGCCTTCTGATGCTCGCCGCGGCCAAGGGCACCACGATCCACGTCACCACCAGCGGGCCTGATGCCGCCCGTCTGGCCGAGGCGCTTGAAGCCCTGGTCTCCAGCCGCTTTGGCGAGACGTTCTGACCCTCAACCTGCTTCAGCCATTGGCGGTTTGTTAAGCCTGCGACCGTAGCCTTTGCCGACGAGAGATTCCGAGGTGACGGCCATGCACGGACTGATCAACAGGTCGATCCAGTGCTTTTTGCGCGATACCTACGGCCCCGCGCTCTGGGCGCGTGTGGCCGAGCGTGCCGGTGTTGGCGCGGGCGGGTTCGAGGCGATGCTCAGCTACGACGACGCCCTGACCGACGCGGTGTTGAGCGAGGCGTCAGAGGCGCTGTCGCGGCCACGCGACGGGCTGCTGGAAGATCTCGGCACCTATCTGGTCAGCAATCCCAGCTTCGAATCCCTGCGCCGTCTGCTGCGCTTCAGCGGCGTCGGGTTCGAGGATTTCCTGCAATCCCTCGACGATCTGCCGGCCCGCGGTCGTCTGGCGGTACCCGATCTGGAACTGCCGCAACTGGAGCTTTCCGATCTCGGCGACGGGCACTACGCGCTGGCCTGCACCGGCCCGCACCGCGGGTTCGGGCATGTGATGGTCGGCGTGCTGCGCGCGATGGCCGATGATTACGGTGCGCTTGTACTGCTCGACCATGTCGGCACCCATGGCGATACCGAACGGATCGAGGTCGAGCTTCTGGACCACCAGTTTGCCGAAGGGCGGGCGTTCCGCCTCGCCGCGGTGGCGCCGTGAACATCTCGTTGCGGGCCGATCCCGCGCTTTCGCTCTCGCCGCAGGCGCTGGGCTGGCTGATGCCGATGTTCGTCTGGGTCGGGCCGGACGGCACGATCCGCGATGCGGGGGCCACCTTGCGCAAGATCGCGGGCGACCGGCCGCTGATCGGCGCGGCCTTTGCCGAGTGTTTCGCGCCGCGCCGCGCCGGAGGCCGTGACCCGGTCGATCTGGCGCAGCCCGTGGGCCAGCGGCTGCATCTGCTCTTTGCCCGCCCGCCTGCAACCTATCTGCGCGGCGTCGCGGTGCCGCTTGCGGCGGGGCAGGGGGTGCTGGTCAACCTGTCCTTCGGTCATGCGGTCACCGACGCCGTGCGCGACCATGACCTGACCGACGCCGATTTCGCCGCCACCGACCTGACCGTCGATCTGCTGTTCCTGGCCGAGGCCAAGACCGCCGTGATGGCCGAATTGCGCGACCTGAACCAGCGCCTGCAGGGGGCGAAATCGGCGGCCGAGGAACAGGCGCTGACCGACACGCTGACCGGCCTGCGCAACCGCCGGGCGATGGACCAGGCGCTCGCCGCCGCCATCGCCACCGGGAAAAGCTTTGCGCTGATGCATCTCGACCTCGATTTCTTCAAGCAGGTCAACGACACGCTGGGCCATGCGGCGGGCGACCATGTGCTGCGAGAGGTGGCGCGCGTGCTGGTCGAGGAGACCCGCACCTCCGACACCATTGCCCGCGTCGGCGGCGACGAGTTTGTCATCATCATGCCCGGCCTCGCCGACGAGGCGCGGCTTGCCGCCGTCGCCACCCGCATCCTTGTCCGCCTCGCCCAGCCCATCGACCACGAGGGGCAGCCCTGCCGCATCGCCGGCTCCATCGGCACCACGCTCTCCACCTTCTACGACCGCCCCGATGCCGACCGGATGCTGATGGATGCCGACCGCGCGCTCTATGCCTCCAAGCACCGCGGCCGGTCCTGCGCCACGCTGATCACCGACCTGACAGAGGCGGAACGCGCGGGCGCCTGATCGCTGGCATGTCGCCGCGCCTTCCGGTAAAGCGGGCCGACACCAGCCAAGGGGCGCCGCATGGCACGGATCCTGATCACCTCTGCCATTCCATATATCAATGGAATCAAGCATCTGGGCAACCTTGTCGGCAGCCAGCTTCCCGCCGACCTCTATGCCCGTTACGCCCGCGCGCGCGGGCATGAGGTCATGTTCATCTGCGCCACGGATGAGCACGGCACACCGGCCGAGCTTGCCGCCGCCAAGGCGGGCCAGCCGGTCGCCGACTATTGCGCGCAGATGTGGCAGACGCAGAAAGACCTCGCCGACGGCTTCCGCCTGTCCTTCGACCATTTCGGCCGCTCCTCCAGCGCCCGCAACCATGCGCTCACCCAGCATTTCGCCGGCCGGCTGGCCGAGAACGGCCTGATCGAGGAGCGGGTAGAGAAACAGGTCTATTCCCACGCCGACAACCGCTTCCTGCCCGACAGGTATATAGAGGGCACCTGCCCGAACTGCGGCTACGACCGTGCCCGCGGCGACCAGTGCGAGAATTGCACCAAGCAGCTTGACCCCACCGACCTGATCAACCCGCGCTCCGCCATCTCCGGCTCCACCGATCTGGAGGTGCGCGAGACCCGGCACCTCTACCTGCTGCAATCGAAACTGCGGAAGGAACTGTCGGACTGGATCGATTCGAAAACCGACTGGCCGATCCTGACCACCTCCATCGCCCGGAAATGGCTGAACGACGGCGACGGGCTGCAGGACCGCGGCATCACCCGGGATCTCGACTGGGGCGTGCCGGTCAGAAAGGGCGATGCCGACTGGCCGGGGATGGAGGGCAAGGTCTTCTACGTCTGGTTCGACGCCCCCATCGAATACATCGCCGGCACCGCCGAATGGGCCGATGCGAACGGGCTGGACGATGCCGCATGGCGCCGCTGGTGGCGCACCGACGAAGGCGCGGATGATGTCCGCTACGTGCAGTTCATGGGCAAGGACAACGTGCCCTTCCACACGCTCAGCTTCCCCGCCACGATCATCGGATCGGGCGAGCCGTGGAAGCTGGTCGATTACATCAAGTCGTTCAACTACCTGAACTATGACGGCGGCCAGTTCTCCACCAGCCAGGGCCGCGGCGTCTTCATGGATCAGGCGCTCAGCATCCTGCCCGCCGACTACTGGCGCTGGTGGCTTCTGTCCCACGCGCCCGAGAACTCGGACAGCGAATTCACATGGGAGAATTTCCAGGCCTCGGTAAACAAGGATCTGGCCGATGTGCTGGGCAACTTCACCAGCCGCGTGACCAAGTTCTGCCGCTCGAAATTCGGCGAGGTGGTGCCCGAGGGCGGCGCGCTGACCGACCGCGAAACGGCGCTGATCGCAGACCTTGCCATCCGCATCCGCGCCTATGAAGGGCATATGGAGGCGATGGAGGTCCGCAAGGCCGCATCGGAACTGCGCGCGATCTGGGTGCTGGGCAACGAATACCTGCAAGCCGCCGCACCCTGGGCGGTGGTGAAGGATGACCCCGCCGCCGCCGCCGCCATCGTGCGCTTGTCGCTGAACCTGATGCGGCTTTACGCGGTGCTGTCGCAGCCCTTCATCCCCGACGCCGCAGCCGCGATCATGGCGGCGCTGGACTGCGACGACTGGTCATGGCCCGGCGATGCCGGGGCCGCCCTGTCGCAGCTTCCCGCCGGTCACGGCTTCACGGTGCCGGACAACCTGTTCCGCAAGATCACCGACGAGGAACGGGCCGACTGGCAGGCCCGCTTCGCCGGAATCCGCGGCTGATCCGGCGCTGGATCGGAACCGGGAATCCGGCAGCGCAAGCATTAACTTTCGTGACGTCACGTCATAAGCGGGCATCCGCTCAAATTTTTTACACAACTGCCTAAAATTGGTGTAATGCGCGCTTATCAAAGGCGTGCAGGGGCATGGCGGGGCAGTAGTTGGCCGTCACCTTTGCAGGTTACGACATCAACCCCCGGAAACGGTTCCATATCATGTACAAGTCTTCGCTGCGCACGCTCGCGTGCGCTCTGACTGCGGCTGCGCTGTGGTCAGTGCCCGCCCATGCCTTCGACGTGTCCCAGATCACGCGTCTGGATCAGACCTGCGACTACGAACCGCTGCCCCCGCGGCTGGCGCGCGCATTTCAGCGCAGCCCGGATTTCCAGCGCATCTTCAACTACATGGCGACCAACTGCCCCGATCTGGCCCTGACGCTGGTCGAGGGGCCGACCGCGACGATCCTGTCCAGTTCCGGCAGCGCCGGTGAAGGCGGCAACGCCGGTAACACCGGCAATGGCGGCAGTAACGGTGGCGGCAACGGCGCTGGCAATACCGGCGGCGGCAGCACTGGCGGTGAGACTGGCGGCGAAACCGGCGGCGAGACTGGTGGCGGCAGCACTGGCGGCGAAACCGGCGGCGGCAGCACTGGCGGCGAGACTGGTGGCGAAACCGGCGGTGAGACCGGCGGCGGCAACGGAAACGGCAACGGCAACGCTGGCGGTAACGGCAACGGCAACGGCAATGGCAACGGAAATGCTGGCGGCAACGGCAACGCCTCGGGTGGCGGCGACGGCACCAATCCGGGCGGCGGCGGCAATTCCAACGGCTCCGAAAATCCGGGCCAGGGCAACGGCAATGCCGGTGGCAATGGCAACGGTAACGGTGGTGGTAATGGTAACGGAAACGGCAACGGCGGCGGTGGTCGCCCGCGCTGATCCAACAGTGCCAAAACGGGGTGTCGCGGGCCATGCCCGCGGCACCCTCGGCATCCCGAAAGGGTTAAGCCACGGTTAACAGAAAATCGAAGTTCGTTATATTACAGTGACTTGACTTTTTGTCCACGCGTGGACACCAGCCCTTTTCCCGCTTTCTCAGGCAGGGTCGGCCACGAAAGTCTGGCGCTGCGTCCCCAGCCCCTCGATCCCCAGCTCGACCACATCCCCCGGCTTCAGGTAACGCGGCGGCTTCATCCCCATCCCCACCCCCGGCGGCGTCCCGGTAGAGATCACATCGCCCGGCTGAAGCGTCATGAACTGGCTCAGGTAGCTGACGATATGGGCCACCCCGTAAACCATCGTCCGCGTCGATCCGTCCTGCATCGTCTCGCCGTTGACGGTCAGCCACATCTTCAGATCCTGCGGATCGGCCACCTCGTCCCGCGTCACCAGCCACGGCCCGATCGGGCCGAAGGTGTCGCAGCTTTTCCCCTTGGTCCACTGCCCCGCCCGCTCCGCCTGGAACGCCCGCTCCGACACGTCATTGGTCAGCGCATAGCCCGCCACATGATCCAGCGCGTCAGCCTCCGAGACATATTTCGCCGGCTTGCCGATGACGACGCCCAGCTCCACCTCCCAGTCGGTCTTTTCCGATCCGCGCGGGATCAGGATGTCGTCGTTCGGCCCGCAGATCGCGCTGCTGGCCTTCATGAAGATGATCGGCTCCGGCGGCACCTGCATCCCGCTTTCCTCGGCATGGTCGGCGAAGTTCAGCCCGATGCAGATGAACTTGCCCGTGCCAGCAACACACGGCCCCAGCCGCGTCGCCGGATCGACCTCCGGCAGGCTCGCCGGATCGATTGCCGCCAGCCGCGCCAGCCCCTCGGGCAGCAACGCGCTGCCGCCGATATCGGCCACCACACCGGCCAGATCGCGGATCGTGCCATCCGCAGCCAGCATTCCCGGCCGTTCGGCCCCAACAGGCCCGTGACGCAGCAGTTTCATCCTGTCCTCCCCAATCGTTCGGGCCGATTAGTGCCGCCTTGCGCAGGGGAATACAACCACCCTCGGGCCGGATATCCCCCGCTCGCGCGCCGCACTACGATCCGCCGCGTGCCGGGTCGGCGCGGGTCGGCACGGTCGGCAGCCATTCGGCATAGGGGCTTTCCCGCGTCCGGTCATGAAGGTGGCGCAGCGCCGCGACCGGGCGCTCGGCCCAGTCCACCCGCAGGCTCAGCGGCGCGGTATCGTCGCTGACCACCAGCAGCGCGGCGGATTGCAGGCCCCGGCTGTCGCCCCCCGCGCGCTCCCCGGCCACAAGCGCGGCGATCAGGCGCTCGGCAAAGCTGCCGCGCGCCCCGGCGAATCCCTCCATCGCCGCCTCCAGCACCTCGGGTCCGGTCAGCAGGTTGCCCGCGGCGACGATCCCGTCGCCTGCCCGGCTGCCGCGCCAGTCGGTATTGCGCGCGCCGGTAAAGGCCGCGACACGCCCCCCGCGGTCCAGCGCCGAAAGCTGCCGCCAGTCCCGCCCGGCATCCGCGCCCGTGACCTGCGCCACCGCATCGGCCGCCGCCAGCCCGTCGCGCATCAGCACCAGCACGTCCTCTCCCCACATGGTCGAGGGCGCGGCCCCCTGCGAGGCCGAGATGCCGTCCCGCGAATCGCCCCGCAGCACCCAGCCGCCAACGCACAGGCTGCCGGTCGCCGCCGCCCCGCCCAGGGCGCCCGTGCCCGGATCCTGTGCAAGAAGTGAAAAGGTCATGGCCCCGCTTTCGTTCGTTTGTTCCAATTTACCATGAAAATTTTGACGAAGGCAAATTATCATGATAATTTACGAACAAGAAGAACCGATACGGCCAACCAGAACGGGGAGTCCTTCCAATGCCCATCACTTCGCTGACCCGCCGGGGCCTCGGTCTCGTCGCCGCCGCGATGCTCGCCACCACGGCGCTGACCGCGCCCGCCCTCGCCCAGACGCCGCCGGGCGTGCTGGTGGTGGGCCAGATCGCCGAGCCGCAGGCGCTTGACCCCCATGCGGTCACCGCGGTCAACGACTTCCGCATCCTGATGAACCTCTATGACGGCCTTGTCCGCTATGCCCCCGGCACGCTGGAGGTGGAACCGGCGCTGGCGGAGGCGTGGGAGATCAGCGACGACGGCACCGTCTATACCTTCACCCTGCGCGGGGGCGTGACCTTCCACGACGGCAGCGCGCTGGATGCCGAGGCGGTGGTCTTCAACTTCGAGCGGATGCTGAACGAGGACCACCCCTATCACGACACCGGCCCCTTCCCGCTGTCCTTCTTCTTCGGCGCGGTGCAGTCGGTCGAGGCGGTGGACGACCTGACCGTGCGCTTCACGCTGAACGAGCCCTATGCGCCCTTCCTGTCGAACCTCGCCTATCCCACCGGGCTGATCGTCTCGCCCGCCGCGGTGATGCAGCATGGGGCGGATTTCGGCCGCAACCCATCGGGCACCGGGCCGTTCCAGTTTGCCGAATGGCGGTCGAACGAGGCCGTGGTCGTGACCCGGAACGAGGATTACTGGGATGGCACCGCCGCGTCCGAGGCGGTGGTCTTCCGCCCGATCACCGATGCCAATACGCGCACCGCCGAGATGCTGTCGGGCGGCATCGACATGATGGTCGAGGTGCCGCCCGTGGCGCTGTCGCAATTCGACGGCCCCGGCTTCAGCGTGGTCGAGGAGGCCGGGCCGCACCTGTGGTTCCTGATCCTGAACGCCAAGGAAGGCCCCTTTGCCGATGTCCGCGTGCGGCAGGCCGCGAACTACGCCATCGACAAGCGCGCGCTGGTCGAGGACGTGCTGGAAGGCACCGCCGAGATCGCCGCAGGCCCGACGCCACCGGCCTTTGCCTGGGCCTATAACGAGGCGCTGGAACCCTATCCCCATGATCCCGACCGCGCCCGCGAACTGCTGGCAGAGGCCGGGGCCGAGGGCGCGAGCCTGACCTTCTATGTCACCGAGGGCGGATCCGGCATGCTCGACCCGGTGCCGATGGGCACCGCCATTCAGGCCGATCTGGCCGCCGTGGGCTTCGACGTGACGATCGAGACCTACGAGTGGAACACCTTCCTCGGTCGGGTGAATCCGGGGCTGGAGGGGCGCGCGGACATGGCGCAGATGGCCTGGATGACCAACGACCCCGACACGCTGCCGTTCCTGGCGCTGCGCACCGACGCCTGGCCCGATCAGGGCGGCTTCAACTCCGGCTACTATTCCAACCCCGAGGTGGATGCGCTGCTGGAGGCCGCGCGGGTGGAAACCGATCAGGACGAGCGCGCGCGCCTTTACAAGGAGATGCAGGAGATCGTTCAGGAAGATGCGCCCTGGGTCTTCATCGCCAACTGGAAGCAGAACGCAGTGACCAGCGACCGGGTAGAGAACTTTGCGCTGGAGCCGTCGTTCTTCCTGCTGCTGAAGGACGTGGTGAAGAACTGAGGCCGGGGCAGGGGGCGACTGCCCCCCTCGCTCTCCCGGCTGCGCCAACTCACCCCCACGGATAGGTCCGGGCAGATGAAGCCCGACCCGCGGTGCAGGGAAGGAAGCGATGGGCGGATACATCCTGAAGCGGCTGGTCTCGGCCATCCCGGTGCTGTTCGGGATCACGGTGATCGTGTTCCTGATCATGGCGATGATCCCTGGCGACCCGGCCACCGCGATTCTTGGCAGCTATGCCACGCCCGAGAATGTGGAGCGTCTGAACCGGCATCTGGGGCTCGACCGGCCGCTGTGGCAGCAGTATTTCGTCTGGATCGGCAACCTGCTGCAGGGCGATTTCGGGCGCTCCTTCGCGCTGAACCGGCCGGTGCTGGATGAGATCCTCGACCGCTTCTCGGCCACGCTGATCCTTGCCGGCACCGCCTTTGTCCTTTGCGCCCTGCTGGGCATCGTCGCCGGCGTCGTCTCGGCCGCGCGGCAGTATGGTTTCGCGGACAAGGCGATCACCTTCGCCGTGATCCTCGGGATCTCCATCCCGTCGTTCTTCCTCGGCATGATGATGATCCTGCTCTTCGCGGTGAACCTGCGCTGGCTGCCGGTGTCGGGGATGTATTCGATCTTTGGCGGCGGCGACCTGCCCGACCTGATCCGCCACCTGACCATGCCCGCGCTGGCGCTGTCGGTGGTGGCGACGGGCGTGGTGGCGCGGCTCTCGCGCGCCGCGATGCTGGAGGTGCTGCGGCAGGATTTCATCCGCACCGCACGCGCCAAGGGCGTGCATGAGCGCCGGGTGATCTGGGGCCATGCGCTGCGCATGGCGATGGTCTCGATCATCCCGGTGCTGGGCATCCAGGCTGGGTTCGTGCTGTCGGGTGCGGTCTATATCGAGATGGTGTTCCAGTGGCCCGGCATCGGGCGGATGCTGGTCGATGCGATCCTGAAGCGCGACATCCTGCTGGTGCAGGGCGGCGTCGTCTTCGTCGCGGCCTGCTACGTGGGCTTCAACATCCTGGTCGACGTGGCGCAGGCCTGGCTCGACCCCCGGATCAAGACCTGAAGGGGGGGCGGGATGCGCGTGTTCCTGTCGCTTCTGTTCCGCAACCGGCTGGCGGGCTTCGGCGCGGTGGTGCTGGGGGTGATCGTGGTTCTGGCGCTGATCACGCCGCTGCTGCCGCTGCACCCGCCCAACGTCACGAATACCGCCAACCGCTTCCTGCGCCCGCTGGCCGACGGCCATCTGCTGGGCACCGACCACCTGGGCCGGGATCTGCTGTCGCGGCTGCTGTGGGGCACGCGGCTCAGCCTCGCGGTGGGCTTCGCGGCCGCGATTCTCGCCGGCACCGTGGGTGCGGCCATCGGCATCATCGCGGGCTATTTCGGCGGGCGCACCGACAACACCATCATGCGCGGCGTCGACATGCTGATGGCCTTTCCCTACATCCTGCTGGCGCTCGCCATCGTCGCCGCCCTCGGCCCCGGTCTGATGAACGCGCTGATCGCGGTCGCGGTGGTCAACATCCCCTTCTTCGCCCGCAACATCCGCGGCATCACCGTCGGCATCGCGCACAAGGAGTTCATCGACGCCGCCCGCCTCTCGGGCATGGGCCACACCCGCATCCTGCTGACCGAGGTGCTGCCCAACGTCGTCCCGGTCATCGTCATCGCCATGTCCACCACCATCGGCTGGATGATCCTTGAAACCGCGGGCCTGTCGTTCCTCGGTCTCGGCTCGCAGCCGCCGCAGGCGGATCTCGGCTCGATGCTGGGCGAGGCGCGCTCGGCCATGATCTCTGCTCCGCATACCTCCATCGTGCCCGGCGTGATGATCCTGCTGATCGTGATGTCCATCAACCTCCTGGGCGACGGCATCCGCGATGCGCTCGACCCCCGGCTGCGGTCGGGCGCGCTGTCGCGCCCGATGGCGGCGACGCTGGTGAAGCGCGCCGCCGCGCCGGAACCGGCGGGCGAGGGCCTGCTGCGCATCGACGCTCTGGAAACCCAGTTCCACGTCGGAAAGCGCATCTACCGCGCCGTGGGCGGCGTCTCTCTCAGCCTGAAGCCCGGCGAATGTGTCGGCCTGATCGGTGAGAGCGGCTCGGGCAAGTCGGTCACCGCGCTGTCGGTCATGGGCCTCGTCGCCTCGCCCCCCGGCGTCATCACCGGCGGCGCGGTGCGCCTGAACGGCGAGGATCTGATCGGCGCGCCCTATGCCCGCCTGCGCGAATTGCGCGGCAGCCGCGTCGCCTACATCTTTCAGGATCCGCTCGCCACGCTCCACCCGCTCTACCGCATCGGCGACCAGCTGGCCGAGGCGATCCTGTGCCACCGCCGCATCCCGCGGGCCGAGGCGATGGCGCGGGCCGAGAAACTCTTGGCCGATGTCCGCATCCCCAACCCAAAGGCCCGCGCGCGGGCCTATCCGCACGAACTCTCGGGCGGCATGCGCCAGCGCGTCGGCATCGCCATGGCCCTGGCGAATGAGCCAGAGGTCATCATCGCGGATGAACCCACCACCGCGCTGGACGTCACCGTGCAGGCGCAGATCCTCTCCCTGCTCGATGATCTGCGCCGTGACCGGGGGCTGGCGATCCTGTTCATCACCCATGATTTCGGCGTCGTCGGCCAGCTTTGCGACCGGGTCGCGGTGATGTATGCGGGCCGCATCGTGGAAGAGGGCGCGACCGCCACGGTGCTGGAAAACCCCGCCCATCCCTACACCCGCCGGCTGATCGCCTGCGTGCCGGAACTCGGCGCCGGGCGCCGGGTGCTGGCGGCGATCCCCGGCCTGCCGCCGGCGGTGGACAGCCTGCCCGCCGGCTGCGCCTTCGCGCCCCGCTGCGACAAGGCGACCGACGCCTGCCGGCAGGGCGAGATCCCGCTGTCGGGCGGCGCCCGCAAGGTGCGCTGCATCCATCCCGAAACACGGGTGGAGGCCGCGGAATGACCCTCGCTCTGAAAACCACCGACCTGTCGCGCACCTTCGAGGTCGGCAAACGCCTGTTCGGCCCGCCGCGCGCGCTGGTCCGCGCCGTCCACCCCACCTCGCTGGAGGTGGAAACCGGCGAGACGCTGGGCATCGTCGGCGAATCCGGCTGCGGAAAATCCACGCTGGCGCGGATGCTGGTGGGCCTGCTGCCGCCCACATCCGGCACCATAGAGATCGAGGGCCGCGCGCTCGACCGCGCCGACCCCGCCGCCTTTGGCCGGCTGATCCAGTATGTCTTTCAGGATCCCGTCAGCAGCCTGAACCCGCGCAAGACCATCCGGCAGATCATGGAGGTGCCGCTGGTCCGCCTGCACGGCATGGACCGCGCCGCCCGCCGCGACCGCATCGCCCAGATCTTCGACGCGGTGAACCTGCGCCCCGAGTTTCTCGACCGCTATCCGCATGAATTTTCCGGCGGGCAGGCGCAGCGCATCGGCATCGCCCGCGCGCTGGCCGCCAATGCGCGAATCCTGATCCTCGATGAACCCGTCTCGGCGCTGGATGTCTCGGTGCAGGCGCAGGTGCTCAACCTGCTCGCGGACCTGAAGCGCGAGTTCAACCTGACCTATCTCTTCATCTCCCACGACCTTGCGGTGGTAGAGGCGGTCAGCGACCGCATCGCCGTGCTCTATTTCGGCGCGGTGGTGGAAACCGGCCCCGCCGAACGGGTGTTCGCCGCGCCGCGCCACCCCTATACCAAGCTTCTGGCCGACAGCGCGCCGGTGGTCGGCAGGCCCTTGGGCGGCGGCGCGGCGGGCGAGTTGCCCGACCCGCTGAACCCGCCCCCCGGCTGCGCCTTCGCCGGGCGCTGCCCGCGCGCGACCGACCTCTGCCGGGCGGAAACCCCCGCCCTGCGCCCCATCGAAGGAGACCAGCTTGCCGCCTGCCACCATCCCCTCGACCCCTGAGCCGCGCCTGACCCGGCCGCAGCGGGTGGCCGAGGCGATCAAGCAATGGGTCATGGACGAGGGCTGGCAGCCCGGCCAGCGCCTGCCCACGGAAACCGAGTTGATCGACCGGTTCGGCATGGCGAAAAGCACGATCAGAGAGGCGGTGCGGATACTGGAGGCGCAGGGGCTGGTGAAATCCCGCACCGGCCCCGGCGGCGGCGTCTTCGTCCATCAGGTGTCCGAGGCGCGCGCGGCGGCGCTACTGGGCAACTACTTCTACTTCCAGCACCTGTCGATCGACGACATCTACCAGATCCGAGAGGCGCTGGAACCGGAGCTTGCCGCCAGCCTTGCCGGCAAGCTGACCGAAGAACAGTTGGGCGCGCTGCGCGCCGTGATGGCCAGCTACTCCCGTCCCGCCGCCGATGCCGAGGAGGAACGCGAGCAGCACATCGCCTCGCTGCGCTTCCACGCGCTGCTGGCAGAGATGTCGGGCAATCCGCTGCTGCGCTTCCTGATCCGCTTCACCGCGAACCTGCTGGCAGAGATCACCGTCGCGCGCGGTCTCTATACCCCGCCGAATCCCGAACTGTGGTCCAGCGGCAAGGACTATCAGGCCCGCCTGCTGCAGGCGCTGCGCGACGGCGACGGCGCGGCGGCGCGGGCGATCCTGCGCGACCACATGACCAATGCGCACCGCCTGATGCAGATGCAGGAAGCCGCCGTGACGCGCCGCTTCCTGCCCGAAAGCGGCATCCTCTGACCCGCGCAGACCGTGAGCAAGGGTTGAGATCAGGTTAACAAAAATCACGGAATCGTGGAATTTCAACGGGTTGAGATTCTGCTCACGTGTGAGCAGACGGGCCTGATCCGCCGATCCGCCCTCAATCGGCTTGCAGATCCCGCGCACCCGGCCATTTCATGGGGCCATGAAGCAGATCCTGACCCAGCTCTACACCGGCCGCAGCCGAGATGCCGCCCGGTTCCGCTACGGGCTGATGGCGCTCGACCTCGCCACCATCGTGTTCTTCATCCTGACCGCGCCCCTGCCGCCCAGCCCAACCCTGATCTGGGCCGAGGCCGTTGTCGGCACCCTGATCCTGACCGACCTCTCGGCCCGCCTCTGGATCGCCCCCGACCGCTGGCGGATGCTGACCCGAATCTACACGCTGGCCGATCTGGTGGTGATCGCCTCGCTGATCCTCGCCCCGATCCTCGGCGCGAACCTCGCCTTCCTGAAGGTGCTGCGCGCGCTCCGGCTGATCCATTCCTATCAGGTCCTGCGCGACCTCCGCCGCGACACCGCCTTCTTCCGCGAGCATGAAGAGGCCGTCCTCGCCGCCGTGAACCTGCTCGTCTTCATCTTCGTCTCCGCCTCGGTCGTCTTCGTGCTTCAGTTCGAAAACGGCGACCACGCCACCAGCTACATCGACGCGCTCTACTTCACCGTCGCCACGCTGACGACGACCGGCTACGGCGACCTGACCATGACAACGCCGGGCGGCAAGCTGCTGGCCGTCTTCATGATGGTGATGGGGGTCGCCCTGTTCTTCCGGCTGGCCCGCGCGATCTTCCTGCCGGCCAAGGTCAACCATCGCTGCCCGAACTGCGGCCTGACCCGCCACGAGACGGACGCGATCCACTGCAAGCACTGCGGCGAGGAGCTGAACATCAAGACGACCGGCGCAAACTGACCAAATTCGCCACCCCGTGGCGTCGTTCACCTTCCCGAAAGGCCCTTTCGGCACAATTGCGCCGGGTTCCGACAGGGGTGCAGATATGAACATCCAGACCACGACCGCAGGCGTCCTCGCGCCCGCCCCGCCGCGCAGCGCGGCAGATACCGGGCTCAGCCCGGTGATGATGCGCGACATCCTTCTGAAGACGATGTTCCGCACCAGCCTCGACTACGTCAGCGATCTGGCCCGCACGCTCTGCCTGCCGGTGCCGGTGACCCAGGAATTGATCGACGCCGGCCGCAGCCAGAAGCTGATCGAGGCGACCGGCACGCTGCACGCCACCTCGGGCGGCGAGATGGGCTATCAGCTGACCGAATCCGGCAAGGCCCGCGCGCTGGATGCCCTGGCCCAGTCGGAATACTATGGCGCGATGCCCGTGCCGCTGGCCGCCTATGGCGAGCAGGTGAAACAGCAGTCGATCCGCAACATGGCCCTGACCCGCGACCGGCTACTGGGTGCGATGGGCCATCTGGTGCTGCCGGACAGTCTGATCGACCATCTTGGCCCGGCGGTCGGGTCGGGCCGGTCGATCCTGATGTACGGCCCGCCGGGCAACGGCAAATCCTCGATCTCGAACGGCATCCGCGACGCGCTGGGCGAAAACATCTACATCCCGCGGGCGATCGAGTTCTCTGGCCAGGTCATCACCGTTTACGACCCCATCGTGCACCGCGCGATTGCTGCCGAAGCCGAAGACCCCTGCTCCCTCCGCCGCACCGACAATCGGTTCGACAAGCGTTACATCCTGTGCGAGCGACCCGCGGTCATCACCGGTGGCGAACTGACGCTGGAAATGCTGGATCTCACCTACAACCCCACGGCGCGGACCTATCAGGCGCCGTTGCAGCTGAAATCCACCGGCGGCGTCTTCATCGTCGACGACCTCGGCCGCCAGGCGGAACCGCCGCAGGCGCTGATCAACCGCTGGATCGTCCCGCTGGAGATGAGCTACGACATCCTTTCTCTGCAATCGGGCGAGAAGTTCGTGGTGCCCTTCGACACGCTGGTGATCTTTTCGACCAACTTCCATCCCAACGAGATCTTCGACGGCGCGGCGCTCCGCCGGATCTTCTTCAAGATCAAGATCGACGGCCCCAATCAGGAGAACTTCCTGAAGATCTTTGCCCTGATCGCAAAGAAGAAGGGCATGCCGCTGGACGACACGGCGCTAGCGCATCTGCTGCAGGTGAAGTATCCCGAGATCGACAACAACTATGCGAACTATCAGCCGGTCTTCCTGATCGACCAGATGATAGCGATCTGCCAGTTCGAGGGGATACCGTATCAGATGACGCCCGACCTGATCGACCGCGCCTGGGCCAACATGTTCGTGCGCGAAGAGATAATCGCCCGGTGAGTCTGACCGGCATCGGCATTGCCGGTTGTGGCCGCATGGGCGGCCCGATGCTGGAGGGGCTGCGTGATGCAGGCTTTGACGCGCGCGGCTTCGACATCCGCCCGCCGGGCGATTTCGGCACGCTCGCCCCTGCACTGACCGACGATCCTGACACCTTCGCGTGCGGGCTGCGCATCCTGCTGACCGTGGTGCGCGATCAGCCACAGACCGATGACGTGCTGCTCGGCGCCCAGGGTTTCGCCCGCCGCGCGACCGATCTGGACACTGTCGTTATCTGCTCCACGCTCTCGCCCCGCTACGTCCGCGGCCTGGCCGACAGGCTACCGGGGCTGCGGCTGGTGGACGCGCCGATGTCCGGGGCCGCGGTGGCGGCGCAGGAGCGGCGGCTGTCGTTCATGCTGGGCGGCGACGCGGCGGACCTGGACCGGCTGCAGCCGCTGTTCGCGGCTATGGGGCGGCATTTCCACCGGATGGGCGATTTCGGCGCAGGCATGGCAGCCAAGGTTCTGAACAACCTGCTGGCCGCGACGAATACCGCGATGACCCGTCTTGTGCTGGACTGGGCAGATGCGCAGGGAATCGACGAGCGGCGGCTGCGCGACCTGATCCATACCTCGTCTGGGCAGAACTGGTTCGCCTCGAACTTCGATGCGATCGAGTTCGCCCGCGACGGGCTGTCGCCCGACAACACGATCGCGATTCTGGTCAAGGATATCGAAAGCGGGCTGGACGCGGCGCCCGCTGGCGCCGATCAGTCAATCCCCCGCGCAGTTCAGGCCGCTTTGGGCAGACTGACGCCCCGCCGCTGAGGGGGCTTTCGCCTGTCGCGCAGCAGCCTACATTCGCTGCATGTCCGCGCTGCCCCCGCCTCTATCCGAATGGTTCGCCCGCCGTGGCTGGCAGATGCATCCGCATCAGTCGGAAATGCTTTCGGTAGCGGACGATCCGGCCGTGCTGCTGATCGCGCCAACGGGCGGGGGAAAGACGCTGGCGGGTTTCCTGCCGACGCTGGCCGATCTGGCCGCGAACCCGCGCGCAGGGCTGCACACGCTCTACATCTCCCCGCTGAAGGCGCTGGCCGCCGACATCCGGCGCAACCTGACCACGCCGATCACCGAGGCCGGACTGCCGATCCGGGTGGAGGACCGCACGGGAGACACGAGCCAGACCGTGCGCAAGCGCCAACGCGCAGACCCGCCGCATATTTTGCTGACGACGCCCGAAAGTCTGGCGCTGCTAATCTCGTATGAGGACGCACCGCGAATCCTTTCAGGATTGCAGCGGGTGGTGGTGGACGAGATCCACGCGCTGGCGGAATCGAAGCGCGGCGACCAGTTGATGCTGTGCCTCGCGCGGCTGCAGTCGCTTGCGCCCGAACTGCGCCGGGTGGGCCTGTCCGCGACGGTCGAGGATCCGGATGCCATCGCCCGATTCCTTGCCTGCCATCCCGATCCCGCACGGATCATTCTGGCCGACCCCGGTCCCGCGCCAGACATCGCCATGCTGGACGCGGGCACGCCGCCACCCTGGGCCGGGGGCGGCGGGCGACACGCGATCCCGGCGATCCTGGAGCAGATCCGCGCCCACCGCACCACGCTGATCTTTCACAACACCCGCGCTCAGGCGGAGATCTTCTTTCACGACCTCTGGCTTGCGAATTCCGACGGCCTGCCCATCGGCATCCATCACGGCAGCCTGTCGCGCGAACAGCGCGAGCGGGTGGAGGCCGCGATGGTCGCAGGCGAGTTGCGCGCCATCGTCTGCACCGGCAGCCTGGATCTGGGGATCGACTGGGGCGATGTCGATCTGGTCATTCAGGTTGGCGCGCCCAAGAACGTGAAGCGGCTGGTGCAGCGGATCGGCCGTGCGAACCACCGCTACAACGCGCCGTCCAGGGCGCGGCTGGTGCCTGCCAACCGCTTCGAGGTGGTGGAATGCCACGCCGCGCTGCAGGCGGTGCGCGAGGGGACGCTGGACGGAGAGCCGCGCGGGCCGGGGCCGCTGGATGTGCTCTGCCAGCATATCCTGATCGCCGCGGCCTGTGGCCCCTTCGACGCCGATGCGCTGTTTGCCGAGGTAACGAGCGCCGGCCCCTATGCCGGCCTGTCGCGCGCCGATTTCGACGCCTGCCTCGATTTCGCGGCCACCGGCGGCTATGCGCTGCGGGCCTACGACCGCTGGCAGCGGTTGGTGCAGCGAGACGGCTGTTGGCAACTGCGCGACCCCCGCGCGGCGCGGCGCATCCGCATGAACATCGGCACGATCATCGACACCGAGACGCTTAAGGTTCGGCTGAAGGGCCGGTTGGGTGGCACCCCGCTGGGCGAGGTAGAGGAAGGCTTTGCCGCGTCACTGACTGCGGGTGACACGTTCCTGATCGGCGGGCAGGTTGTCCGGTACGAGGGCCTGCGCGAGATGGTGGTGGAGGTGACCCGCCAACCCGCGCGCGACCCCAAGGTGGCCGTGTTCAACGGTACCAAGTTCGCCACATCGACCCTGCTGACGCATCGCATCCTGCAGATCTTCGGTCAGGACCGCTGGCCGGACCTGCCGCGCCACACGGCCGAATGGCTGGCGCTGCAACGACAGTTCTCTCGCCTGCCGGCACCCGACCGGCTGCTGATCGAAAGCTTCCCTCATGATGGCCGCCAGCACGTCTGCGTCTACGGCTTTGCGGGGCGCAACGGTCAGCAGACGCTGGGCCTGCTGCTGACCAAGCGGCTTGAGGAGACGGGGCATCAGCCGCTTGGCTTCGTCGCCACCGACTACGCCACGCTGATCTGGGGGCTGGAGCCCCTGCGCGACGCCGCGCCGATGTTCGACCGTGAGGCGCTGCGCGCTGGGCTGGAGGGGTGGCTCGCGGGCAATGCGGTGATGAAGCGCACGTTCCGGGCCTGCGCCATCGTCGCCGGGCTGATCGACCGCAACACGCCCGGCCAGCGCAAGACCGGGCGCCAGGCGACATTCTCGTCGGACATACTCTATGACACGCTGCGCAAATACGATCCCGACCATCTGCTGCTGAAGATCACACGCGACGAGGCGATGCGCGGGATGATCGATTTCGGCCGCGTGGAGGAGATGCTGGACCGGATCGAAGACCGCATCGACCATGTTCGTCTTTCGCGCGTGACACCTCTCGCCGCGCCGCTGTTCCTCGAACCCGGCCGCATGCCGGTCCATGGCGCGGGGCGTGAACGGCTGGTGGCCGAGGCGGCGGAGCGGCTGATGGCCGAGGCCGGGCTTGCCTGACCGCTGCAGATGGGGCATCGCAGGCGCATGACGAACTACGACTTCAGCTGCGCGGGTGCCGAGCTGACCGCGTTGCCCTCGGGCGCGCTCTGGTGGCGCGCTGAAAGGCTGCTGGCAGTCAGCGACCTGCATCTGGGGAAATCGGAACGTATGGCCCGGCGCGGTGGCGCACTGCTGCCGCCGTTCGAGACGGCGGATACGCTGGCCCGACTGGATGCCGACATTGCCGCGCTGCATCCCGCGGCGGTGGTCTGCCTTGGCGACACGTTCGACGACCGGACCGCCGCCGCGGCGCTACCCGAGGAGATGCTACTGTGGATCGCACGCCTGCAGGCCGGGCGCGAATGGATCTGGGTCGAGGGCAACCACGATCCCGGCCCGCTGGTGCTGTCAGGCACGCATCGCGCGGCGCTGATGCGCGGGCCGCTCACCTTTCGCCACATCGCCGATCCGGTGGCGGCGGGCGAGGTTTCGGGCCACTACCACCCAAAGGCACGGATCGCGGCACCCGGCGCGCGGATCGCGCGGCCCTGTTTCCTGATTGACGCCGGTCGCGTGATCCTGCCTGCCTATGGCACCTATACCGGCGGGCTGCCGACCGAAAGTGCGGTGCTGTCCGATCTGATGGGGGCCGGAGCGCGGGCGGTGCTTCTGGGCAAGCGGCTTCATGCGATCCCGATGCCGCGCCACAGGACCAGACAGGGAAGGGCCAGCGCATGACACCCGAGCATGAGGCCGCAATCCGCGACAGTTTCGCACGCCAGACAATGATGGCGACCTTTGGCGCGCGGCTGGTCGCGCTTGGCCCCTGCACCTGCCGGATCGAGGCGCCGATCCTGCCCGGCGCGCGGCAACAGCACGGTGTGGCCCATGCGGGGCTGACCTTTGCGCTGGGCGACTCAGCGGCCGGCTACGCCGCGCTGAGCCTGATGCCCGAGGGGTCCGAGGTTCTGACGTCCGAGATGAAGATCAACCTGCTGCGCCCCGCAGCCGGCGAACTGCTGGTTGCCACCGGTGAAGTCATCAAGGCCGGCCGCCGACTCACAATCGTGAAAGCCGAGGTTCACTCCGATGGGGCGCTTGTCGCCATCCTGCTCGGCACGATGGTCCCGCTCACCGGCTGAGGTGCGGCGTCAGTCCTCCCACTGCCAATGCCGTCGCCGCGGAACTTTCAATGCCAGAAGCGGTTTCAGCAGCGGGCTGCGAAAGCGGTTCAGGTCCAGCGCCTCGTGCACCCCGTTGCTTTCCACGCCGTCGAAGCGCGTGCGCACCACCGATCGGACATAGAACGGAGCATCGAGCATAGCCTTGACCTGCCGGGGTTGGTGGCCGGCATCCGCCCGCGTCTCGCGCCGCACGGCCCACAGGGACCGCCGGAGCGGGGCTTTCGGCGGCAGGGCGATCGGCGTCGCGCGCCCCTGCCGGTCGAAGGCCGCGCCAAAGGCCAGCGTGCTGCCGTCGCGTCGGGTCGCGTCGTAGAAGCAGACCGCGCCATCCGGCGTCGGGTAGCGGCCCCAGGTCCAGTAGCTGAAATCATCCTCCAGCGCGGCTGTGCCGAAATTGGCGTCGAGATAGCCATGCCCCTGCCAGCGCCAACCGGGCTGGTTCAGATCGACAGAGACTTCTGCAACCGGCGCAAAGGGCCGCCAGACATGGGCGCCGTCTGGAGTCAGCGGCAGTTCGACCGAGGTGATTGCGGCGGGCGTCAGGACCACACGACCGCGCAGGCGACCGGGGTGGGGCAGGGTGGCCTCGTCTATGTCCACGACCAGTTGCGTGCTGTCCCAGTGCATCGATGACGGACCAATCCGCAGCTTATCGGCCGACAGACGCAGCGCCGTTTCACCCCGGTCGGTCATCGTCCAGCGCCCGCCACGGCCGTAGGTGACCACGTTCAGGCAGCAATGATCGGCCGGATTCCGGCGCCCGGACCAGCGGTACCAGGGCGAGAAGACCGACCCTATGAAGCCGATGATGCTGAGGGCTTTCTCGCCGCAGTCGCTGATCGCGTCGAGATACCACCAGGCGTAGCCGTTCGGGGGCACGCCGATGTCGAAGCAAGGTCCGCCAGAATCGTCGCGGCCGCGTGCCGGCCGGAAAGGGTGGCCATCGGGATCCCCGCCCCGGGATGCGCCCCGCCCCCCGCCAGATATAGCCCCGGCACCGCCGTCCGCGCGGTCGGTCGCCTCAGAGCCGCGGTCATCCCGTGCGGGCTGCGGCCGTAAAGTGAACCGTCCGATCCGGGGAACAGCGCCGCGAACCCTGCTGGTGTCGTCAAGGCACTGTCCGGTGGCGCCGGATCGAAGCGCAGCCCGAAGCGGGCGAGTGTGTCGAAAACCCGTGTCCGACATGTCTCTGCCTCCCTTGGGTCCGTGGGCGCGCCGTCCTGGATTGGCCGGCCGTTCATGATGATCTCGAAACGCTCCGGCCCCTCGGGCACAGCGCCACCGCGATCCTGTGCGCAGACATAGAGCGTGGGGTCGGCTGGCATGCGCCCGGCGGCCAGATCGTCAAACTCGCGCCGGTAGTCGGCGCAAAAGAAGACGTTGTGATGCGAAAGGTCGGCGCCGGATGGCCGGGCGGCAAATGCCCAGACATGGGCCGACAGGCTTCGTGGGCGCACGGCCGCTTCTGGCACGGCCCCACGTGCAGCCGGACCCAGCAGGCCGCGGTGGAGGGCCGCGGGGTCGCCGTTGAAGACCACCCTGTCGGCGGCAAGGCGGGTGCCGTCTGCCAGATGCACTGCCGCCACCCGGTCGCCCTGCACCTCGATCCGTGCGGCCCGGCAGTCATATCGCAGTGCCGCGCCCCGCCGCGCCGCAAGCGATGCCATCGCCTCTGCCAGCCGGTGCATGCCACCTGCGATGCGCCAGACCCCGCGTGCCTCGGCTGACCAGATCAGCGCCAGAAGGGCGGGCGCGGCATAGGGCGATCCGCCGACATAGGTGGCATAGCGCCCGAAAAGCTGACGAAGCCTCGGGTCGTTGAAACGGTGCGACAGGCTGCGGGCTAGCGTCGTCAATGGGGCCATCGCGCCGATCAGTGCCGGGTCGCGTATCACGACGCTGGCCAGCCCGGTAAGGCTGGGCGTGGCGCGGCGCATCATCGGGGTGTCGAAGGCATCGAACAGCCGTGCGGCGCGGGCGGTGAAGGCGCGAAACTCGTCCGCAGCGCGCGGTCCAGCAAAGGCGTGGATCGCGGCGGCGCTGGCCTGTGGGTCCGCATGAAGATCAAGTGTGCTGCCATCGGGCCACCAATGACGCGCGAGGATCGTTTCAGCGACAAGCGTGACGTGATCGGACAAGCGTTCCCCAACCTCGGCAAACAGATCGTCGAACACCCCGCGCAGGGTCAGCACAGTCGGCCCCGCATCCACTGGCCCAGCCGCGCTTGGCAGGCAGCGCATCTTGCCGCCCGGGCCGGGTTGAGCCTCGACGACCGTCACTGACAGCCCGGCATGAGCGAGGCGGATCGCCGCCGCGAGCCCGCCAACGCCCGCGCCGATCACCACCACCCTGTCGCCTGCCCGCGTCATCACCTGTCCAACACCGTTGACTCATGAGGATAGACTGTCCATTCTAGTTTACAACCATATTGTCAGTTGATGTGGACAGTAGCGGAACAGGGGGCGCCATGCTTTCGGCACGTATCGAGGCTGCCATCGGACAGGCGATCCGCGCGGCGCAGAAAGGCGCCGCGCCACCGAAGCTCGCCTCGGCCCTGAACTACGCCGTGACGCCCGGCGGCGCGCGGATCCGACCCACGATCCTGATGTCGGTGGCACTGGCCTGTGGCGACGACCGGCCCGCACTTTCGGATGCGGCAGCGGCGGCGTTGGAGCTGATCCACTGCGCGAGCCTTGTGCATGACGACATGCCGTGCTTCGACGATGCCGACATGCGGCGCGGCAAGCCCTCGGTCCATAGCGCCTATTCCGAGCCGCTGGCGCTGCTGACCGGCGACAGCCTGATCGTTCTGGCCTTTGAGGTGCTGGGCCGTGCCGCCGGCGGTGATCCGATGCGCGCTGTGCAGCTGGTCACGACCCTGGCGCGCCGCACCGGCAGTCCGAACGGTATCTGCGCCGGACAGGGCTGGGAGAGCGAAGCGGCCGTCGATCTGTCCGCCTATCACCGCGCCAAAACCGGCGCGCTGTTTATTGCAGCCACGCAGATGGGGGCGATCGCGGCCGGGCAGGATGCCGAGCCGTGGGAAGAGTTGGGCGCTCGCATCGGCGAGGCGTTTCAGGTCGCCGACGATCTGCGCGACGCGCTTTATGACGAGGCGACGCTGGGCAAGCCCGCCGGGCAGGACGCGATCCATGCGCGACCCAACGCGGTCGCCGAACTTGGCGTGCAGGGTGCGATCCGGCGGCTGACGGACATCCTGTCCGGCGCAATCGCCTCGATCCCCTCCTGCCCTGGCGAGGCGATGCTGGCCGAGATGGTGCGGAAATACGCGGAACGGTTGACCCCGATGGCACCCGCCCGCATGCGGGCCTGAGGTGGACGCCGCGCGGCACGACACCGCCCCAAACCCGCCCCAGGTCGGATTCAACTGGCG
>JBJHCH010000048.1:0-23964 GCA_050485905.1 Paracoccaceae bacterium | reverse complement strand
GGCCCGCTGTCTCTGGGTGACGTGGTCTATTCCACCACGCTCCTGCCGGGCGAGAAGGTGCGGCTCTACACCTCGTCCCGCAACACCCGCTTCACCTTCGATTCCGAATCCAAGGTCTCGTATCGCCACGAACAGGCGTCCGAAGAGACCTGGTACATGTCGTCGATGGATCGCTTCATGTCCGACCTGAGCCAGACCAGTTCTGCCTCGGGCGGCAGCCGCAGCGACAGCGAGTTTGAGACCGAAGGCAGCGTCTCGAACTGGACCTCGGCGATCTTCGGCCGCCCGAATGCCCGGGTCGAGGGCAGCTTCTCGTCCGAGTCGAGCTTCGACTTCATGTCGGATCTGAAGCGCCACGCGGAATCCTCGCACGAACGCACCGTGCAGGGCACCCGCGCAGCCAGTTCCATCGCCATGGGCGAGGTGCAGAGCCGCGTCCATGCCGAGGGCGAAAGCGAAGACGCGTTCGAGTCGGCGTCACGCGTGTTCGAGAACAGGAACGAGTGCCATGCTGTCACCTACTTCGCCTACCAGCTGATGAAGAAGCAGACCGTGCGGTTCCGCATCGTCTCCGTGCTGCGCCGGGTGATCGACCCTGCCGGCAATACGGCGGTTGAGACCCGGCCGCTGCGGCCTACCAGCCAGATCGGGGTGATCCCGACGGGGGTGCTCGCCACCTCCGCGCAACGTCTGGAAACCGAGGTCTCGGGGCAGACCAGCGCGGTCGCCCGGCGCGAGGGTATCGTGAACCCCGCGGTTCTGGGCGGGGCCGGCGGGCTGGGGCTGACACGGACGGCGACGCTCGCCTCGGCCTTCACCGCTACCGCCACGGCGCAGCCCGCGCCAATTCCGGCCGAGGTGCGCAAGAAGGCACTGGACACGGTCGACCGCGATCTGGTCAGGGTCGGCATCCTCGACAAGGTCGGCGGCACCGTCTCGCCCAAGCTGCAGGCAGAATTGAGCTTCGAGCGGGTCTCCTGCCTGCCGACCCAAGCCATCGTGGTAAAGGGGTGCATCGACCCCTGTAACGTCTGCGACGACGCGCGGCAGAAGTCGATCATGCTGGATCTCGAACGCAAGGCGCTGGAGAACAAGCTGCTCGAAAAACAGATCGAGCTTCTTGAGAAGAGCCAGGAGTATCGCTGCTGTCCGGTCGGCGAGGCCGAGGAGCTGCCAGCCTGAACCGCCACAAAACGAAACGGGCGGTCCTTTCGGCCGCCCGTCACGCAACTTCTCGCATCCTGCGCGGTCAGGCGCGCAGGGTGGTCTTGAGCATTTGGAAGTCGGCCACGCGCTTGTCAGCCTCGGCCTTCGCTTCGGGGCCGGCCTTTGCGGCAGCCTCTTGCGCCTCGGCGATCAGGCCGTCGAGGAAGCCTCCGGTGACCTCGTCCACCGGCACCGCCTGCTCGGCCAGGACAGAGGTCGCCTTGGGCGTGATCTCGGCGAAGCCGCCAGTGACCACGAACTCCCGCGTGCCCTCCGTGCTCACGGCCTTCAGGATACCGGGGCGCAGGGTGGTGATGACCGGCGCATGGTCCGCCATCGCCGTCATGTCGCCCTCTGCGCCCGGAATCTGGACCTCGGTTGCCTGCAGCGACGCCAGACGCCGCTCGGGCGACACAAGGTCGAATTGCAGAGTGCTGGCCATCATGCCCCCTTACGCCGCAGCCGCCAGGCGCTCGGCCTTCGCGATCACTTCGTCGATATCGCCCACCATGTAGAAGGCAGCCTCTGGCAGGTGATCGAACTCGCCCGCCACGACGCGCTTGAAGCTGTCGATGGTCTTTTCCAGCGGCACCTGAATGCCGTCCGAGCCGGTGAAGACCTTCGCCACGTCAAAAGGTTGCGACAGGAAGCGCTGGATCTTGCGGGCGCGGGCCACCGTCAGCTTGTCCTCTTCCGACAGTTCGTCCATGCCGAGGATGGCGATGATGTCCTGAAGCGACTTGTAACGCTGCAGGATCCCCTGCACGTCGCGCGCCACCTGATAGTGCTCCTCGCCCACGATCACCGGATCGAGGATCCGGCTGTTGGAGTCTAGCGGGTCCACCGCCGGGTAGATTCCCAGCTCCGAGATCGCGCGGCTAAGAACGGTGGTCGCATCGAGGTGCGCAAACGACGTGGCCGGCGCGGGGTCGGTCAGGTCGTCGGCCGGCACGTAGATCGCCTGCACCGAGGTGATCGAGCCCGCCTTGGTGGAGGTGATCCGTTCCTGCAGCGCGCCCATGTCGGTCGCAAGCGTCGGCTGATAACCCACGGCCGAGGGGATCCGGCCCAGAAGCGCCGACACCTCGGAACCCGCCTGCGTGAAGCGGAAGATGTTGTCGACGAAGAACAGAACGTCGGTTCCCGACTGGTCGCGGAACTGCTCGGCGAGCGTCAGGCCGGTCAGAGCGACGCGGGCACGCGCGCCCGGCGGCTCGTTCATCTGGCCGTAGACCAGCGCCACCTTGGATTCGTCCAGCTTGTCGATGTTGATGACGCCCGAGTCGATCATCTCGTGATAAAGGTCGTTACCCTCACGCGTGCGCTCGCCAACCCCGGCGAAAACCGAATAGCCCGAGTGCACCTTGGCGATGTTGTTGATCAGTTCCATGATGAGAACCGTCTTGCCCACCCCGGCGCCGCCGAACAGGCCGATCTTGCCGCCCTTGGAATACGGGGCGAGCAGGTCGATCACCTTGATGCCGGTGACCAGAATCTCGGATTCCGTGGACTGAGACGCAAAGTCAGGTGCCGGCTGGTGGATCGGCCGCTTCTCGGCGGCACTGACGTCGCCCTTCTCGTCAATAGGCTCGCCGATCACGTTCAGGATCCGGCCCAGCGTCGCGTCACCCACGGGCACCGCGATGGGTTCGCCCGTATCGGTCACCGGCGCACCGCGGACCAAGCCTTCGGTCGCGTCCATGGCGATGGCGCGCACCGTGTTCTCGCCCAGGTGCTGGGCCACTTCCAGCACCAGCCGCTTCTCGTTGTTCACTGTCTCCAGCGCGTTCAGAATCGCGGGCAGGTCGCCCTCGAACTGGACGTCCACGACGGCGCCGATGATCTGGGTCACCTTGCCGGTTGCTTTCGCTTTTGCCATCTCGTTTCTCCGGTTCCGTCAGAGCGCCTCGGCGCCCGAAATGATCTCGATGAGTTCCTTGGTGATCGCGGCCTGACGCGAGCGGTTGTACTGGATCGACAGCCGGTCGATCATGTCGCCCGCGTTGCGCGTTGCATTATCCATCGCGCTCATCCGCGCGCCCTGTTCCGACGCCGCGTTTTCCAGCAGCGCGGTGAAGATCTGCGTCGCCAGCGCGCGCGGCAACAGGTCGGCCAGGATCGCCTCTTCCGACGGCTCGTAATCGTAGAGCGTCGATGTCTCCACCGCGTCCAGGTCAAAGGTCGCGGGGATGATCTGATGTGCGGTCGGGATCTGCGCGATCACCGACTGGAAGCGGTTGTAGAAGATCGTCGCAACGTCGAACTCGCCCGCGTCAAAGCGCGCCAGCACGTCCTTGGCGATCTCTGCTGCATTGGCATAGCCAACGCGCTTCACCTCGGTCAGGTCGATATGGGCGACGAAATGCTTGGCGTAGTCGCGCTTCAGCTGCTCGCGGCCCTTCTTGCCGACGGTCAGGATCTTGATCTCCTTGCTCTGGGCAAGAAGCTCCTGAATGCGCTGCCGTGCCAGCCGCACGATGGTCGAGTTGAAGCCGCCGCAGAGGCCCCGCTCCGACGTCATCACCACCAGCAGATGAACCCTGTCGGCGCCGGTGCCCGACAGCAACCGCGGCGCGGTGTCGCTGCCGCCGACGGAGGACGCAAGGCCCGCCATCACCGCGTTCATGCGCTCGGTATAGGGGCGCGCCAGTTCGGCAGCCTCCTGCGCGCGGCGCAGCTTGGCTGCGGCGACCATCTGCATCGCCTTGGTGATCTTCCGCGTCGACTTGACGCTGTTGATCCGGTTCTTCAGATCCTTGAGGCTCGGCATGAGCTATCCCCCTGCCCCGCGCTCAGGCGAAGTCTTTGGCGTATTCGTCCAGCGCGGCGCGGATCTTTTCTTCCAGGTCACCTTTGACCTTGCGGTCGTTGTAGGTGATGTCGTCCAGCAGATCCCTGTGCTTGCTGCGCAGGTGCTTCAGCAGTCCGGCTTCGAAGCGAACCACGTCCCTGACCGCGACATTGTCCAGGAAACCCTGGGTGCCGGCAAAGATCACGCAGACGATCTCGGCATTGGTCAGCGGCGAATACTGCGGCTGCTTCATCAGCTCGGTCAGACGCGCGCCGCGGTTCAGCAGGCGCTGGGTTGCAGCATCGAGGTCCGAACCGAACTGCGCGAATGCCGCCATCTCGCGGTACTGCGCCAGTTCCAGCTTCACCGGCCCGGCGACCGACTTCATCGCATCGGTCTGCGCCGACGATCCCACCCGGCTGACCGACAGGCCAGTGTTCACCGCCGGGCGGATGCCCTGATAGAACAGATCGGTTTCGAGGAAGATCTGCCCATCTGTGATCGAGATCACGTTGGTCGGGATATAGGCCGACACGTCGCCGGCCTGGGTTTCGATGATCGGCAGCGCGGTCAGCGAACCCGCCCCGAAATCCTCGTTCAGCTTGGCCGACCGCTCCAGCAGGCGGGAGTGCAGATAGAACACGTCGCCGGGATAGGCTTCACGCCCCGGCGGGCGGCGCAGCAGCAGCGACATCTGGCGATAGGCAACCGCCTGCTTGGACAGGTCATCATAGATGATCAGCGCGTGGCGGCCGTTGTCGCGGAAGAATTCCGCCATCGCGGTCGCAGAATAGGGTGCCAGGAACTGCATCGGCGCGGGGTCCGACGCGGTGGCGGCCACGACGATCGTGTAGTCGATGGCGCCGGTTTCCTCCAGCTTCTTCACCAACTGCGCCACGGTCGAACGCTTCTGCCCGATGGCGACATAGATGCAGTAGAGTTTCTTGGACTCGTCGTCGCCCGCGGCCTCGTTATAGGCTTTCTGGTTCAGGATCGTGTCCAGCGCCACGGCGGTCTTGCCGGTCTGGCGGTCGCCGATGATCAGTTCGCGCTGGCCCCGGCCAATCGGGATCATCGCGTCCACCGACTTCAGCCCGGTCGCCATCGGCTCATGCACCGACTTGCGCGGGATGATGCCCGGCGCCTTCACGTCGGCTACCCGGCGCTCGGTCGTCTTGATCTCGCCCTTGCCGTCGATCGGGTTGCCAAGCCCGTCCACGACCCGGCCCAGCAGGGCCTCGCCCGCGGGCACGTCCACGATGGCCTTGGTGCGCTTGACGACGTCGCCTTCCTTGATCGACCGGTCGTCGCCGAAGATCACGATACCGACGTTGTCCACTTCCAGGTTCAGCGCCATGCCGCGGATGCCGCCCGGAAACTCGACCATCTCACCGGCCTGAACGTTGTCGAGGCCATGCACCCTGGCGATCCCGTCGCCGACGCTCAGCACGCGGCCGACCTCGGCAACCTCGGCGTCCTGACCGAAGTTCTTGATCTGCTCTTTCAGGATCGCAGAGATCTCAGCTGCTTGGATACCCATTTATCCGACCTCTTTCATTGTATTCTGGAGGGCCGCGAGCTTGGAACGGATCGAGGTGTCGATCATCTTCGAGCCCACTTTGACAACAAGACCGCCGATGAGGCTTTCATCGACGGTCGCATTCAGTTTGACGGTCTTGCCGACATTGGCCGACAGCGCCTTGGCAAGTTTCTCGGCCTGGCCCGAGGTCAGCGCGCGGGCCGAGGTGACCTCGGCCGTGACCTCGCCCTTGGCGTCGGCAATCAGGTCGCGCAGGGCGGCGGCGAACTGCGGCAGCACGAACAGGCGCCGCTTGGATGCCATCAGCGCCAGCGTGTTCGTGCTCAGCGCGGACAGGCCCAGCGCCCCGGCAACGGCGGCCACGGCACGCGCCTGATCGTCGCGCGAGTAGACGGGGGAACTGATGACCTCGCGGAAATCCGCACTGTCGGCCAGCGCCGCAGACAGCGCATCGACATCGCGTTCCAGCGTTGCCAACCCCGCAGTGTCTTCCGTCGCCAACTCGAAAAGAGCAGTGGCATAGCGTTGCGCAATGCCCGATGAAATCGATGCCGTCCCGGACACGTTCACCCTTTCGATGTTCTCCGCCAATCCACCTGGCGGGCGTTGTTGCCCGAGGTATGCGCTAGCGGCATGTTCCCGAATTGGCGAAGCGTGTAGCAGAGGAAGTATTGACCCGCAACCGCCGAGGACACGGGTCCGTGAGCCTTTGCGGACAGGCTTTTTCCCGTCCTTCCCGCGTCTGCGGCGCTGCGCTGCGGCGAAACGTCTCGACCTGCGGAGAATCGTCGGCGTGTCTCAGGCCGGCTGGGCGCCCGGCTGCGGGATTCCCTCCAGCACGCGCAACGGGTTTCGCACCTGCTCGCGCAGGCCCGGCCCCGATGGCGAAAGCAGATGCTTGCGGGCCTCGACCATCAGCACGCCGCCCGCCAGCCACGGCGCAAAGCGGGCGCCGGTCCGTTCCCACATCTGCGCCGTGCGCAGCCAGAAGCGGCGCTCGGACGGTGGCGCGAACAGCGCGGCATGGTGACCTTCGGGGGCGAAGGAGCCGCGCTTCAGATGCGATTCCAACTGCCCCAGCGAATAGGGTCGGCCGAAACCGAACGGCGTCGCCTCTCGCCGCGCCCACAGGCCGGATCGGTTCGGCACGACGAACAGCGCCCGCCCCTCGGCGGTCAGCACGCGCCAGCATTCCGACAGCAGCGCGCGCGGGTTCTCGGATGTCTCCAGCCCGTGCAGCACCACCAGCCGGTCGACCGAGGCATCGGCCAGCGGCCAGTCGACCTCTTCGCACAGGACCGAGACGTTGGGCATCCCGGCGGGCCAGGCCATCACCCCCTGCGGTCCCGGCATCAGCCCGATCACCCGATCCGCATGGGCCAGATAGGGCCGCAGCAGCGGCACGGCGAAGCCGAAACCCGCCACCGTCTGGCCCGCGCGCGGCGGCCACAATTCCACCACGCGGTCACGGATCGCACGCTGCGCCGCCCGGCCGAGGCCGGTGCGATAATAGAAGTTCCGCAGATCCGTGACGTCGAGATGCATCCCGCGCGCCCCTTGCTCCCCGCGCCGATGCGGGCCACATTCAAGGGGAAACCTAGCAAACGGACTGGAAATTGCCATGCCCCTTACGCTCGTCACCGTTCCCTGTCTGTCGGATAACTACGCCTTTCTCATCCACAACGACGCCAGCGGGGAAACCGCGCTGATCGACGTGCCAGAGGTGGCGCCGATCCAGAAGGAGCTGGCGGATCGCGGCTGGACGCTGTCCGAGATCCTGATCACCCACCACCACGACGACCATATCCAGGGCGTGGCTGAACTGCGCGCCGCGACCGGCGCCAGGGTGACGGGCGCCGCCGCCGACGCCCACCGCCTGCCCCCGCTGGACCGTCAGGTGGCCGAGGGCGACACGCTGACCGTCTGCGGCGAGGAGATGCATGTGATCGACGTCTCCGGCCACACCGTGGGCCACGTCGCCTTTCACTTCCCGGCCTCGAACCTCGTCTTCACCGCTGACAGCCTGATGGCCATGGGTTGCGGCCGCCTGTTCGAAGGCACGCCCGCGCAGATGTGGGACAGCCTGTCGAAACTCGCCGCCCTGCCGGGCGAGACGGTGGTCTGTTCCGGCCACGAATACACGCTGTCGAACGCCAAGTTCGCGCTGACCATTGAGCCGGAGAATGCCGCCCTTCAGTCCCGCGCCGCCGCCATCCAGGCCGCCCGCGACAAGGGTGAGCCGACGGTGCCCAGCAAGCTTTGCGAGGAGATGGACACCAACCCCTTCCTGCGCGCCAATCTGACCGAAGTGAAGGACGCAATCGGCATGACCGGGGCACCGGATGCCGAAGTTTTCGCCGAGATCCGCAAGCGCAAGGACAATTTCTGAACACTCGCCGCACGGCGCCCGCGGGGGTGCCGTGCGCAGCCGTCAAGAATCGTTCACTTTTTGCCGCGCAGGCTGAGAAGATCGGGGAAATTTCCAGATTCTCCTTGAAGCGCGGCGAATAACACCGAACTTTAACAGCAGGCAGTCATGGTTGCTGAACCGTCACCGGCCCGGCAACCCTCAGGATCAGGAGCAGGCAAGTGCCATCGTTCTCGAACACACTGGAACAGGCCATTCACGGCGCGCTCGCGCTCGCCAACGCCCGGCGTCACGAACTGGCGACGCTGGAACATCTGCTTCTGTCGCTGATCGACGAGCCAGACGCCTCAAAGGTGATGCGCGCCTGTTCGGTCGATCTCGACCAGCTGCGCAAGACGCTGGAGGATTTCATCGACGACGACCTCGCCACCCTTGTGACCGATATCGAGGGGTCGGAGGCTGTGCCCACCGCCGCCTTCCAGCGGGTGATCCAGCGCGCGGCGATTCATGTGCAATCCTCGGGCCGGTCGGAAGTGACCGGCGCCAACGTGCTGGTTGCGATCTTTGCCGAGCGCGAATCGAACGCGGCCTATTTCCTGCAGGAGCAGGACATGACCCGCTACGACGCGGTCAATTTCATCGCCCACGGCGTCGCCAAGGATCCCAGCTTCGGCGAAACCCGCCCGGTGAGCGGCGCCTCTGAAGGCAACGAAGGCGCCCAGGGAAAAGAGGCCGAGGCCGCCGAGGGCAAGGAATCCGCCCTGCAGAAATATTGCGTCGACCTCAACGCAAAGGCGCGCAAGGGCGATGTCGACCCCCTGATCGGCCGCGAGCATGAGGTGGAACGCTGCATCCAGGTGCTCTGCCGCCGGCGCAAGAACAACCCGCTGCTGGTGGGTGACCCCGGCGTCGGCAAGACCGCCATTGCCGAGGGGCTGGCCTGGAAGATCGTGCAGGGCGAAACGCCCGACGTGCTGTCGAAATCCACCATCTTCAGCCTCGACATGGGCGCGCTGCTGGCCGGTACCCGCTATCGCGGCGATTTCGAGGAACGGCTGAAGGCGGTGATGAAGGAGCTGGAGGACCACCCCGACGCGATCCTGTTCATCGACGAGATTCACACCGTCATCGGCGCCGGCGCCACATCCGGCGGGGCGATGGATGCCTCCAACCTGCTGAAGCCCGCGCTTCAGGGCGGCAAGCTGCGCTGCATGGGCTCCACCACCTACAAGGAATACCGCCAGCACTTCGAGAAGGACCGCGCGCTCAGCCGCCGGTTCCAGAAGATCGATGTGAACGAGCCTTCGGTGGCGGATTCCATCAAGATCCTGATGGGGCTGAAACCCTATTTCGAAAAGCACCACGACCTGCGCTACACCAACGACGCGATCAAGACGGCGGTGGAACTGTCGTCGCGCTACATCCATGACCGCAAGCTGCCCGACAAGGCGATCGACGTGATCGACGAGGCCGGCGCGGCCCAGCATCTCGTGGCCGACAGCAAGCGGCGCAAGACGATCAGCCCCAAGGAGATCGAGGCCGTGGTGGCCAAGATCGCCCGCATCCCGCCCAAGAACGTGTCCAAGGACGATGCCGAGGTGCTGCGCGATCTGGAAAAATCGCTCAAGCGCGTGGTCTTCGGGCAGGACACCGCCATCGTGGCGCTGTCCTCGGCGATCAAGCTGGCCCGCGCGGGCCTGAGAGAGCCGGAAAAGCCCATCGGCAACTACCTGTTCGCCGGCCCCACCGGCGTCGGCAAGACAGAGGTGGCAAAGCAACTGGCGAACACGCTGGGGGTGGAACTGCTGCGCTTCGACATGTCGGAATACATGGAGAAGCACGCGGTTTCGCGCCTGATCGGCGCGCCGCCGGGCTATGTGGGCTTCGATCAGGGCGGCCTCTTGACCGACGGGGTCGACCAGCACCCGCATTGCGTGCTGCTGCTGGACGAGATCGAAAAGGCGCACCCGGATGTCTACAACATCCTGCTGCAGGTGATGGACCATGGGAAACTGACCGACCACAACGGCCGGCAGGTGGATTTCCGCAACGTGATCCTGATCATGACCTCGAACGCGGGCGCATCGGAACTGGCGAAATCCGCCATCGGCTTCGGCCGCGACCGCCGGACCGGAGAGGACACGGCGGCCATCGAGCGCACCTTCACGCCGGAATTCCGCAACCGGCTGGACGCGATCATCAGCTTCGGTGCGCTGCCGCTGGAAACGATCCTGCAGGTGGTCGAAAAGTTCGTGCTGCAGCTAGAGGCTCAGCTGATCGACCGGGGCGTGCATATCGAACTGTCGCCGGCGGCGGCCGAATGGCTGGCCGACAAGGGCTATGACGACAAGATGGGCGCCCGCCCCCTGGCCCGCGTGATCCAGGAGCATATCAAGAAGCCGCTGGCCGAGGAGCTGCTGTTCGGCAAGCTGGCCAAGGGCGGACTGGTGCGCGTCGGCGTCAAGGACGACGCCATCGACCTGGAGATCGCAGAGCCCGCCAAGCCGCGCCTGTCGGGCAACAAGCCGCCGCTGCTGACCGCCGACTGACGGCCAGCGCGTGAAAGAAACGGGGGTCCGCGCGCCGTCGCGGGCCCTTTTTCGTGGGGCATCGGTGGTCCGGCAGGTGCCTGATTGGCAGGGCGCGCCAATTGGCATATGCGCTGCCGAATGAAAGCCGGTGACTCGATGCGCATGATCGACAATCAGGGTGTCCGACTGGCCACGCAGGCCTTCGGGCAAAGCGACGATCCGGCCCTGCTGCTGATCATGGGGGCGACCGAGTCGATGCTTGGCTGGCCCGACGAGCTTTGCGTGGCACTGGCCGGGCACGGGTTTCACGTCCTCCGCTTCGACCATCGCGACACCGGGCAATCGACCACCGTTCCGCCCGGCAACGCCACCTATGCGGTCGAGGATCTGGCCGGTGATGCCATCGCCATCCTTGATGCCTACGGGATCGAACGGGCGCATGTGACCGGCATGTCGCTTGGCGGCTATATCGGGCAGATGCTGGCGGTGACGCATCCGCAGCGCATCGCCTCGCTGACCCTGATCGCGTCAGAGCCGCTCGGCTGGGACGGTGATCCCCTGCCGCATATCTCGCAGGATTTCCTCGATCACTTCGCCGCCCTTTCCGCACTCGACTGGTCGGACCGCGCGGCGGTCAAGGCGTTCCTGCTTCAAAGCCAGCGGCTTTGCGCAGGAAACCGCATCCCCTTCGACCATGACCGCGAAAGCGCACGCCTCGACCACATACTGTCCCGCACGACCAGCATCGCCAGCATGTTCAATCACGGCACCCTCACCACCCGCGATGACTGGGCGGGGCGGTTCCGCCAGATCACCTGCCCGGTTCTGGTGATCCACGGCGAGGAGGATCCGATCCTGCCGGTCCAGAACGGTATGGCGCTGGCCGAGGGCATCCCCGGCGCCACACTCCGCACCCTGCCTGGGATCGGGCACGAGATCCCCCAACCCGTCATCCCCGAAATCGCCGCGCTGATCGCAGGCCACGCCGGGCGGGCGCCGGTCTGACGGCTGTGACGGCGGTGCCCCGATACCGCCGCCTACGGCGCGAAAACCGTTAAGTGCAGGTAAACAAAAAACACGAAATTACGCGATTTCAATAGCTTGACTTTTTGTGCACGCGTGCACGCCCTGCCCCGGCCCTATCTCTCGGTCAGCTTCAACTCGATCCGCCGGTTCTGCGCGCGCGCCGCCGGACTGTCCCCCTCGGCCACCGGCCGGTATTCCCCGAACCCCGTCGCGGCCAGCCTGTCCGCCGGAAATCCCAGATCGTTCTGCAGGAAACGCACCACCGAAAGCGCCCGCCCCTGGCTCAGTTCCCAGTTGTCGGCGAACTGCCCGGTGCCGGTCAGCGGCACGTTGTCGGTATGCCCGTCCACCCGCAGGATCCAGTCGATGTTCGGCGGAATCTCCTCGGCGATGTCGCGCAGGATACCCGCCACCCCCGCAATCTGCGCCCGCCCCTCGGCCGCCAGATCGGCACTCGCCGGCTCGAACAACACCTCTGACGAGAACACGAACCGGTCGCCCACGATCCGCACCCCCTCGCGCCCGGCCAGCAGGTCACGCAACTGGCCAAAGAACTCGGAGCTGAACCGCTCCAGCCGCTGCGCCTCGGCCTCCAGCCGGATCCGCTCCGCCTCTTCCAGCTCCGCCCGCCGCCGCTGCTCCTCGGCCAGCTGCCGCTGTTCCGACGCGACCTGCGCCAGCGCGGTGTTCAACTGGCTGCCCAGCGCCTCGATCTGCACCCGCGCCTCGGAATCCCGCGCCTGCGCCTCGTCCAGCACCGCCTGCAACGAGCCAAGCTGCACCCGAAGCTGCGCGATCTGCTCGTTCAGCAGCGCCATGCGCCGCTGATCCTCCACGCTGCGCTGTTCCTCCTCGGCCAGCCGCGCCTCGGCCAGCGCCAGCATCGCCGCCCGCGCCTCGGCTTCTGACAACTGCTCGGCCATGTCAGCCTGCCCCGCGACCTCGGCCTCCAGATCGCGCCGCGCAGCTTCCGCCGCCGCCAGCAGCGTCAGCGTCTCCTCGGCCCGGCGCCGCTGCTCCTCCAGCGCCAGCGTCATTGCCGTCAACTCGTCGGTCGCGCCCGCCAGCCGCTCGCGCAACGCCGCCGCCGCCGCCGCCTCGGCCAGCCGCGCCTGTTCCTCCTCGCTCAGCGCCGCCTGCGCCTCGGCCAGGTCGGACTGCGTCGCCGCCAAAACACCCTCGGTCTCGGCCGCCCTCGCGCGCAGATCGGCCAGCAGCGCCTCCACCGCCTCGGCCCGCGCGGCGGCCAGACGCGCGGCCTCCGTCTCTGCATCCGTTTCGGCCCGCGCCTGCGCCAGCGCTAGTTCAAGCGCCGTGCGCGCATCGGCCAGCGCATCGCGCGCCGCCTCGGTCTCGGCCAGTTCGCCCGCCAGTTCCTCGCCCCGCGCCAGCGCCGTGTCACGCTGCGACAGCAGTGCCGCCACCTGCGCCTCAAAGGCGCTGATCTGCATCGCGCGCGCCTCCAGCGCCGCCTCCTGCTCGGCCACCTGGCTGCCCAGCGCCGAGATCAGCGCCGCCTGCTGCTGGGTCTGGCCGATTGCGCTGGCCAGATCGGTGCCTAGCCGCGAAACCTCGCCCTCCAGCCGCTGTGTCTCCTGCCGCTCCAGCCCCAGCGCGTCGGACAGGCGCAGCACCTGATCGGTCAGCACGTCCAGTTCGGTATCCTGAAAGGTGATCGTCTCGCGCAGCACCATCTGCACGACCATGAAGATCGACAGCACGAAGAACAGCACCAGCAGCAGCGCCGTCATCGCATCGACGAAGCCCGGCCAGATCGCGCCCGAAACGCGCTGGGTGGAGCGCCGGGTCAGCGCCACCGCCCTAGTCCCCCGCCGCGCCGCCGCGGATGCGCGCAAGCTGCCGCACCGCGGCCGTCAGGCTGGCGATCTCGGCGCGCAGGTCGGTCACGCTTTCCTGCCGGCCGACCGAGATCTCCTCCAGTATTCGCAAAAGCTGCACGTCGATCGACCGCAGACGCATCCGCTGCTCGGCATCGCTGCCGGCGGGCGCGCCGGCCTCGCCTGCTGCTTCGGCCTCCAGCGCGGCGATCATCCGCTCCTGCCCGGCGGCCAGCCGGTCCAGCGCAGCGGTGGCCCCGGCATCGGCCTCGATCCGCTCGCCCAGCCGGTCGAGTGCACCGCCCAGTTCCGCCAGCCGCGCATCCATCGCGCGGCGCCCGATCTCGGCCTGCGACAGCATCGCCTGCATCGCCTCGACCTGTTCGCCGATGGCGTCGATCACCGGCACCAGCGCGCTGCCGCCCCCCTCGCCCTCGGTCTCGCCACCCGCCACGCCCAGCCGGGTGATGGTGGACAGCCATTCCTCCAGTTCGCGGAAGAAGCGGTTCTGCCCGTGGCCCGCGAACAGTTCCAGCAGCCCCACGATCAACGACCCCGCCAGCCCCAGCAGCGAGGAGGAAAAGGCCGTGCCCATGCCGCCAAGCTGTTCCTCCAGCCCCGCCATCAGCCGGTCGAAGACCGCAAGCCCCGGCTCGTCCGGATTGGGTGCGAGAGAGCGGATCGTCTCGACCACCGCAGGCACCGTCGTCGCCAGCCCGAAGAACGTGCCCAGCAGGCCCAGGAACACCAGTAGGTTGACGATGTAGCGGGTAATGTCGCGCGCCTCGTCGATGCGGGTGGCGACGGAATCGAGGATCGACCGGGCAGAGCTGGCGGTGATCTGGCGCCGGCTGTCGCGAGTGCGCAGCAGGGCAGCCAGCGGCGCCAGCATCCGCGGCGCATGGGTCAGGTGGTGGCCCGGCGTCTCGGCCGCGAAGCCCTCGATCCAGTTGACCGATGAGATGAGGCTGAACACCTGCAGGAAACAGGCCATCACCCCGATCACGAAGACCATGAAGATGAAGCCGTTCAGCCAGATATTCGCCAGAAACACCGCCGAAACCCGCGGCCAGGCGACATAGGCGCCGACAAGGCTGAGCGCCAGGATCAGCAGCATGATCACGATCTGCCGCACCGGCTGCGAGAATTGCGGCCCTGCCCTGTGAAGGGGTCTTTTCATGCTGCTCCGACCTCGCGGCCCCTGACGGCCGCCGTTTCGCCGACATTATGCGCGGGGCCGGCCCCTGCCAACCGCCTATCGAGACACAAGCTCGCGCACGCGGCTTGCAAGCCACGTCAGGTCGGGATCGTGGATGCCCAGTTCGGCCAGATGTTCGGCGGTGTTCCACAGATATTCGGTGTTCGGGCCGCGGCCGCCGACGGCGCGGGCGATGATGCCTGCCTGTTCCTCCAGATCCAGCGTGCCGCAATACTGGACGTGATCGGGATCGACGATGAAGGTCACCGCCTCCACCACCGCGCCGCCGTTCAGATGCAGCGGCAGCCGCGCTTCCAGGTAGGCCGAGGAGATGAGTTCGCGCTGGCGCAGTTCATCCAGCACCCGCGGCGCGTCATCGCCGGGGACTGAAAAGGCCAGCCCCTGGCACGTCGCGCCGCGCTGCGCGTCCAGCGCCAGCACAAGGCCGGGGCGTTCCGGCGTGCCGCGGTGGTGGATGGAACGCATGCAGAAACAGCGGTGGAACCCGTCCAGCCGCGCAAGCTGGCGGTCGGCAAAGGCAAAGCCGGGGTTCCACATGAGCGAACCATAGCCGAAGACCCACATCACGCTGCCGTCAGTCATGGTTGCCCGTCTGGTCCTTGCCCTGCGCCCCCTGTAAACAGCATCGCGGGCGGCGCGAAAAGGGGGCTGCAATGCGGTGGCTTCTGGTCCTGATCACGGCGGCGGCGGTCCTTTGGGGCGGCTACTGGTTCGTCGGCGCCCGCGCGGTGGAGCGGGCGGCGGGCGACTGGTTCGCTGAGTCGGGCGGGCTGGCGCGGGCGGATGGCGTGTCGGTGGCGGGCTTTCCCAACCGGTTCGACCTGACCGTGACCGCGCCAGAGCTTTACGACCCCTACAGCGGCATTGGCTGGCAGGCGCCGTTCTTTCAGATCTTTTCGCTGAGCTACAAGCCGCATCACCTGATCGCGGTCTGGCCCACACAGCATTGGATCGTCACGCCGCGGGAATTGGTGGAGGTCACCTCGGCCTCGACCCGTGCGAGCATGGTGCTGAAGCCCGGCCGGGCGCTGGAGGTGGACCGGCTGGCGTTGGCGGCGGAGGAGCTGGCGGCGGAATCCGCCCCCATGGCGCTGGGGCTGGCGGAGCCGTGGCAGATGACGGTCGCGGGGCTGCGTCTGGCCAGCCGTCAGGTGGTGGGCCAGCCCGAGCGGCATGACATCGGGCTGGAGGTGACGGGCCTGCGCGCGGGGCCTGGCATGGCCGAGGACAGCGGACTGCCGGCCGAGATGAAGCGGCTGCTGATCGAGGCGCGGGTGACGCTGGACCGGCCCGCCACGCTGACCGATGCGGTGCCGCCGCGACCGGAGGCGATCGACGTTCGGAACATCTTTGCCCGCTGGGGCGAGGCGGAGTTGCGGGGCGAGGGCGATCTGACGGTGGAGCCGGACGGGACGCTGGCGGGGCGGATCGAGTTGCGGGCCGACAACTGGCGGCAGATCCTGTCGCTGGCGGTGGCGCTGGGGATGATCCGGCCGGAGGTGGAGCCGACCTGGGAGACGGGGCTGAGGATGCTGGCCGAGCAGGAGGAACCGGCGACGCGGATCAGCCTGCCGCTGGTGTTCAACCGGGGGGTGGTCAGTCTGGGGCCGCTGCCGCTGGGGGCCGGGCCGCGGCTGCCGGGGGGGTGATTTCGGGGGTTGGGCAAGTTGCCCAAAAAATCAACCTGTTGAAATCAAACGATTTCGCATTTTCTGTTTACTTGCCCTTAACCTGCCCAAGCGCCTGTGCGCCCGGCTATCCGTCCTGTTTCACGCGGCCGAAATCGGGGGCGTCGGTGTCCTGACCGGCCTCGATGATGCCGCGGCGGATGGCGCGGGTGCGGGTGAAATAGGCGTGCAGGTGATCGCCGTCGCCGCGCCGGATGGCGCGTTGCAGGGCGAACAATTCCTCGGTGAAACGGCCGAGGATTTCCAGCGTCGCCTCGCGGTTGGTCAGGAACACGTCGCGCCACATCACCGGGTCGCTGGCGGCGATGCGGGTGAAATCGCGGAAGCCGGCGGCGGAATACTTGATGACCTCGGAATTCGTCACGCGGCGCAGGTCGTCGGCCACGCCCACCATCGTATAGGCGATCAGATGCGGCGTGTGGCTGGTCACCGCCAGCACCAGATCATGGTGCGCGGCGTCCATCTCGTCCACCTGCGCGCCCATCGCCTCCCACAGGCTGCGCAGGCGGGCGACGGCCTGAACATCCGCGCCCTCGGGCGGGACCAGCAGGCACCAGCGGTTGCGGAAGAGCGTGGAGAAGCCGGAGCGCGGGCCGGAATGTTCGGTGCCCGCAAGCGGATGGCCGGGGATGAAATGCACGCCCGGCGGCATATGCGGCGCCACGGCGTCGATCACCGCCTGCTTGACCGACCCCACATCCGTGACCGTCGCGCCGGGTTTCAGATGCGGCGCGATCTCTGCCGCCACATCGCCCATGACACCAACCGGCGTGGCGAGCACCACCAGATCCGCACCCGCGACCGCCTCGGCCGCCGTGTCGTGGACGCTGTGGCACAGGCCAAGCTCCAGCGCGACGGCGCGGGTTTCGGCGCTGCGGGCATGGCCGGTGATTTCGCGCGCAAGGCCATGCTGGCGCATCGCATGGCTCATGGACGAGGCGATCAGCCCCAG
This sequence comes from Paracoccaceae bacterium, assembly GCA_050485905.1. GTDB lineage: Bacteria > Pseudomonadota > Alphaproteobacteria > Rhodobacterales > Rhodobacteraceae > JAWLCA01. The sequence goes on along the minus strand of JBJHCH010000048.1, from coordinate 6,805 downwards.
CCCGATCAGCGCCACCTTGTCATAGATCGGCGCGCTCACCGCTGGCCCCGGAACTGGGCGATGGCATGGGCGACCCGGCGGCAGGCGGATTCGTCGCCCACCGTGATGCGCAGGCAGTTCGGCAGCTTGTAGCTGCCGACCCGGCGCACGATCAGCCCCTGCCCCTTCAGGAAGGTGTCGCAGGCCTCTGCCTCGGCGGTGTTGTCGAAGCGCGCGAGGACGAAATTCGCCTGCGGTCTGTCGCAGGGCACGCCGATCTCGTTCAGCGCATCGGCCAGCCAGTCGCGCATCCGCGCATTCTCGGCCCGGCAGCGGTCGGTATGGGCGCGGTCGCGCACCGCGGCCTCTGCCGTCTCCAACTGCGTGGTGGACAGGTTGAACGGCCCGCGCACCCGGTTCATCACGTCGATCACCGCCTGCGGCCCGTAGCCCCAGCCCACGCGCAACCCGCCCAGCCCGTAGATCTTGGAGAATGTCCGCGTCATCACCACGTTCTGCCGCGCCTCGATCAGCGCGGCGCCGCCGTCGTAGTCCTCGACATATTCGGCATAGGCGCCGTCCAGCACCAGCAGCGCCTGTTCGGGCAGCCCGTCGGCCAGGCGGGCCAGTTCGCTGTCGGGGATCATCGTGCCGGTGGGGTTGTTGGGGTTGGCCAGGAACACCAGCCGGGTGCGGTCGGTGCAGGCGGCCAGCAGCGCGTCCACATCCGTCGTGCGGTGGCGTTCCTGCGCCTCGACCGGCGTCGCGCCCGCGGCAAGGGCCGAGATGCGGTACATCAGGAAGCCGTGTTCGGTATAAAGCACCTCATCCCCCGGCCCGGCGTAGGACTGGCAGAGGAAGGTGATGATCTCGTCCGATCCGACGCCGCAGATGATGCGCGCGGGGTCCAGCCCGTGAACCTCGGCGATGGCGGCGCGCAGCGCGGCGTGGTCGGTGTTGGGATAGCGGTGCAGGTTGCGGCCCGAGCGGCGAAACGCCTCCAGCGCGCGTTCGGACGGGCCAAAGGGGTTTTCGTTGGACGACAGCTTCACCACCTCGGCCACGCCGGGCACATGCGCCTCGCCGCCCTGATAGAGGGCGATGTCGAGGATGCCGGGCTGGGGGCGGATCACGGTCATGGCGCACCTTGCAAGCGGTTTTCCGCTGCTTCTAGCCGCGCGCCCCCCCGGTGACCAGACCCAATGGGTCAGGAGGCCAGCACGTTGCGGAACTGCCAGGGGTCGGCCTCGTCGATATCCTCGTCGAACTGGGTCCAGCGGTCGGTCAGGGGCGTCCAGTCGGTGTAATGCGCCTCGACCGCGCCCAGATAGGGGCGCTGGATCTCAAGGCAGCGGGCATGGTCCATCTCGTCGGTCTCGACGATGCCGGCATTCGGGTTTTCCAACGCCCAGACCATACCCGCCAGCACGGCCGATGACACCTGCAGCCCGGTGGCGTTCTGGAACGGGGCCAGATCGCGCGCTTCCTCGATGGTCAGGCGCGAGCCGTACCAGAGCGCGTTCTTCGCGTGGCCGTACAGCAGCACGCCAAGCTCGTCGCGCCCCTCGATGATCTCGTTCTCGTCAAGGATATGCATGCGCGGCTGCATCCGGCCCGAGCCGAAGGTTTCGTGCAGGCTGAGCACCGCGTCGTCGCAGGGGTGATAGGCGTAGTGGCAGGTCGGCCGATAGTCGGGCGCGTCGCCCTGCCCCACGGTGTAGTAGTCGGCTATCGAAATGGCCTCGTTATGGGTCACGAGGAAGCCGTATTGCGGGCCGGGCGTGGGGCACCATGTGTGGACCTTGGTGATGGCGCCGGGGCGGTTCATCCAGATCGCGGCGCGGCAGCCGTGGTCGTGGCGGTGGCCATCCTCGGGGAACCATGTCTCATGCGTGCCCCAGCCCAGTTCGGCGGGCTGAAACCCCTCGGCCACGAAGCCCTCGACCGACCAGGTGTTGACGAAGGTGCCGATGCGCTTGGGGCGGGCGGATTTCTGGGTGTCGCGCTCGGCGATATGCACGCCCTTGACGCCGAGGCCCTGCATCAGCCGCGCCCAGCCTTCGCGGCTGGTTGGGGCGGTGGCGTCGGCGCCGGTGTCGGCGGCCAGACGCAGAAGCGCCTCCTTCACGAACCAGGACACCATGCCGGGGTTGGCGCCGCAGCAGGATATCGCCGTGCTGCCGCCGGGGTTTGCGGCCTTTTCTTCGCGCATCGCCTGCCGGAGCGCGTAGTTGGTGCGTTGGGCGTTCGTGAGCGACTTGTCGAAGTAGTAGCCCGCCCAGGGCTCCACCACCGTGTCAATATAGGGCACGCGCAACTCGCGGCAGAAGCGGATCAGGTCCAGAGAGCCGGTATCGACCGACAGGTTGACGACAAAGCCGCGCCCCGGCTCCAGCAGGCCGCCCAGCAGGTCGCGGAAATTCTCGCGCGTGACGGCCTGCTGCAAATGGGTGATGCCGCGCTGGACCAGAAAGGTATGATGCTCGTCCGACGGCTCCACCACGAAGAACCGCCGCTGGTCGTATTCGAAATGCCGCTCGATCAGCGGCAGGGTGCCGCGGCCGATGGAGCCGAAGCCGATCATCACGATGGGGCCGTCGATGCGGCCATAGTCGGGGTAGGAGGTCATGCGGGGCAGCCCTTTCGTCGATTCGGCGGCGGGGGTGCCGGCGCAGGGCCGGCCGTTCGCTGCCTTCTACCGGGCCGGGGCGGGCAAGGCCACAGCCAAACCGCCGCGGTGGCGGCGACCCGCGTGCCGGAACGAAAAGGGCCGCGCCAGTGCGGCGCGGCCCGGAATTCTGCGATCCGCTGCCGGATCAGTTCTTGGCGTAGTATTCCACGACCAGGTTCGGCTCCATCTGCACCGGATAGGGAATGTCACCCAGCGCCGGGGTGCGCACGAAGGTCGCGGACATCTTGGCGTGATCGGCCTCGATATAGTCGGGCACGTCGCGCTCGGCCAGGCCCACGGCCTCCAGCACGATGGCAAGCTGGCGCGACTTGTCGCGCACGGCGACCACGTCGCCCTCCTTCACCCGGTAGCTGGGGATGTTCACCCGCTTGCCGTTCACCGTGACATGGCCGTGGTTCACGAACTGGCGCGCGGCAAAGACGGTCGGCACGAACTTGGCGCGGTAGACGACCGCATCCAGACGCCGTTCCAGCAGACCCACCAGCATCTCGCCGGTATCGCCCTTCACGCGGGCGGCCTCGGCATAGATTCGCTTGAACTGCTTCTCGGTCAGGTCGCCGTAGTAGCCCTTCAGCTTCTGCTTGGCCTTCAGCTGGGTGCCGAAGTCTGAAAGCTTCTGCTTGCGGCGCTGGCCGTGCTGGCCGGGGCCATACTCGCGGCGGTTGACGGGGGATTTCGGGCGGCCCCAGATGTTCTCGCCCATCCGGCGGTCGATCTTGTACTTGGCAGACGTGCGTTTGGTCACGGCTGATCTCCTTCCAACGATGTGAAGGGCGTTGTCCTTTTCCCGGGGCTGCCCCCTGGGACGACAGGCCTCCCCTCGCGGGGGCCGCCAACACCAATGATGCTCCCCGCAGCCTGCGCCAGGGGAAGCGCGCCTTATACAGCCGCGTCCCGGCGTGTCAAGCAATCGCGCTGCGGTTGCAGCACCCCTGCCAGCCTCGGCGCGGCGGCCACATCCTGCACGCCACAGCAACGGAACGGGTTGCGCAGGATGGCCCGCATGACGCAGATTCAGCCTTGCCGGACCATTAACCACAAGCGGCCGGAAAGTCGCGGGGTCCGGCGGCCGGGCCGACCAGGCGGGCAGAGGGGTCCGGGGAGCCGGGAATGACGGAGCGGGACAGCGCCCCCGAGGGGACGGAATCACAGGCAGCCGCCACGCCCTGGGCGCGGCTGGCAGAGCTTGGCCGTGCCCATGGCCGTTTCGAAACCCTTGGCCCCGATCACGGCGCGCTGTTCGTCGAGGATGGGCCGCGCCTGCTCGTCACCTTCGAGTTCGCGCCGCCGGGCAGCCGGGCGAACGGCCTGCCGCTGGGGCTGGAACTGGCCCAGCGGCACGGCTGGTCGGCGCTGTGCATCGTCGCCCATGTTCCGCGCTGGTTCCGCGATGCCGAGGTGCAGGACCATTTCGACCGGCTGATCGAGACCAGCTTCTTCGACGATTTCGAGCGTGTGCTGTTCTACGGGTCGGGCATGGGCGGCTACGGCGCCGCCGCCTACAGCCTGGCCGCGCCGGGGGGCACGGTGCTGGCGCTGTCGCCGCAGGCCACGCTGGACCCGGCCCGCGCCGGCTGGGACGGGCGGTTCCGCCGCGCCCGGCGGCTGGATTTCACCGCCCGCTACGGCTTTGCCCCCGACATGGCAGAGGCGGCAGAGCGTGTCTTCATCCTGCATGATCCGTGGGAACTGGCGGACGCGATCCACGCCGCGATGTTCACCCGCCCACACATGATCGCCCTGCGCGCCCGCGGCCTCGGCCCCGCGCCCGAGGCCGGGCTGGCCGCGCTGAACCTGCTGCACGGGCTGGTCGAGGCCGCGATGGCGGGCGACCTGACCGTACCCGGCTTTGCCGCCCGCTACCGCGCGCGCCGCGCCCACGCCCCCTACCTGACCGCGCTGGTCGCCCGGACCGAGGCCCTGACCCGCCAGCGCCTGACCGCCCGCATCGCCCGCTGGCTGATCGCAAGGATGACGGCGGGGGGCGGGTGAGGGGCACCTGCCCTTCCACTCCCCCGCCCGACCCTCGCCCCCGACCAAGGGCAAATCCCGCCCCGCAAAAGCGGGCTTCCAGTGGAAGCCCGCGCGGGGCGTTGCCCGAAGGCGCAAGCCGCAGGGCAAGGGGCATGCAGCAGTCCCACCGCCCGCAATCCGGCCGCGCGCGCCCACACCCCAGCCCAACCCACTCACCCGGCCAAGGGCATATCCCGCCCCGCAAAGGCGGGCTTCCAGTGGAAGCGCGCGCGGGGCGTTGGCCGGAGCGCAAGCGCAGGCCAAGGGGCTTTCCACAATCCCCACATCCGCAATCGGGCCGCGCCCGCCCTGCGGGTGCGTGAAACGCGCCGTTCCTCGGGCTTACGCCGCGCCACTGGCGCGACGGTCCCTCGTCACCCCGGAGGGCGGGCGCGGCCCGATTTGCCGCCTGTCAAATCGGGCAAGTGCCCGTTGGCTGGCCCAGCGCATCACCCGGATGCAGCATTCCCTTGATCGCCCCCACCGTTCCGTGGTCCGATGCAGCCATTGACCAGCGGCGAAAGCATTCATGGACCCGATCACCATTTCCCTCAGCCCGCAACTGGCCGCACTGCTGCTGGTCGTTGCGCTGACCGCCCTCATCTTCGGCCTTCTGATCCTGATGGAGCGGCAAGGCGCCGTCGCGCTACCGGCCCGCTGGCTCCTGCCCTTGGTGCAGGCCCTGTCGGCGGTCATGTTCGTTTTTGCCATCGTCGCAGCCGTCAGCGCCCTGTGGGACGTGATCTACCCCCGCCAGCCACCCTTGGCAGCGCAGGCCACGCCCGGCTTGGGCTTCGGCGCCGGAACCGTCATTGTCGCGCTCCTCAGCGCGCCCTTCCTGATCTGGCGCAGCATCGTCGCCCAGCGCACCGTCGATCTGGCCGCCGAGACCCTGCTGAACGACAAGCTGAACGCCGCCGCCACCGACCTCGCCGCCCACCGACAGGTGACACGTAGCGTCGAGCAAGAGGGTAAGGAGGTAATCCTGACCGAATGGCAGGACGACCTCGTGACCCGCGCAGCCGCCATCGACCGGCTGGAGGGGCTGGCGAACGAACACCCCGAGATTGCGCCACGGATCGCCAACCTGCTGTCGGTCTACCTGCGCGAGCTTTCCGCCGAATACCCAGCCAAGGACCGACCCAAAGAGGCAGACGCCGAAGAGATCAGAGCTTGGGCGCGAACCGTGAAGTCGACCCGATCCGACAAGGAAAAGGCCGCCCAGACCCTTGGCCGGTTGCGCGACATCGTCGGCGTGGATCTGGCGCGGCTGCGCCTCGACCTGCGTCGCGCGAACCTGCAAGGTTTTGGCTTGCGCGAGTTGAACTTCGAGAAAGCGGACCTGTCCGAGGCGCGGCTGGAGGGGGCGGACCTGAGCTTGGTGCGGCTGGCGGGGACGAACCTGCCCGGGGCGCGGCTGGAGGGGGCGGACCTGCTCGGGGCGCGGCTGGAGGGGGCGAACCTGAGCGCGGCGCGGCTGGAGGGGGCGAACCTGAGCGAGGCGAGGCTGGAGGGGGCGGACCTGCGCTGGGCGCGGCTGCAGGGGGCGAACCTGAGCGAGGCGAGGCTGGAGGGGGCGGACCTGAGCTCGGCGCGGCTGGAGGCGGCGAACCTGATCGAGGCGAGGCTGGAGGGGGCGCGCCTGAGCTGGACGCGGCTGCAGGGGGCGGACCTGCGCGCGGCGAGGCTGGAGGGGGCGAAACTGATCGAGGCGCAGCTGGGTGAAAACACCTCCCTCAGCGCAGCTACTCTCCGGGGTGCTGCGCTGAGGGAGGTGAACCTCTCAAACGCGCGAATCAAACAGGCGCAGGTTAATGAAACCTTCGGTGATGGCAGCGTCACCCTGCCCAATGGCTTCACGCGCCCCGACCACTGGCCCCCTCGCACACTCGAATTTAACGAGTTCCTAACCGAATGGCGCCAGTGGCAAGCCGACCCCGCCGCCTACACCCCGCCCGACTGACCCCGCCCCGGCCCCCGCGCCGGGGCCTCGCAGGCTCACGCGCCGCCCCGCGAGCGCCGCGCACCCGCCATACCGTTTCAGGTATATACCTCATAAGGTATATACCCTATCGGGTATATACCCGAAAAGGTATGGCCCCCTCGCCCCCGGATCCGCCA
>JBJHCH010000047.1:0-24329 GCA_050485905.1 Paracoccaceae bacterium | reverse complement strand
GTGCCTGCCCGCCCGCTCTGGCCGCTCGCCTTTCTGGTCACGCTCGCGCTCCTGTTCCTCGCCGCCCCCCTGGTGCTCGGGGCCTTCTGGTGGCGGTCGATGCCGAAACACGACTGGCACCTGACGATCCTCGCCTGCGGCATCCCGCTGATGGCCGCCCTGCACGCGGGCGCCGCCAGCGCGCTCCGCCTCTGGCGCGTCACCCGCACCCCCGGCCAGCCCTACGCCCCGCCCCCGCGCCGAACCGCCGCAATTGCGCTTCAGGCGCTCCGCTGGGCACCCGTCTGGGCCGCCGTCGCGCTGATCGGCTTTTTCCGCACGGTGGAGCCGCTGGACAGCTACGCCGAAGACCTGAACCTCGCGCGCCTCGGCTGGATGGAACCGCGCGGGCGGGACGAGGGCTCGTGGTGGAACGCCGCCCCCATCAACCTCGCGCAGGCGCAACTCGCCGGCGTGGTCTTCACCGAAACCCCGCCCGGCTGGCTGGACTACGATCAGGCCTTCGCCGCCTTCCGGCTTGATGCCTGCCGGGCCGAGGGGCTGACGCCGAGCCTGTGCGGCCCGGCGGGGGAGGACAACCGCGCGAGTGACACAGCCACCCTCGCTCTGCTGCGCTCCTCATGGTGCGCTCGCCAGTTCCCTGCGGAAACCGAGGAACCGGCTGTCCGCTGCGCATCTTACTTCAACGCCCTCGAAGCCCGCATCGCAACCGAATGGCGGACGACCCGTGAGACCGCCACTGCCGACCTCCCCGCTCCAAACCTCCGTAAAGCCGACCTGCGCCGCGCCAACTTGAGTGGAGCGAGACTGGAGGGGGCGGTCATGGTCGAGGCGCGGCTGGAGCGGGCAGACCTCATGCACGCTCGCCTTGAGGGGGCGGACCTGTTCGGAGCGGGGCTAGAGCGGGCGAATCTTTTCGGGGCGGCCATGGAACGGGTGGATCTGCGCAGGGCGTCGCTCGAGGGGGCGGTACTGACCCAAGCGAAACTGGAGGGGGCGGACCTGCGCGGTGCGCGGCTGGAATCGGTAATCTTTTGGGGCGCCGGGCTGGACTGGTACACCTCCTTCAACGAAACAGTTCTCAAGGATGCTTGCTTGAAAGCGATGGACCTCTCGGACGTCCGGATTTCGCAGGACCAAGTCAACAAATCCTTCGGCGATACCAGCGTCACCCTGCCCGACGGCTTCGCCCGCCCCACCCACTGGCCCAACCACATCCTCGACTGGGACGACTTTGAAATCGAATGGCGCAAGTGGCAAGCCGACCCCGCCGGCTACACCCCACCCCCGCCGCCCGACTGACCCCGCCCCGGCCCGCCCCGGGGCCTCGCAGGGCCACGCGCCGCCTCGCCGCCGCGCGTGTCGGAACCCCGGCCCCGCCGGCCCGCGACCCGCCAGCGCCGCGCACCAGAAATACCGTTCCAAGTATATACCTCATAAGGTATATACCCTATCGGGTATATACCCGAAAAGGTATGGCCTCCTCGCCCCCGGATCCGCCAAGCCCTTGATCCTGCGGCACTCTCCGCCAGCTCTAGCGGTCAGGCCCCCGCAACGTATGCACGTCATATGCACGCAAAACATACGTGAATCATACGTTGTGTGCACACGCCTTCGGCGGCGGCGTCAGGCCTGGCAATGCGCCTCGAACCGGGCGATGCAGGTCGCCAGAACCTCGTCGCCGGGCCGCGTCCACCAGTCGTTGGCAGAGAATATCTCCACCTCCTGCGGCCCGCGGAATCCAGCGTTTTCAATCATCTGGCGGAACTTCTTCAGGTCGATTACCCCGTCGCCCATCATCCCCCGGTCCAGCAGCAGGTCGCGCGTGGGCACCAGCCAGTCACAGATGTGATGCGCCAGAATGGCCCCCATCCGCCCCGCCCGCTGAATCTGCCCCTCCAACCCCGGCTCCCACCACACATGATAGGCGTCAATCGCCACACCGACGCCGGAATCTGGCCCGAAAGACTCGCAGATATCAAGGGCTTGCCCCAGCGTATTCACGCAGGCCCGGTCGGCCGCATACATCGGGTGCAGCGGCTCTATGGCCAGTGGAACACCACAGGCCCGCGCATGATCCAGCACCGCCCCGATCCCATCGACAACTATCTGGCGCGCAACGGAAATATCCCGCGACCCCTCCGGCAAACCGCCGACCACCAGCACCAGGCAATCCGCCCCCAGCGCCGCCGCCTCATCTATGGCGCGCCGGTTGTCGTCCACCGCATCCGCCCCCACGGTGAACATGCCACCCCGGCATAACCCCGTGACTCGCAAGCGATTTTCCCGAACGATCCGCGCAGCCTCGTCCAGCCCGATGGCGTGAACCTGATCGCGCCAGGGCGAGATCGCGGTGATCCCGTGCCGCAGACAACCCTCGACCGCCTCACGAAAACCCCATTGTTCGCGCGTGGTTGCAAGGTTTATTGAAAGTCGGTCTGTCAGCGTCATGGCAACTCCTCGGGGCGGGATAGCGGCGTCAGCGCACCGGCATCCGGCACCGCGCGCGACCCCAGCCCCGCCGCCCCGGCGATGGAGCCCAGTGCAATCCGGCCGTCGCGGATCCGCAGCCGCACGCCACTATCCGCCGCCTCGTAAAGATCTGAATGTGCGAGCAAAAATGCCTGTGCTTCATCCTTGGGCGCGCCGGCCATACCGTCCGCGAAGTGGTGCCCGTTGCGTTCCACATGCGTCGCGCCGACCAGTGCAGCAAGGATAAGATCCTGCTGCACGCCCAGCCCCGCCTGGGTCGTCAGATCCTCGGCCGACATGAAGAATTCACCGCCCTGCTCCCGCCAATGGGCGACGCGGGCGGCGTTCAGAAGTCCGCGGTAGAACCCCTTGCAGGATTTGGAGGAAATGCCGGTATACCCCGCCTGCCGCGCCGTCAGGAATGCTTCTGGCGCGCTGTCGGATTCGTCGATCACCACCGGCAGGCGCCCCGCCAGATCATGAACCGGCTGCGCCAACGCGACATCGCGCGCGATGGGTTGCTCCAGAAACGCCAGCGCATCGCGCAGCACGGCCAATCGCGGCTCACCGTCGATCCGGTCCAGCAACTCGCCCACCTGCGCAGCGTCCCGATACTGCTCGTTCCCGTCCAGCGTCGCCCGATAGCCGGGCGCCGCGCGATCCAGCACGGCAGCGATCCGGGTCAGCCGCGCCACATCCGCCTCGGGGTCGCCGGCGATCTTCAGCTTGAACCAGCGCGGACGGTGCGCGGCGATCACTTCCTCCAGCGTTTCCGGCAAACCGTCGTTCAGCCGGTCGATCAGATCCGTGGCAGTCAGAGCATCACCAAGCCCCACCGTATGACGCAGCGCGATGCTGTCGGGGACTTTGCGCGTGGAAAGAAATCCCGCAATATCAAATTCTTCAAGGTCCGGCATCGTCCGATGATCAATGCCCAGCAGATTCGCCCGCACCAGTTCCGGCCCGGCCAATTGCAGCAGCCGCCCCACCGCGTCGATCACGGCACGGTCCAGCAGCGCAAGGCCGACCGAGGCGATCAGCCCGTTCAGGCCGACCGCCGCGCAGCGTTCATGATGCGCCGCCTCCATCCCCGCGTGCAGGTCGAACGCCGTCAGCGCCTCATCCCGCGGCGCATGGTCCAGGGCCAGGTGAACCGAACGGCGCAACTGGTCGGTGTTCTGGTCGGGCGTCAGAGTCGGATTCTTGTCGAACCAGCGCGGCATCATCATTTCGGCCGCCCAGCCCTCTGTCTCAGCCCCCGCGCCATCTGCGATCCGCACGCGAACAAAGGCCTGACTCGCAGCCTCCACCCGCGCCGAGCCAAAGCGGAACGGAAAGCGGAACCTCACGGCACGCTCGAAGGCGGCGACCCCCAGCAGGCGGATTTGGGGCGGCACCACCGACCCTAGTCCGCGCCGTTCACGGCCAGAAAGGCACTCATCCGCCGCACAGCAAGGTCAGGATCGGCGAGGCAGCGCGCCTTGTCGGCAAGCCTGAAAAGCTCGGCGAAATGCAGGGTGGATCGTGCGGATTGCTGCCCGCCAATCATCTGGAAATGCTCCTGATGGCCGTTCAGCCAGGCGAGGAACACGATTCCCGTCTTGTAGAACCGTGTCGGCGCGCGGAAGATGTGGCGCGACAGGGGCACCGTGGGCGCCAGCGTGTCGTGGAACGCAGCCACCTGACCTGCGCCGAGATCGGCCAGCGCCGAGGAGGCGGCGGGGGCGATGGCGTCGAAGATGCCCAGCAGCGCGTCCGACTGCCCCTGATTGTCGCCCGCGATCAGTTCGGCATAGTTGAAGTCGTCACCCGTATACATCCGCACGCCCGCAGGCAGACGGCGGCGCATGGCGATTTCCTTCTCCTTGGACAGAAGCGAGATCTTGATGCCGTCCACCCGGTCGGCATGGGCCGCGATCACATCCAGCGCCACCTCCATTGCCGCCAGGTGGTCGCCGTGCCCCCAGTAACCTTCCAATGCCGGATCGAACATCTCACCCAGCCAATGGATGATGACGGGCTGCCGGACCGACGAAAGGATGCGGTCGTAGACGCGGATATAGTCGTCAGGTCCCTTTGCCGCCGCGGCCAGTGCCCGGCTCGCCATCAGGATGACCTGCCCACCCTCGTTCTCGACAGTCTCGATCTGGCTTTCATAGGCACGCAGGATGTCGTCGATCGTGACATCCGGTCCAGGTGCCAGATGGTCGGTGCCCGCACCGCAGGCGATCAGCGCATCATCGCGCCCCGCCGCCTCGCGCAGCGACCGGCAGATCAGGTCACGCGCCTCGTCCCAGCCCAGGCCCATGCCGCGCTGCGCGGTATCCATAGCCTCGGCCACGCCAAAGCCCAGGTCCCAGAGGTGATGGCGGAAGGCAAGCGTGCGGTCCCAGTCTATTGCCGGGCTCACCCACGGATCGACCTCGGCCAATGGGTCGGCCACCACATGGGCCGCGGCATAGGCGATGCGCGGAAAGTCCGCCGCCTTTCGCCGGGCGGCGGGCAGCGGCGTACCCTCCAACTGATAGGTCAGCATCTCGCCGGTCGGAAACGGCAGTTTCAGCGACAATGCAGCCATCTCAGAACTCCAGCGCGGGAACGTCCAGCCAGCGCCGTTCGGCCCAGCTTTGCAAGCCAAGTTCAGCCAGTTGCACGCCGCGTGCGCCGGCTTCCAGCCCGAACTCCCACGGCGCATCCTCGGCCACATGGCGCAGGAACATTTCCCACTGCACCTTGAAGCCGTTGTCGGCAGGCCAGTTGTCGGGCACCTCTTCCCAATCGTCGAAGAAGTTCATCGTCTGTGGCTGATCCGGGTTCCAGACCGGCTTCGGCGTGTTCACCCGATGCTGGGTCCAGCATTTGTGCAGGCCCGCGACCGCCGAACCATGGGTGCCATCGACCTGGAATGTCACCAGATCGTCGCGCCGCACCCGCACTGTCCAGCTGGAATTGATCTGGGCGACGATCCCGCCCTCCAGCTCAAAGGTTGCATAGGCCGCGTCATCGGCATCGGCCTCATAAGCCGACCCCGCCTCGTCCGAGCGTTGCGGGATATGGGTCTTGCCCAGGCAGGATACCGCGCGCACCGGGGCAAAGGTGTGATCCAGGACATAGCGCCAGTGGCACAGCATATCGATGATGATGCCGCCACCGTCTGCCTTGCGATAGTTCCACGACGGCCGCTGCGCGGGCTGCCAGTCGCCCTCGAAAACCCAGTATCCGAACTCTCCCCGCACCGAGAGGATCTCTCCGAAAAATCCGCTGTCCCGCAGCATCTTCAGCTTCATCAGGCCCGGCAGGAACAGCTTGTCCTGCACCACCCCGTGCTTCAAGCCCGACGCGCGCGCGGTTCTGGCGATGTCCACCGCCACCGAAAGATCATCGGATGTCGGCTTCTCGCAATAGACATGCTTGCCCGCGGCCAGCGCGCGTTCCAGCAGCCCGGCGCGGATGCGCGTCGCGCCCGCATCAAAGAAGATCGTATCGTCCGGGTTCGCCAGCGCCGCGTCCAGATCATCGGTATAGCGGGCAACGCCATGCCGTTCCGCAATGGCGCGCACCTTGTCAAGGTTGCGGCCCACCAGGATCGGGTCCACGACAAGCCGGTCGCCGCTGGCCAATGCCAGCCCCCCCTGATCGCGAATCGCCAGGATCGAGCGAACGAGATGCTGATTGTAGCCCATGCGCCCGGTGATGCCGTGCATGATGATGCCGATACGCCGGTCCGCCATGACTCCCCCTTCTTTGTCGGTCAGCTTAGTAACTGTATGGTTACTTGAATAGGGCGGGGTTTCGGTTGCGTCAAGCGCGAAGTCGCGGACAGGTCAAAGATCGAACAGAAGCTTCAGACCGATCAGGCCCAGAAAGATCAGGATCATGCGGTCAAAGGCCGCGACGCTCAGCCGGCGCGCAAGCCATTGGCCAACCGGCATGAAGATCAGGATGGGCAGAAGCGCGAACAGGCCCTGCGCCAGACGTTCGGCCGTTATCAGGCCAGCCACGGCCAGCGCCGGAAGCTGCATCACGGCAAGGGCAAGGAACATGGCCGAGACGGCACCAACATGGGCCGGGCGATGCAGCCGCATCGCGTGGATGAAGGTGACGCCAAGCGGCGCCGAAATGCCTGTCGCGCCCTGCAGGAGCCCGGCGCCAAGACCCAACGGCCCCGCCGCGCGCCGGCCGGCTTCCATGCCGATCTTCAGATCCGGCCGCGCAAGTCGCAGCGCCAGATAGGCCAGCAGAATCAGACCCAGCGCCATCGCCAGCCAACGCTCGGGCAAGGCCGTCAGCATCCATGTCCCGACCGCCACCCCAACGGCACCGGCCACCAGCATCGGTCGAAGGAAGTGCAGCGCAGGATCGGCGAACTCGGCCCGAAAGGTCCAGACCTGCCAGGTATTCGTCACCAGAATCGGAATCGTCATCACCACGATCGCGTGCTGAAGGCCCAGAGCCGTCGTCAGAACCGGCAGCGCAATCAGCGGCAGCCCCATGCCGGTCGCCCCCTTGGCAAGCGCACCCCCCGCCAGCGCCAGGGCGATCACCGCGTATTGGGTCAGGTCCATGGGCTCAACATACTTGACAACCTCCGCTTCCCTGCCAGCCTTGTAACTGTCCGGTTACCGAAATGGGAGGGGGAATGCACCTGTCGCTCTGCAACGAGGTTCTGCGCCCGGCAAGCCTGCCGGATCAATGCGCTTTTGCCGCTCAACTGGGCTATGCGGGGCTGGAGATTGCGCCCTTTACCCTTGCCGAGGATCCGACCCGGATGACCGACGCGCAGATCGCGGATGCCCGGCGCGTGGTCGCGGATCACGGTCTGGTCGTGACCAGCCTGCACTGGCTGCTCGTGGCGCCGTCGGGATTGAGCATCACGTCAGTCGATAGCGGCGTGGCCGCACGGACGCGCGATGCGTTGCTCGCCATCCTCGATCTGGCCGCCGGGCTGGGGGCGCCTGTGGTCGTCCACGGCTCGCCCGGCCAGCGTCGGCTGGATCCGGCCGATCCCGACGCGGGGCGCCGCATGGCGCTGGATCACCTTTCGGCGGTCGGCCGCCGCGCCGGCGAACTCGGCATCGACTACTGCGTGGAGGCCATCAGCCGCGACGAATGCAACTGGATCAACACGATGGCGGATGCGCAGGCACTGGTCGAGGCGGCGGATGAACCCGCGCTGAAGCTGATGCTCGATGTCTGCCACGCCGCGCGCGAGGAGGTCGACAGCCTGCCCGATCTTATCGCCCGGCACCTGCCCGCGGGGCGACTGGCGCATGTGCAGTTGAACGCGGCAAACCGGCGCGGGCCGGGTCAGGGCGACGCCCCCGGCGGGCGTGACGCGATCCCGCCGGTGCTGAGGGCGCTGGTCGCACATGGCTATAACCGCGCCCTGGCGATGGAACCCTTCGACTACCGCCCCGACGGTCATGGGGTGGCCATCTGGTCAGCCGCCTACGTCCGCGGTTGCCTGGATCAGATCGCAACTTCCGGCGGCGCGATCAATTAATGCACCATCCGGTTACTTAGCGGTTGACAGGGCCGGTGCTCTGGCAGCAGTCTTGCGTCGCATCGCCCGATATCGGCGTTCGGCCGCAGGGCGACGGCCACAGGGGGAGGATCAACATGAAGCATCACGTAAAGTCGATGGGACTGGCTGCGGCCGTGTCCTGCATTGCAGTTGGCGGCGCGGTTCAGGCGCAGGACTGGCAGCCGGATCGGCCGATCAACGTCATCGTGCCGTGGGGCGCGGGCGGGTCGACCGACCAGGTGACGCGCGTCACCATCCCGATCGTTGCCGAGGCGCTGGGGCAGACCATCGTGGTCGTGAACCAGCCCGGCGCTTCGGGCGCAGTCGGCACGCAGGAGGTGCTGAACGCCGCGCGCGACGGCTACACTTGGACCGCGAACGCCATCGCCAACAACGCCACCTACGCCGTGACCGGTCTGGTCGAGGGCACGAGCATCGACGACTGGCACATCTACCTGTCGGTCGCCAACGTGCCGGTGGTGGGTGTGCCCGCCGACAGCCCCTTCGCCGATTTCGGCGAACTGCTTGAGGCGTTCCGCACTCAGGGCGAAGCGATTACCGTAGGAACTGCGGGGATTACCTCGTCGGGCGGCACGGCGATTGCCTCGCTCGCCCAAAGCGGCGGTTTCGAGTATCGCATGGTCGCCTATGACGGCGGCGGTCCGGCAGCCGTTGCCGCCGCTGCGGGAGAGGTGATGGTCACGACCCAGCTTGCCGCAGAACAGGCCGAGATGATCCGCGGCGGGCGGCTGCGGGCGCTCGCCGTCCTCAGCGACGAGCCGCTGGAGATCGAAGGCACTGAGTCGATCCCGCCGATCACCGAATGGCTGCCCGATCATCCGATCGCACCGGACTATTTTGGCATCCTGATCCCGGCCGGCGCGCCGGACGAGGTGATCGCCACCGTCAACGCCATCTGGGATGATCAGGTGGCCAATTCAGAGGCGCTGCGCAACTATGCGCTTGCCAATGGCGCGATGCTCGCCCCCGCCACCGGCGACCGTGCGCGCGAAATGGTCATGCCCGTCGTGATCGAAAAGGCCTGCGCGGCGCTGGATCGTGGCGACGCGGTGAATGACCCGAGCACCATCGGTATCGACTGCGAGACCCGCAGCGTGATAGCCGACTGACCAACGGCCCCGCCCCGGCGGGGCAGACTGACCCGGCCCCACCGCGCCCCGGGCCGGTGGGGCCGCCCGATTGAGGAGACCAGGCGCGCGATGACTGACGTGACCGATCCGCCCCCCCCACCCGGCGAAGAACCCGTGATGGACCGCGCGGATTTGCTGACCGCGCTGGTGCTGTTCGCCCTCGGTGCCGCGGTGCTGTGGTGGAGCTGGACCATGCCGCGGCTGGAGGTGCGGCGGATCCACCCGCTGACCGTGCCCGGTCTCGTGCCGGGCCTTCTGGGCGGGGCGCTCATGATTTGCAGCGCGATCCTGGGCCTGCGCGCCCTGCAACGGATGCGGCAGGGCAGCGGCGAAGGTTGGCGCGCGCTTTCCCGGCTGCTGGCCAGCGACGCCGCGCGCAGGGTCGCCGTGCTGAGCGCACTGATCCTGACCTATACGCTGATCCTGGTGGGCCTTATCCCGTTCTGGCTGGCGACCGCGCTCTTCATCTTCTCGGCCATCGCCATCTTCGAACTGCTGATGACCGACCAGCCGCGCCCGTTGCGGGCTGGCCTTGCCTGGGCGGTCGGGCAGGCCATCGTGGTCGCCGTCGCCGTCACGCTGGTGTTCGAGCGCGGCTTTCTGGTGCGCCTGCCATGACGCGCGGCGGCTGACCCATGTTTGACGGACTTACCCTTCTGGGCCTCGGAGTCGCGCATTTCCTCACCTGGGAATCGCTCTTCAACCTCGCCTGGGCGACGCTTCTGGGCATCGTCATCGGCGCGCTGCCGGGGCTGACGGCCACGATGGGCGTGGCACTCCTGGTCACGCTGACCTACAAGATGCCGCCCGATCAGGCGATCCTGTGCCTGATGGCGATCTATACCGGGGCGATCTACGGCGGCTCGCGCTCGGCCATCCTGCTCGCCATTCCCGGCACGCCCGCCAGTGCGGCGACCACGCTCGATGGCTTCCCTCTCGCGCAGTCCGGCAAGGCCGGCATGGCGATGGGCATCGCCACCACATCCTCGGCCCTTGGCACCATCGTCGGCATCTTCTTCCTCGCCCTGCTCGCGCCCCTGCTGGGAGAGATCGCGCTGCGTTTCGGCTCCTACGAATTCTTCTGGCTCGCGCTCTTCGGGGTGGTGATCTCGGGCCAGCTCACCTCGATCGACAATCCGCTGAAGGGCTATATCGCCGGCATCCTCGGCCTGATGGTCGCCATGGTGGGGATGGAGGGGCTGCACGCCTATCAGCGGTTCACCTTCGGCATGCCCGCGCTGGGCGGCGGGGTGGACCTGATCCCGGCGATGGTCGGCGCGTTCGGCCTGGCAGAGATCCTGGTGGTGATGAAGCGGCGCGTCGTGCCGCGGGTGATCGCCAGCACCGACCGGGTGGTGCCCAGCCTGCGCGATGTCGCCCGCTACTGGCGCACCACGATCCGGTCGGGCGTGATCGGCACCGCCGCCGGCATCGTTCCGGGCGTGGGCGAAGACATCGGCTCATGGGCCTCTTACGCCGCCGCGCGCCGCAAAAGCCGCGAGAAGGCGAAGTTCGGCAAGGGCTCCATCGAGGGGCTGGTGGCGGCAGAGACGGGCAATTCCGCGGTGATCCCCGGCGCGATGATCCCGACGCTGACGCTGGCGCTGCCGGGTTCGGCGGCGGCGGCCGTGCTGATCGCCGCCATGTTCATCCACGGCATCCGGCCGGGGCCGATGATCATGGTCGAAAACCCGACCTTCCTGTACCAGATCGTCGGCATCCTGCTCCTTTGCACCGTCGCCATCACCATCTACGGCCTGTCGCTGACCCGGCTGCTGGTGAAGGTGCTGCAAGTCCCGCGCGAGCGGTTGATGCCGGTGGTCTATGTGCTCTGCGTTGTCGGCTCCTTCGCCATCACGCAACGGATGTTCGATGTCTATGTCATGCTCGCCTTCGGCTTCGCCGGCTTCATCCTGCGCGAGATGCGCTATCCGATGGCGCCGCTGGTGCTGGGCATCATCCTGGGCAAACTGCTGGACGTGAACCTGCGCCGCGGGCTGCTGCTGTCGGATGGCGACCTGACGCCGTTCTTCCTGCGCCCGATCAGCGCGGTGCTGTGCATCGTGATCGCGCTGACGATCCTGTTCAGCATTCCGGCGGTAAATACCTATGCAAAAAGGCTTTTCACCCGATCAGGGGGGCAGCCTGATGGCGGCTGACCGGCAACCCCGCACGCGCCAGCGCGATGCCGCGCGCAGCCAGGCGGCGATCCTGACGGCGGCGCGGGCAGAGTTCGCGGAGCGCGGGTTCGAAGGCGCGCGCATCGACGCGATTGCCGAACGCGCGGGGATGAACAAGCGGATGCTCTATCACTATTTCGGTGACAAGGAGGCGCTTTACACCACCGTCCTGACCGAGGCCTACCGCGAGATCCGGGCGGGCGAGCGGGAGCTGTCGCTCGACCGATACCCCCCGATCGAGGCGATGGCGCGGCTGGTGCGCTTCACCTTCCGCCACTTCCTCGACAACCCATGGTTCGTGCAACTGCTGACCAACGAGAACCTGATGCAGGCGCGGTTCCTGAAAACCCTGCCAGAGATGCACGGGCTGCACTCGCCGCTGGTGCAGGAACTGTCCACCCTGATCGCAAGGGGCGAGAAAGACGGGGTTTTTCGCGGCGGCGTGGATCCGGTGCAGCTTTATGTCTCCATCGCCGCGCTGGGGTATTTCTACCTGTCGAACGCCGCCACGCTCAGCGTGATCTTCGACACCGACCTGCGCGCGCCCAACCGCCTGACGGCGCGAGAGGACCATGCGGTGGAGATGGTGCTGAGCTACCTGCAGCCGCGCTGAGGGGGCCGCGCGCGGTGTGCAACAGCCCACGCGCAACACCTGTGGCGGGACACCCCGGAAGCACCTGCAAGCCGCTGAAATCACGTCGCAACCCAAGGTGCGCATTGCGTATGATTCACGTGCATCCGACGTGCATACGTTGGATGCATACGGGGGCGGTGCCGCCCCCCGGAAAACCAAAAGCCCCGGCGCGGTGGCCGGGGCTTCGGGTCGTGCGATATGTCGCCCTGCGGCGTCAGGTGGCCTTTTTCCGGCGACGGACGGCAGCCAGCGCGCCCAGTCCGCCGATGAGCAGCCAGCCGGCGGCCGGCAGTGGCACCACGGCTGGCGGCGGCGGATCGTCACCGTTACGCGGTGTTCCTTGGAAGGTCACGCTGTCACTGCCACCGCCCACTTTCGGCGCTGACTGGAAGCGAACGTAGAAGCCGGAAAGTTCGAGTTCGTCCGTGACGCTACCCATCGTCAGGTCGACCCTGAGCGAACTGCTTGGCGGACGCACGATGCTTCCACCGGCTGCCGTGGTCTGCGGATTGGTAAGCCCCGCGTTGCCGCCACCACTACAGTTGTTTCCCGCGTATGCGCAGGCATCAACTGTCTGGAAGCCGGGAAAGGTCGTGTTGAGCGACATGTCCCAGTCCCACCCCAGTTGCAGAGCCGTGGGCGACTGCGAGACCACATTCGTCCCTACCAGCGTCGGATCGGTGTCAAACCCGAAAGACACCATCCGCGCAGTGCTGCTGGAAATGATTGCGAGATCGATATCCACGGTCCATGTCGCGCCGCTCACGCCGACGAGGGAGAATATACCCGTCGCCTCGATCTGCTGGAAACCGCCGGTCCCAGCGGCGAGGATGTAGTCGATTGTGAAGCTCTGCGGACCGACAATCGTCTTGTCAAAAGTTACCGACGATGCACTGGCAACCCCTGCGCTAAGACCGAGCGCGACTGTGCCCACTAGCGCCGTCTTCCTTATACTCATCATCTCACGCCCCTTTTGACGCAACGTTAAACCTTTTACGAAAATGCCACACACCCTCTGCCGCCCAAAAGCTTTTCTGCGCTCCGCCGCCTTCATCCTGTCGTTTGCAACCGCGGGGTGAAATCCGCCCCTGCAATCCCGCCCATGCTCAACCGGGCCTTGCCGGCGCTTCACGGGTCTGCAGCGCGGTGCGTGGAATCCGGTCTCTCACGGCTGCCTGATTCGCCGGCAGTCAAGGCCAAAATTCCGCATTTCGGACTCAGATTTCACGCATACCGGGCCGGTCTCGGGCGATGGGATCGTGGATCGCTGCGCCCACCTGCCCGGCATGAAAAAGCCCCGATGCGCGCACCGGGGCCTCTTTTCGTCGAACCGGCGTCTGCCGGTCAGGCGGCCTTGCGCCGGCGGCGCACCGCAGCCAGCGCGCCCAGGCCCGCGATCATCAGCCAGCCGGCGGCCGGCAGCGGCACCGGCGCGACCGGGTCATCGCCCGGCTCGTCCGGCGTGTAGGGCCGGCCCGCAACCTCGAACAGGCGGATGTTCGACAGGCCCGGCACGTTCCACACCGGCGCGGCATTCGCGCTGCCCTTGCCCTTGCCGTTGCCATTTCCGTTGCCGTTGCCATTGCCTGGCTGATGCAAGTAGCCCAGGTCATCGTTCTGCCACAGCCCGGCCAGCACCTCGCTGTCCATCAGATAGGCCACCTGCATCGTCGCGCCCTTCAGCGCGAAGATGTAGTATTTCGTCGGGTCGAAGACGAAATCTGCCAGCAGCCCCCATTCGCCCTCGGTATTCGCGGCGTCGGTGGTGATGTAGAACAGTCCGTTATTGCCGTTCTGGGTGCCCGCCACTTCGACGGTGTCGATCTTGTCGATCTGCGACCAGCCGGTCAGCACCACGCCACCGACCGAAAACAGGCCGTCAAGGTCGCCGCCCGCGACGTTGCCGCCGTTGTTTACGACGGGAAAGCCCGCGATGCAGGCAACCGAGACGGTAAAGTTTTCAAGCTCGCACCCGACCTCTGTCGGGCCGTCCGGCACGATTGTATTCGCCGAACCTGCACCCGGCAAACCGAACACCATGGCACCACTGACCAGCACGGGCGCCAAAAGGCGCGACGCAGAGTTACTCATACCCGTAACCTTTCACTCGTTGAAGGTAATCACAGCGCCCGGCTAGCATAGCCATGCAGCAAGTAAAGCGGTTTGTTCACTGTTCGTTAACCGAGACTCGGCCGCAGCCACATGACGCAGCGTCAACACCCCGCGGGGTTGTGCGGCCTCATCCGGCGCGTGTGCTGCCGCCTGTTTTTTGGGCGGCGGGTGACGCGGGGGCAGAGGCCCGTCGCCGCAGGGGTGCCGGGCCGAGTCGGGCCGCCGCATCTCGACAGTGCCGCCGCCGATGCCTAAGTCTGGGGCAAAGGAGTGCCCATGCCCCCTGCCCGCCTGATCCTGCTGCTCATCGCCGTGATCGCCATGGCCGGGCTGACGATCTGGGCCGTCGTGGGCCTGGGGGGAGAGGGCGCGCTGTCCGTCCTTGGCATCGTGGCGCTGCTGGCCGTGGTGGCGCTGTGGTGGGGGCGGAAATGACGCTGCCCGACGATGCCACCCTGGCCCGCGACGGGCTGCCGCCGACCGGCGCGCGGGGCCGGATCCTGCTGATCGCCTGCGGCGCGCTGGCGCGCGAAATCCTCGACCTGAAGGCCGCGAACGGCTGGGACCATATGGACCTGACCTGCCTGCCGGCGAACCTGCACCTCTGGCCCGACCGGATCACCCCGGCGGTGACGGCGGCGGTGGAAAGGCACCGGGCCGACTATGACCGCATCTTCATCGTCTATGCCGATTGCGGCACCGGCGGCCTGCTGCAGGCCGAATGCGCCCGGCTGGGGGTAGAGATGGTGGAAGGCCCCCACTGCTATGCCTTCTTCGAGGGCAACGCGGCTTTCGCGGCGCGGGCAGAGGAGGAGATGGGCGCCTTCTACCTGACCGATTTTCTGGTGCGGCAGTTCGATGCCTTCGTCTGGCAGCCGATGGGCCTCGACCGGCACCCGCAGCTTCGGGACATGTATTTCGGCAATTACGACCGGCTGGTCTATCAGGCGCAGACGGATGATCCCGCGCTCGACGCCCGCGCGCGCGACTGTGCGGCGCGGCTGGGGCTGCGCTATGAACGCCGGCTGACCGGCTATGGCGATCTGGCCGTGGCGCTGGAAAGGGTGGCGGGGGCATGAGCGGGGTGGCGGACCGGGTCGATCTGCGCATCGCCTTCGACAACAGCTATGCGCGCCTGCCGGAGCGGTTTCATGCGAAGCTGCCGCCAGAGCCGGTGTCGGCGCCGAAGCTGATCGCGGTGAACCGGGCACTGGCGGCGCAGATGGGGCTGGATGCGGAGGCGCTGGAATCGCCCGATGGCGTGGCCGCGCTGGCCGGGAACGCGGTGCCAGCCGGCGCCGATCCGCTGGCCATGGCCTATGCCGGGCACCAGTTCGGCGGCTTCGTCCCGCAGCTTGGCGACGGCCGCGCGCTGCTGCTGGGAGAGGTCGTGGGCCCCGACGGCCGGCGCTGGGACATCCAGCTGAAGGGATCGGGCCGCACGCCGTTTTCCCGCATGGGCGACGGCCGCGCCTGGGTCGGGCCGGTGATCCGCGAATACATCGTATCCGAGGCGATGGCGGCCCTCGGCGTGCCCACCACCCGCGCGCTGGCGGCGGTGGAGACGGGGGAGCCCGTGTTCCGCGAAACCCGCCTGCCCGGCGCCGTGCTGACCCGCGTCGCCTCCAGCCACATCCGCGTCGGCACCTTCCAGTTCTTCGCCGTGCGCGGCGATACCGATGGCGTGCGGCTGCTGGCCGACCATGTGATCGCCCGGCACTACCCCGATGCAGACAGCCCGCTCGCCCTGCTGCGCGCCGCCGTCGCCGCGCAGGCGCGGCTGGTCGCCCACTGGATGGCACTCGGTTTCATCCACGGGGTGATGAACACCGACAACTGCCATGTGGGCGGAGAGACGATCGACTATGGCCCCTGCGCCTTCATGGATGCCTATCACCCCGAGACGGTGTTTTCCTCCATCGACAGCCACGGCCGCTATGCCTATGCCAACCAGCCGCAGATCGCGGTCTGGAACCTCGCGCAATTCGCCACCTGCCTGCTGCCGCTGATGGGTGACGACCGCGATGCCGCCATCGAGCAGGCGACCGAGGCGGTGCACGGCTTCGCCCCTGTCTATCAGGCCGAATGGCTGGCCCGCTTCCGCGCCAAGATCGGGCTGGCGACGGCGGAAGACGGCGACCTGGACCTGATCGAGGCGCTGCTCGGCCGCATGGCGATGCTGAAGGCCGATTTCACCCGCACCTTCCGCGGCCTCGCCGAGGGCACGGCCCGCGCGGAGTTTTCGGAAGCCGAAGCCTTCGACCAGTGGCACGGGCAATGGACCGCCCGGCTGGCGCGAGAGAATCGGACGGAGGCCGAGGCGCAGGCTGCGATGGCACAGGTCAACCCCGCGATCATCCCGCGAAATCATCAGGTTGAGGCCGCAATCTCATCCGCCGTCGGCGGCGATTACGCCCCCTTCCACGCGCTGAACGCCGCCCTGCAAACCCCGTTCGACGCCGCCCCCGACGATCCCCTGCGCGCCGCCCCCGCGCCGGATGAGGAAGTGCGCGCCACCTTCTGCGGCACCTGACGGCTGCAATTCTGCGCGCAAGCCCTATATCTGATCCATGAGCGAACATGACATCGGACGCCTGCTTTACCTGATCCTGCTGCTGGCTGTGGTCGGCGGGTTCTTCCTGTTGCAGGGCCGTCGTCGGCTGGGGCAGATGGCGCAGCAACTGCTGATCTGGGCGCTGATCATCGTCGGCCTCTCTGCCGGCTGGGTGCTCTGGCAGGATGTCGCCGGCAACAGCCCCCGGCAATCCGTCGTCGTCACCGGAGAAACGATCGAAGTGCCGCGCGAACGTGACGGCCACTACTACCTGACGCTGGAACTGAACGGCGCGCCCGTCCGCTTCGTCGTCGATACCGGGGCGACCGATGTGGTGCTGTCCCAGGCCGACGCCCGCAGCATCGGCATCGACCCCGAAAGCCTGCGCTATTCCGGCACCGCCCGCACCGCCAACGGCACCGTCCGCACCGCCCCGATCCGGATAGATCAGGTGCGGCTGGGCGAATTCACCGACCGGGGCCTGATGGCCTGGGTGAACGAGGGCACGATGGACATCTCGCTTCTGGGCATGACCTACCTGCAACGCTTCGCCCGGATCGAGATTGCCCGCGACCGGCTGATCCTGACCCGCTAGATCCCCCCGATCCTGACCTGACAAGGGCCCGAAACCGCGGCGCGCGGCCGGTCACGGCCTGTCGTTTTCGGGCCAGATTGTATACGCTTGGATCCACGCGTATACAATTTTTGCCGAAAAATTGTATCCAAGCGTATACACGCGTATACACGCGGATACAATCCGGCGCGCCGCAGGCCGTGAATTGCCAGCCCGCCCCGGCGCGGCTATGTCCTTAAAATGACGCCACGATCCACCCCCGCACCGGCCCGCGCATGATCGACGCCGCCCTTCTGCCCGCCCAGCGCCGCATCCTCGCACGGCCCGCCGACTGGCTGGCGGCGCGGGGCGTGACCGCCGATCAGGTGACGATCTGCGGCTTCCTGATCGGCCTGCTGGCGCTGCCCGCGCTCTGGGCGGGGCTGTTCACGCTGGCGCTGGTGCTGATCGCGCTGAACCGGCTGGCCGACGGGCTGGACGGCGCGGTGGCGCGGGCCACGCAGCCCACAGACCGCGGCGCGTTTCTGGATATTGCACTGGATTTCGCCTTTTACGCGCTTGTTCCTCTGGGCTTCGCGCTGGCCGATCCGACCACGAACGCCCTGCCCGCGGCGGTGCTGATCGCCGCCTTCGTCGGCACCGGCTCGTCCTTCCTCGCCTTCGCGGTGGTCGCGGCCAAGCGCAGCGACAGCGCCCCGCGCTATCCGACCAAGGGGATCTACTATCTGGGCGGGCTGACCGAGGGGGCAGAGACAATCGCCCTTTTCGCCCTGATGTGCCTGTTCCCGGCCTGGTTTCCGGTGCTGGCCTATGCCTTCGCCGCCGCCTGCGCGGTCACGACGCTGACCCGCTGGCATCAGGGGTGGGTGGCGTTTCGAGAGGATGGGCGCGGATAGAATAGGCAAGATGAACAGCTTGCGAACAGGGCTGAACTCACTTCGCCCGTGCGCAGCACGGGCAGCGCCCGCCCGCCCCCCAGGCGGGCGCTCCCGCGCCCCCCTCGGTCGGGCGCTGCCCGTTCAACCGAAGTGCCCTTGAAGCCTCAAGCCGCCTGCTGCGCCAGCCCGTGAATCCGCGCCACCATCGCGCGCAACCCGTTCGACCGCTGCGACGACAGGTGTTCGTCCAGCCCCAGCCGGGCCAGTTCCGCCCCGGCATCGACGCGGGCCACCTCCTGCACCGTCAGCCCGTCATAGAGCGCGTGCAGCACCGCGATCAGCCCGCGCACGATCATCGCGTCGCTGTCGCCCTGAAAATGGAACCGCCCGCCGTCGATCCGGTGCACGATCCAGACCTGGCTGGCGCAGCCATCGACCTTGGTCGCGGGCACCTTGAATGCCTCGTCCAGCGGCGGCATCGCCTTTCCCAGGTCGATGACATGGCGATAGCGGTCCTCCCAGTCGTCCAGGAACTCGAAAGTCTCTGCGATGTCCTCGAAGGCGGCGGTGGCCATTGTCGTCTCCCCTGTCGGGGCATCAGGTAAGGCGCGGGCGCGCAAAGGTCCAGTCCGCGCGGCGAACGGCTTTTCAACGCCGCGGCGATGGGCTACCCAAGGGCAAAGCGAACGAGGGGCCATCCATGTCGAAGCCGCTGCTTGCCGCGCTTGCGGTCCTGCTGACGATCAGTGCCTGCGGCACGGTCCGCGACTCGCTGTTCAACCCGTTCAACTGGTTCGGCAGCTCGCGCGAACAGCCCTCGGGGCTGGTGCCGGCGGGCGGGGTCGCGGCGCTGGACAACCGCGCCGTGGCCCACCAGATCATCGACATGAGCGTGGAGCGCACGCCGGGCGGCGCCATCGTCCGCGCCACCGCCGTGCCGCCGACCCAAGGCTGGTGGGATGCCGACCTTGTGGCCGAAAACGACGGCCGCGCGGTGGACGGGGTGATGACCTACACCTTCCGCATCGCCGAACCGCCCCGGCCATGGCCCGCCGGAACGCCGCAATCGCGCGAACTGACCGCCGGGGCCTTCATCCCCAACACCCGGCTGGATGCCGTGCGGCAGGTGGTGGTGCGCGGTGCGGCGAACCAGCGCGTCTCGGGTCGCTGAGGGGTCGCTGACGGGGCGCGCTGAACGGGCGCAAGACCCGTGGACGGCGGTTAAAATCCGGTAAAGAAAAATCGCGTTATTGCGCGTTTTCAATGGCTTGAGATTCTGTCCACGCGTGGACAGCCGCCCCTACCCCCGGATCAGCACCTGCAGATCCGCCACATTCGTCCCCGTCGCCCCCGTAACCAGCAGATCGCCCGACGCCCCCAGCGCCGCATTACTGTCATTCCGGGAAAGGTAGTCCGAAGGCTCCACCCCCGCCCCTCGCATCCGGTCCAGACTGCCCGGATCGACGATCCCCCCCGCCGCCTCGGTCGGCCCGTCCCGCCCATCCGTCCCCCCCGACAGAAAGACCCAAGGGCCATCGATCCCCCGCTCCTCGGCCAGCAACGCGACACGCAAGGCCAGCTCCTGATTGCGCCCGCCCAGCCCCTCACCCCGCAGCACCACCGTCGTCTCACCCCCGAACAGCCAGACCCCCGGCCCGGTCGCCGCATCCCAGATCGCCGCCGCCGCCTCGGTCACATCCCCCTCCAGCGGCTCCGCCGCCACCCGCGCCCCCGGCGCCGCATCGGCCATCGCCGCGACCGAAATCGCATTGGACCCGACCAGCACATTCTCCGCCTCTGGCAGTTCGGCAGGGGGCTGGGCCGTCTCCAGATGCCGCTGCACCGCCTCCGGCAGCTTCTCCCATAGCCCGCGCGCCTGCAGCGCCGCCCGCGCCTGATCAGCCGTGCCGATCGGCGCCACCGTGGGGCCAGAGGCGATGACCCGCAGATCGTCGCCGACCACATCCGACAGGATCAGCGCCGTCACCCGCGCCGGGGCGGCGGCACGCAACAGGCCCCCGCCCTTCAGCCGCGACAGTTGCTGGCGGATCAGGTTCATCTCGGTGATGTCGGCGCCTGACGCCAGCAGCAGCCGGTTCACTTCTGCCTTGTCTACCAGCGTCAGCCCCGCCGCAGGCGCCGGCAGCAGCGCCGAGCCGCCGCCCGAAATCAGCATCAGCACCCGGTCGCCCGACGCCGCGCCCGCCAGCCGATCCTCCACCGCCCGCGCCGCCGCCTCTCCAGCCGCGTCGGGCACCGGATGGCCCGCCGCCATCACCTCGGCCCCGTCCAGCGGCTCCGCATTCTCATAATTCGTCACCACCAGCGCGGGCACCGGCCCCAGCACCCGCAGCGCCGCCGCCGCCATCCCCCGCGCGGCCTTGCCCACCGCGATCACCTGCCGCCAGCCGTCGCCCCGCCCGGCCAGTGCGCGGCCCACCGCCGCCGCCGGATCGGCCGCCGCCACCCCGGCGGCAAATATCCGTCGCGCCCTATCCCGCATCGCCTCGATTTCCGCCATCTTTTGCCCTGCTTGCAGCTTTCGGGGCACCCTAGGCGGGCAGGCCCCGCTTGGGAAGCCGTTGCGCCCTTGCCTTTCCGTCCGGCCCGACGCAAGGCTTTGATCATGCAGCGTCCGGCCCCCTCGGCGACCCAGACAGCGCTGACGTGGTGCCGCGGCCACGGCTGGCTTCTGGCCATCCTGCTGATCTGCGTCGCGGTGGAACTGGCACTGCAGGGCGCGGACCGCGGGTACTGGGGCAACCCGCGCTGGCGCATCCTGGCCTATCTGAACGGCGGGTTCTGGGTTGGTCTGCTGCATGACTGGCGCCCGAACTACACCGGCCAGTCGGCGGCGATGTTCGCCACCTACAGCTTCCTGCACGCAGGGTTTTCCCACATGGCGGTGAACATGGTCACGTTGGTCTCGCTCGGGATCGGGGTGATCGCGCGGGCGGGACAGGGCGGGTTCGCCTGGGTCTACCTCGCCTCGCTTCTTGGCGGCGCGGCCGGTTTCGCCCTGCTCGGCACGGTGTCGCAGCCGATGGTCGGGGCATCCGGCGCGCTGTTCGGGCTGGTCGGCGCCTGGCTTGCCTGGGAACTGCTCGCCCGGATTTCGGGGGGCGAGTTGCTCTGGCCGGTTCTGGCCGGCGTCCTGGGGCTGATCCTGCTCAACCTGGTGATGTACTGGGCGCTGGACGGGGTGCTGGCCTGGCAGACCCATCTCGGCGGATTCGTCGCCGGCTGGGGGGCCGCGCTGATCCTGCGCGACCGGGTGGCCGACGCGTGAAACGCCCTTGCGGGCGCGGCGGCGAAGGTGCTATCCGGACCCTCGCGCGGGTATGATGTAATGGTAGCCTGTCAGCTTCCCAAGCTGAACGCGCGGGTTCGATTCCCGCTACCCGCTCCAACCACCCTCAACCGAAGGCAGGATCACTCCGTCGCAAGCCGGCTGACAACCACCGTCACTTCGGGCTTCTTGCCGATCTCTTCCATGCAGATCTGGCGCACGATGCGGCGCACGCCCTCGTCCAGACGGTCGTCATCGGCGATCAGCTTCGCGCCGGCACCGTCGAGGAACGCGCCCAACTCGCTCTCGATTGCCTCGGCCAGCGGGGCCTTGCTGCGGCCGCGTTCGGGCAGGCCCATGATCTCGGCCCAGGCGTCGCCCATGGGTCGGTCATCCTCGTCCAGGATCAGGGTGACGAGGACATGGCCATTCAGCGCCATGCGGATCCGGTCGCGGATCACCCCGTCCAGCGCGCCGACCATGACGCTGCCGTCCAGATAGACCCGGCCCGTCTCGACGTGATCCACCACCCTGGGCTTGTCGCCGGTCAGATCGACCATGGTGCCGTTGCCGACCAGATCGGCGGCGAAACCGCGGGCGCGGGCGAATTTCACATGCTCGCGCAGGTGGCGGTGTTCGCCGTGCATCGGCAGGATCACCTTTGGCTCCAGCAGATCCTGCACCCGCTCCAGATCCGGGCGGTTGGCGTGGCCCGAGACGTGGTACTTGCCGCCGCTTTCGTCCACCACATCGACGCCCATCTCGGAATAGGCGTTCATCACCCGGATCACGCCCGCCTCGTTGCCGGGGATGGTCTTGGACGAGAACAGGAACAGGTCGCCCTCGGCCATCGACAGGCCCAGATACTTGCCGCGGGACAGCTGCGCCGAGGCGGCGCGGCGTTCGCCCTGGCTGCCGGTGACAATCAGCATCAGGTTGCCGCGCGGCACCTGTGTCGCCTCTTCGGGCGAGATGGTGCGGGGAAAATCGGACACGACGCCGGCCTCTTGCGCCGCCGCGATCATCTTCTTCATCGCCCGCCCCAGCAGGCAGACCGACCGGCCCGCCGCTACGCCTGCCTGCGCCAGCGTGCGCACCCGCGCGACGTTGGACGCGAAGGTGGTCGCCACCACCATGCCGCCGGCATCGGCCACCAGTTCGGCAATCGGGTCCGTCAGCGTGCTTTCCGACCGGCCGGGATGGGTGGCGAAAACGTTGGTGGAATCGCAGGTCATCACCTTCACGCCCTCGGCCCCGATCGCGGACATCAGGTCGGCATCGAAGGGCTCGCCCACACCGGGGTCAGTGTCGATCTTGAAGTCGCCGGAATGGAACACACGGCCCGCCGGCGTCTCTATCAGCAGGGCGGAGCTTTCCGGTATCGAATGGCTGACCGGCACGAACTGCACCCGGAACGGGCCGCAGTCCACCCAGTCAGGGCGCGGGGCAACCTGCTGCACGGTGTCGGCGGGATGGGCCTGCTCCTCCAACTTCATGCCCGCGATCAGGGCGGTGAAGCGGCGGGCATAGACAGGGGCGCGCAGCCGGCCCCACAGATGCGCCAGCGCGCCGATGTGATCCTCATGCGCATGGGTGATGAAGATGCCGTCGATCCGGTCGGCCCGGTCGGCCAGCCAGTCGATATCGGGCAGGATCAGATCGACACCGGGGGTGGTGTCCATATCGGGGAAGGTCACGCCCAGATCGACGACGATCAGGCGTTCCCTGTCTGCCGGTCCGTAACCGTAGACGTAACAGTTCATCCCGATCTCCCCCGCGCCGCCGAGGGGGAGATAGATCAGCCGGTCACTGCTCATGCGTTGCCCAGTTCCTTGTTGTAGCGATGGATGACGGTCAGGCCGTGCATGGTCAGGTCATCCTCAACCGTATCGAATACATTCGTTCCCTGATCGAAAAGCGGCGCGAGGCCGCCTGTACCAATCACCTTCATGGGCCGGTCACGCTCGGCGCGGATCTCGCGCACGATCACCTCGACCAACCCGATATAGCCCCAGTATACGCCCGACTGCATGCAGGCCACCGTATTCGTGCCGATCACCTGCTGCGGCTTGGTCACGTCGACATGCGGCAGCGCGGCGGCGGCCATGTGCAGCGCCTCCAGGCTTAGGTTGACGCCGGGGGCGATCACCCCGCCGATATAGGCGCCGTCGCTGTCGACCACGTCAAAGGTGGTCGCGGTGCCGAAATCCACCACGATCAGGTCCCCGCCATGCCGGTCGAAGCCGCCCGCGGCGTTCACCAGCCGGTCGGGCCCAACGGTGGTGCCCTGATCCACGCGCGGGGCGTGGGGCAGCGCGCATTCGGGCTTGCCCACGACCAGCGGCCGGGTGTCGAAGTAGCGGCTGGCAAGGACGCGCAGGTTGAACACTACCCGCGGCACGGTGGAGGAGATGATGACGTCGGTGATCTGTGCCGGCGTGTCGGTCAGCTTCATCAGGGTGGATAGCCAGACGTGGTATTCGTCAGCCGTGCGCTGGTGGTTGGTGGCAATCCGCCATGTCACGAGAAACCGCGTGCCGTCCCAGATGGAAAAGACGGTGTTTGTGTTGCCGCAGTCGATGGCCAGAAGCATGCCCGTCCCCTGTCAGAAATGCACCTCGGCCGCCGCGATGGCGCGGCGACCCTGCGCGGTGGCGATCACCAGCGCGCCGGTGTCGTCCACGTCGTCGAACTGGCCCGCGACGCTTTCGGTGCCGGTGCGCGCGACGATCGGTTCCCCCAGACGCGCCGCGCGCGCCAGCCAGGCGGTGCGGATCGGGGCAAAGCCCTGCGCGGTGAACGTCGCCTCCCACCGCGCATAGGCGGGGGCAAGGCGGTCGAGAAATGCCTGCGGGGCGACCTCCACGCCGGTCTCCGCTTTCAGTGCGGTCGGGCGCAGGGCGCCTGGCTCCACCGCCTGCGGCGGGGGGCCGGCGACAAGGTTCACGCCGAAGCCGATGG
>JBJHCH010000046.1:0-24520 GCA_050485905.1 Paracoccaceae bacterium | reverse complement strand
GCCGATGACGATCAGATCGAAGCTTGCCATGGGTCTTTCCCTTCCAGAATTGCCGTGTGCATCCACGTATGATTCACGTGCATCCGGCGTGCATATCACGTGCATACGTTGCGCGCGTTGCCGCTACCTTGTGTCAACCGTTGCCGAAGGTCAAACCAGTGCCGCGATCAGCATGATCAGCGTGGCGAGGAAGCCCACGAACCAGATCACCGACCGCCACGGCACCCAGCCGAAGGCATAGGCGGGGACGTAAGCGATGCGGGCGGCCAGATAGATCCAGCCGCAGGCGGCGGTCAGCCCGCCGGACTGGCCCGAGGCGGTGACGACCACCACCGCGAGGGTGAAAAGGATCAGCCCCTCGAAATGGTTCTGAAGCGCACGCTGCAACCGGCCCGCCATGCCGGTCAGCGGGCGGTGCTTGTCGCGCGGCGAGGTGGAATAGCCGACGCCCACCTGCATGTTGGCGGTGACCGAGAAGACGGCATACTGCGCGACCTGCAGCAGACCGGCGAGGGCGAGGGCGGTGAGTTCGGGGGTCATATCAGGCCGTCTTCAGGAAGCGGATGCTGGCGGCGG
This sequence comes from Paracoccaceae bacterium, assembly GCA_050485905.1. Classification (GTDB taxonomy): domain Bacteria; phylum Pseudomonadota; class Alphaproteobacteria; order Rhodobacterales; family Rhodobacteraceae; genus JAWLCA01. Next base: position 23,944 of record JBJHCH010000046.1, on the reverse strand, counting down.
CGCCAAGCGCGCCTTCGGTTTTCGTCCAGGACTGGGCCTTGGGCCGGTCGTTCACCTCGAACAGACAGAGCGTGCGCGTCGCGTCATCGGCATCGCGCCAGATCTGCAGCAGCGACAGCCCGGCCTGCATCCGGCCTTCGGCATCGGCGTCGAAGTCGGATTTCCAGGCGCTGAAATCGGGTGTGGAGAATTCGGCGATCATCTGCATGGCTGCTCCTTCCATGTTCGGCAAGGCATCGGCGTTGCGGAGATGCCGGAGCTGTGGCGGGGCCACACCCCGCCATCTGTCACAAATCCATCAGCAACCGTCGCGGATCCTCCAGCGCCTCTTTCACCCGCACAAGGAACGTCACCGCGCCCTTGCCGTCCACGATCCGGTGGTCGTAGCTGAGTGCCAGATACATCATCGGGCGGATCACGATCTGGCCCTTCACCACCACCGGCCGGTCCTGGATCTTGTGCATGCCCAGGATGCCCGATTGCGGCGGGTTCAGGATCGGGCTGGACATCAGGCTGCCATAGACCCCGCCGTTGGAGATGGTGAAGCTGCCGCCCTGCATCTCTGCCATCGACAGCTTGCCGTCGCGGGCACGCAGGCCCAGTTCGGCGATCTTCTTCTCGATGGCGGCGAATCCCATCCGGTCGGCATCGCGGACCACCGGCACCACAAGGCCCGAGGGCGTTCCAACAGCGACGCCCGTGTGGACGTAGCTCTTGTAGACCACGTCCGTGCCGTCGATCTCGGCATTGACCTCGGGCACTTCCTTCAGCGCGTGGCAGCAGGCCTTCACGAAGAAGGACATGAAGCCCAGCTTCACCTTGTGCTTCTTCTCGAAGGCATCCTTGTATTCGTTGCGCAATTCCATCACGCCGGACATGTCCACCTCGTTATAGGTGGTCAGCATGGCGGCGGTGTTCTGCGCATCCTTCAGGCGCCGCGCGATGGTCTGGCGCAGGCGGGTCATCTTCACCCGCTCCTCGCGCGCGGCATCCTCGGCCGCCACGGGGGCCCGCGGGGCGGGCGCGGCCGCCGCAGGCGCCGGGGCCGTCGCTGCGGCAAGGGCTTTCTGCACGTCGTCCTTCATGATCCGTCCATCCCGTCCGGTTCCGGTCACCTGATCGGCCGAAAGGCCCTTTTCCGCCATGAGTTTCTTGGCCGAGGGCGCATCCTCGACATCGCGGCCCTTGGCCTCGGCCTGCGGGGCAGGGGCCTCGTCGGCCGGCGCGGGTGCGGGGGCAGAGGCGCCGCCCGAAATCACCGCAAGCTGGCCCTGCGCCTGCACGGTCGCGCCTTCTTCCGCCAGGATCTTCGCCAGCACGCCCGCCGCCGGGCTGGGCACCTCGACGCTGACCTTGTCGGTTTCCAGCTCGCACAGCATCTCGTCCTGCGCGACGCTGTCGCCCACCTTCTTGAACCAGGTGGAAACGGTCGCCTCGGTGACGCTCTCGCCCAGGGTGGGCACCATCACCGGCACCTCTTTGCCGCTGTCTGCCTTTGCCCCGCCGGTGGCGGCTTCGGGCGCTTTCTTCGGCGTCAGTTCCTCCGGGCCGGCGTTGCCTTCCTCTGCGATCTGGGCCAGCAGCGCGTTCACACCAACGGTCGTGCCTTCGGCCGCCACGATCTCGGCCAGCTTGCCGGCGGCGGGGCTGGGCACCTCCACCGTCACCTTGTCGGTTTCCAGCTCGCACAGCATCTCGTCCACCGCGACGCTGTCGCCCGGCTGCTTGAACCAGGTGGCGACGGTGGCCTCGGTGACGCTTTCGCCCAGGGTGGGCACGCGGACTTCTATCGACATGATTACCCCTCGATCGTCAGCGCGTCGTTCACGAGCGCGTCCTGTTGTTTCTTGTGCGTGCTGGACAGGCCCGTGGCGGGCGAGGCCGCGGCGGGCCGCCCGACGTAGCGCGCGCGGGTGTGGCTGGCGCCGATGCGGCCCAGCACCCATTCCAGATTCGGATCCATGAAGGTCCAGCCGCCCTGGTTCTTGGGCTCTTCCTGACACCAGATGATGTCAGCCTGCTTGAAGCGTTCCAGTTCCTTCACCATCGACAGGGCCGGGAACGGGTAGAACTGTTCGACGCGCAGCAGGTAGATGTCGTCGATGCCGCGGGCGTCGCGTTCCTCCAGCAGGTCGAAGTAGACCTTGCCCGAGCAGAGCACCACGCGGCGGATCTGCTCGTCGGATTTCAGCACCGTGTCGGAATGGCCTTTCTGCGCGTCATCCCACAGCACCCGGTGGAAGCTGGAGCCGGTGGTGAAATCCTCGGCATCAGAGATGCAGAGCTTGTGCCGCAGTAGCGATTTCGGCGTCATCAGCACAAGCGGCTTGCGGAAGCTGCGGTGAATCTGGCGGCGCAGGATGTGGAAGTAGTTGGCGGGCGTGGTGCAGTTCGCCACGATCCAGTTGTCCTGGGCACACATCTGCAGGAAGCGTTCCAGGCGGGCGCTGGAATGTTCCGGCCCCTGCCCCTCGAACCCATGCGGCAGCAGCATGACCAGCCCCGACATGCGCAGCCATTTCGATTCGCCCGAGCTGATGAACTGGTCGAACATGATCTGCGCACCGTTGGCAAAATCGCCGAACTGCGCCTCCCACATCACCAGCGCGTTCGGTTCGGACAGCGAATAGCCGTATTCGAAGCCGAGCACCGCATATTCCGACAGCATCGAGTCGATGACCTCGTAGCGTTGCTGGCCGGCGCGGATGTTGTTGAGCGGATAGTAGCGTTCCTCGGTCGACTGGTCGATCAGACCGGAATGGCGTTGGCTGAAAGTGCCGCGGGTGCTGTCCTGACCCGCCAGCCGGACCGGATAGCCCTCGGTCAGAAGCGAGCCGAAGGCCAGCGCCTCGGCCGTGGCCCAGTCAAAGCCCTGGCCGGTGCGGAACATCTCTGCCTTTGCATCCAGTTGGCGGACGACTGTCTTGTGCAGATCCACGCCCGTGGGTGCGGTGCTCAGCGCGGCGCCGACCTCGGCCATGGTCTCGGGCGAAATCGCGGTTTGGCCGCGCTGGTACTCCTCGCCCTCGCGGTTCAGGTGCGACCAGCGGCCGTCCAGCCAGTCGGCCTTGTTGGGCTTGTAGTCCTTTCCGGCCTCGAATTCCGTGTTCAGATGCATCTGGAACGCGGCCTTCATGTCCTCGATCTCGCCCTCGGGGATCAGGCCGTCCTTCACAAGCCGCTCAGTGTAAAGCTGCAGCGTGGTCTTATGAGTCTTGATCCGCTTGTACATTACCGGGTTGGTGAACATGGGCTCATCGCCCTCGTTGTGACCGAAGCGGCGGTAGCAGAACATGTCGATCACCACGTCCTTGCCGAATTTCTGCCGGTACTCGATGGCGATGCGCGCGGCGTGGACGACCGCCTCGGGGTCGTCGCCGTTGACATGGAAGATCGGCGCTTCGACCATCAGCGCGATATCGGTGGGGTAGGGCGAGGAGCGGCTGAAATGCGGCGCGGTGGTGAAGCCGATCTGGTTGTTCACGACGATGTGGATCGTGCCGCCCGTGCGGTGGCCGCGCAGACCTGACAGGCCAAAGCCCTCGGCAACGACGCCCTGCCCGGCAAAGGCTGCGTCGCCGTGCAGCAGGATGGCCACCACCTTCTTGCGCTCGGCATCGCCGATCTGGTCCTGTTTTGCCCGCACCTTGCCGAGAACGACAGGGTTCACCGCCTCAAGATGGCTGGGGTTGGCGGTTAGCGACAGGTGGACCACATTCCCGTCGAACTCGCGGTCGCTTGAGGCGCCGAGATGGTACTTCACGTCGCCTGAACCGTCCACGTCCTCGGGTTTGAAGCTGCCGCCCTGAAACTCGTTGAAGATGGCGCGATAGGGCTTGCCCATCACGTTGGCCAGCACCGAGAGGCGCCCGCGATGTGGCATGCCGATGGCGATCTCGGTCACCCCCAGCGCGCCGCCGCGCTTGATGATCTGCTCCATCGCCGGGATCAATGCCTCGCCCCCGTCCAGGCCGAAGCGTTTGGTGCCCATATATTTCACATGCAGGAACTTCTCGAAGCCCTCGGCCTCGACCAGCTTGTTCAGGATCGCGCGGCGGCCCTGGCGGGTGAAGCTGATCTCCTTGCCGTAGCCCTCGATCCGCTCCTTCAGCCATGCGGCCTGCTCGGGGTCGGAAATGTGCATGTACTGCAGCGCGAAGGTGCCGCAATAGGTGCGGCGGACGATCTCCAGTATTTGCCGGATCGAGGCGACCTGAAGGCCCAGCACGTTGTCGATGAAGATCGGCCGGTCCATGTCGCCATCGGCAAAGCCGTAGGAGCGCGGGTCAAGCTCGGGGTGCGGGGTCTGATCGCGCATCCCCAGCGGGTCGAGGTCGGCCACGAGATGGCCGCGGATCCGGTAGGCGCGGATCAGCATCAGGGCGCGGATCGAATCGAGCACGGCGCGCTTGATCTGGCTGTCGGTGACGCTGACGCCTGTCTCGGCGGCCTTCGCGGCGATCTTCCGGCCTGCGTCCTTCACCTCGGCCGGGGCTGCGGGCCACTCGCCCGTCAATGCCCCGGTCAGGTCGTCGGCGGGCTGCGGCGGCCAGTCGCCGCGCGCCCAGCTTGGCCCGTCCGCCGCTTGGCGCACATCCTGCTCGGCCTCGCCCAGTCCGCGGAAGAACTCGGCCCAGGCGGCATCGACCGCCGACGGGTCGCGCGCGTAGCGGGCATAAAGCTGGTCGATGTAATCCGCGTTCGCGCCCTGCAGGAAGCTGGAGGCGTGGAAGATGTCGTTGGGGGATTGCTCGGTCATGGTGTCCTCCCGATGCGGCGCGCCCCGGGTTCGGTCCGGGGCGCGAAACTGTCTAGCGGCCAAGCGCCTTCAGCACGGCCTCGCCCAGCCCGGCGGGGCTGTCAGCGACGACGATGCCGGCGGATTTCATTGCCTCGATCTTGTCATCGGCGCCGCCCTTGCCGCCGGCGACGATCGCGCCGGCATGGCCCATGCGCCGGCCCGGGGGCGCGGTGCGCCCGGCGATGAAGCCGGCGGTGGGCTTGGAGCGCCCGCGCTTGGCCTCGTCCTTCAGGAACTGCGCGGCTTCTTCCTCGGCGCTGCCGCCGATCTCTCCGATCATGATGATCGATTCTGTCTCGTCGTCTGCGAGGAACCACTCCAGCACGTCGAGATGCTCCGTCCCCTTGATCGGATCGCCGCCGATGCCGACGCAGGTGGATTGCCCCAGGCCCACGTCGGTCGTCTGCTTCACGGCCTCATAGGTCAGAGTGCCCGAACGGCTGACGACGCCGACCGACCCGCGCCGGTGGATATGGCCGGGCATGATCCCGATCTTGCAGGCATCGGGCGTGATGACGCCGGGGCAGTTCGGGCCGACAAGGATCGAGCTTGAGCCTTCCAGTGCGCGCTTGACCTTCATCATGTCCAGCACCGGGATCCCCTCGGTTATGCAGACGATCAGTTCCATCTGCGCGTCGATGGCCTCCAGGATCGAGTCGGCGGCGAAGGGCGGGGGAACATAGATCACCGTCGCATTCGCCGCGGTCGCGGCCTTCGCCTCGTGCACCGAGTTGAAGACGGGCAGGTCAAGGTGAGTGCTGCCGCCCTTTCCGGGCGTCACGCCACCGACCATCTTCGTGCCGTAGGCGATGGCCTGTTCGGAGTGAAAGGTGCCCTGAGAGCCGGTGAAGCCCTGGCAGATGACTTTGGTGTTTTCGTCGACGAGTACGGCCAAGGGGGCCTCCTTCAGACTGCTGCTAAGAGGGTGCCAACCCGGATCCCGGAGTGACAACTTTTTTGATGCGGCGGCAAGGCAAGGATCCGGCGGTTCATCCGACTGATGTTACCCGCAGCCTAACGGGAGCGTTTGCGGCGCACGTGGATTCGCCTCCTATTGGCGGACTTTCGACATAGATGATCACCGGGACATCCCCACTGAAAAGGCCGTAGTACGCGCTGCAACGCCCATATCCATTGGACGGGCGGAACACGCCGGGGAAACTGCTATTCATCACGCCCTGTGAGAGAGCGTCGGCCTGAGCGGCGTTCAGATACGTCGTTTCGACATAGCAGAGAGCTTGGCCAAAGCGGACAGATACCGAGTTGTCAGGCAGGAAGTAAGTTACGAGCTCGGGCCGGTCGCCCGCCGCATATCCGACCTCGAATCCGGCGCTCTCGAAAGTGGAGCCGTTGACGCCACCTCCCCTGAAGTAGGCCACGCAGACCTCAAGCGCCCATCCGGCAAACGCCTGCACAGTAGCGGAGGAAACAGCGGGATCGCCGTTCGATAACGTGCGTCTGATCGGAGCGTTCTGGAGTCCGGAGAAGACGAACCCCACCACCTCGCCCAGCCCGGGTGAAGTGAAGGCCACCAGATCGGCTGAGTAGGGTAGGCCGGGATACGTGTATCGTCTCAGGAATCCGGGGGAGAATTCTGCCGGCACTAGCCCAGACAGGAACCTCATCGACACGAACGTATCCAAGATGCGGGCGCCATCGCCCGGTCCGATTTTCGGTCCGAAGGCGAGGCAATGGGCGGTCCCTTCAGTGTCTGGAAGGCGAATCTCAACAACAATGTCCTCCGACCTGTCCATCGCACGGTAGGTGCCGGGCGCGGACTCGATGAACGATATCCAGCGATTGTTAGGCATGTCGGCTATGGATCGTGACAGGTCCCACAGGGTCGGGCCGTCGCGGATTTCACCATGATCCCTCAGGCACGTGCGAAGGTCATTGGCAACGGCAACGTCCACGGGTGTCTGAGCGTAAACTCCCTGCTGCACGGAGCAGGCCCACGCAATGGCGAGGAATGCCAGCCCTAGCAGTGCCTGCATCGAGCGCTGCTGGCAAAGGTGCGGCATGATCTATCCCTTCACCGCCTTCACGATCTTTTCCGCCGCGTCCGACAGGTTGTCGGCGGCGATCACGTCGAGGCCGGAGGAGTTGATGATCTCCTTCCCCTTGTCGACGTTCGTGCCTTCCAGCCGGACGACCAGAGGCACCTTCAGGCCCACCTCCTTCACGGCGGCGATCACGCCCTCGGCGATGATGTCGCAGCGCATGATGCCGCCGAAGATGTTGACGAGGATGCCCTTCACGTTCGGGTCGGACGTGATGATCTTGAAGGCCTCGGTCACCTTCTCCTTCGTCGCCCCGCCGCCGACGTCAAGGAAGTTGGCGGGCTCGGCACCGTAAAGCTTGATGATGTCCATCGTCGCCATGGCCAAGCCCGCGCCATTCACCATGCAGCCGATCTCGCCATCCAGCGCGATGTAATTCAGGTCGAACTTCGACGCGGCGAGTTCCTTGGGGTCTTCCTCGGTCTCGTCCCGCAGGCTCAGGATGTCGGGCTGACGGTAGAGAGAATTGGAATCGAACCCCATCTTGGCGTCGAGCAGTTTCAACTCGCCGCCCGTGGTGACGATCAGCGGATTGATCTCCAGCATCTCGGCATCGCGCTCGATGAAAAGCGCATACATCCGGTTGATGATGTCGACACATTGCTTGACCTGCTTGCCCTCCAGCCCCAGCGCAAAGGCGACGCGGCGGCCATGGAAGCCCTGGATGCCGGTGGCGGGATCGACTGTGAAGGTGAGTATCTTCTCGGGCGTATGGGCGGCGACCTCCTCGATGTCCATGCCGCCCTCGGTCGAGCAGACGAAGGAGATGCGGCTGGATTTCCGGTCGATCAGCAGGGCGAGGTAAAGCTCGCGCTCGATGTCGGAGCCGTCCTCGATGTAGATCCGGTTGACCTGCTTGCCGGCGGGGCCGGTCTGATGGGTGACCAGCGTGCGGCCCAGCATGGCGGCGGCGTGTTCGGCGGCTTCCTCGACCGATTTGGCGATCCGAACGCCGCCCTTTTCGCCGGCTGCGGCTTCCTTGAACTTGCCCTTGCCGCGCCCGCCGGCGTGGATCTGCGCCTTGACCACCCACAGCGGACCGTCCATCGCGCCGGCGGCCGTCTTAGCGTCTTCGGCGCGCAATACGACGCGTCCGTCAGACACCGGCAATCCGTAGCTGCGCAACAGCGCCTTGGCCTGATATTCGTGGATGTTCATGGCACCGTCCCGTTTTGGCCCGCTTTTGCGAAGCGTAGTGGCACAGCACGGGGGCGCGTCAAACGGGATTTCGCGGAAAATCGCAAAAATGGCGCAAAAATCGGAGCATTGTGATCACACCCAGAAAAGGTGTGATCACAGAAGCATGGATCCGTCAGGCAAGTGAGGAGTCGATTCCCTTGCAGGCCTCCACCAACCCCTTCACCGCATCGACCGATTTGTCGAACATGGCCTGTTCGTCCTTGGTCAGCTTGATGTCTGCGATCCGCTCGATCCCCTCGGCGCCGATCACTGTCGGCACGCCGACGTAAAGCCCCTTGAGCCCGAACTCGCCATCACACCATGCGGCGCAGGGCAGCAGGCGCTTCTGATCCTTCAGATAGCTTTCCGCCATCTCGATCGCGCTGGTTGCGGGGGCGTAGTAGGCCGAACCGGTCTTCAGCAGCCCCACGATCTCTGCGCCGCCGTCCCGGGTGCGCTGGACGATGGCGTCGAGCTTCTCCTGGGTGGTCCAGCCCATCGCAACCAGATCCGGCAGCGGGATGCCTGCCACGGTGGAATAGCGGACCAGCGGAACCATCGTGTCGCCATGCCCGCCCAGCACGAAGGCGGTCACGTCACGCATCGACACGCCAAACTCTACCGAAAGGAAGTGCCGGAAGCGTGCGCTGTCCAGCACGCCGGCCATGCCCACGACCTTGTTGTGCGGCAGGCCCGAAAATTCGCGCAGCGCCCAAACCATGGCGTCCAGCGGGTTGGTGATGCAGATGACAAAGGCGTCCGGGGCATGGTCGCGGATCCCCTCGCCCACTGCCTTCATGACCTTCAGGTTGATGCCCAGCAGATCGTCGCGGCTCATCCCCGGCTTGCGCGGCACGCCCGCAGTCACGATGCAGACGTCGGCGCCAGCGATGTCTTCGTAGCTGTTGGTGCCCTTCAGTACCGCGTCGAAACCTTCGGACGGGCCGCTTTCGGCGATGTCGAGCGCCTTGCCCTGGGGGATGCCCTCGGCGATGTCGAACACGACAATGTCGCCGAGTTCCTTGATCGCGGCGAGATGGGCGAGCGTGCCACCGATCTGTCCCGCGCCGATCAGTGCGATCCTGGGTCTAGCCATGGATATGTCTCCGATGTCTTGGTTGGGTCGTCGTCTCCGGCGCGATGGGTAAGCCCAAGCGCCCCCTCACGCAAGGGAGAGGCCCGCGGGCGTGCTGGCCCAATGGTGGGGCGGCAAACTAGTCGGCTAAGATTGCTACGAAAAATGGCACTGCGCGCGGCATGGAGGCACACGGTACAGGTGCGAGGCGGGTTTGGCCGACCGTCGAGTTTCCTCCGGCGTGCCGGTCTGCTGCCCTCGATCTGGGCGAATGGATGATTCTGTGGCTGCGCCTTATCGGGCGGTCAGGTGGGTTGGTCGGCGACCGGTAGCTCTTCGGTCAGCGTCTCGAAGCTTTGCCCAGAGGCGACGAGGCACGTCATGCCGTTGGGCAGGGTGACCGTGATGGTCCAGGTGCCAGTGGCGTCAGAGGCGAACAGTTCCATGACGGCGCTGTCGCGCGCCAGCCCGATGGAGCGGCGGGTTTCCCCGAACGACGAGGCAAGGCGCTCGACAACCCTGTCGCGGGTCGCGCATTGCGCGGTCTGCGCTGCAACGGGCGAGGTGACGGTGATAGCTGTCAGAAGCAGCGCGAGGGAGACTGGGGGGAGTGTGGGCATGCTCGGTCCTTCCTTTGAGAGACTTGGCGGTTCTGTCCGGCCAAGATGCCCTGTTACAGATGGTGCGCCCGTGCCCTGACCGCGGAAACTTGCCCGCGTCTCCCCCCGATGCGGGTTCTTCTGGCGCGCTGATAAGGAAATGATGCCGCCCAATCGGGAAAAACTGGTTAACGCGGCGGCCGCCGCAGCCGAAATGCTGCGTTGCGGCAAATACTGGCTTGCCAATTGTGCCGCTCATGTGGTCTTTGGCGAAACAATGTTGCCGCGGAGAGTCCAATGAACAAGCTTGCGCGCCCGTTCCGCTCGGTCCTCTATATCCCGGCCTCGCGTGAGCGCGCGCTCGAAAAGGCACGCGGTCTGAAGGCCGACGCGATCATATTCGATCTGGAAGATGCGGTGGCGCCCAGTGAGAAGGCGGAGGCGCGCTCCCTGCTGGTATCGACGCTGAAGTCGGCCGACTATGGTGATCGCGCGCGGATCGTGCGGATCAATGGCCTCGACACCGAGTGGGGGCGCGCCGATGCCGAGGCCGTTTCCGGCTTGTCGGTCGATGGGGTGTTGCTTCCGAAAGTGGACGGTCCTGCAGATATCGACGCGCTGGTGCAGATCATATCCGAAGTCGAGATCTGGGCGATGATGGAAACGCCCACGGGGGTTCTGAACGCGGCGGCGATTGCGGCTCACCCGAGGGTTGGCGGCTTTGTACTTGGCACGAACGATCTTGCCAAAGATCTCGGGGCACGGCCACGGCCTGACCGCATGCCGATGCTGGCTAGCCTTCAACACTGCCTGCTGGCGGCGCGCGCGCATGGGCTGGTCTGCATCGATGGTGTCTACAACGCCTTCAGGGACGAAGAGGGCTTGCGCGCAGAGTGCGAACAGGGCCGCGATATGGGCTTTGACGGCAAGACCCTGATACATCCGGCGCAACTGCCGGTCGCAAACGCGGTTTTTGCCCCAAGCGTCGCCGACCTCGATCTCGCCCGGCGCCAGATCGAGGCTTTCGAGGAAGCCCTGCTGGTCGGGCAGGCCGTGGCGGTGGTCGACGGGAGCATCGTGGAGAACCTGCACGTCGCAACCGCGCGCCGGACACTGGAAAAGGCCGCGGCGATCGCGGAACTGGAGCGCGCATGATCTGGCTGGTTCTGGGTGTCGTACTGTGGTGGGCGGCGCATCTGTTCAAGCGCGCGGCGCCCGGTCCACGGGCGGCGCTGGCCGATAGCCTGGGGGAGAAGGCCAAGGCCATCTTTGCCGTCCTGATCGTCCTGTCTGTGGTGCTCATGGTGATCGGCTATCGTTCAGCAGGCTACGCGCATGTCTACTCTCCACCCCCGTGGGGTCTGCACCTGAACAATCTTCTGATGCTGCTCTCGGTGGCGCTGTTTGGCCTCGGATCTTCGAAAAGCAGGCTTCGGCCGCTGTTGCGGCACCCGATGCTCTGGGGCTTCGTCGTCTGGTGCGGCGCGCACCTTCTGGTGCGCGGCGATTTGGCGGCGCTGATCCTGTGGGGCGGGTTGGCGCTCTGGGCCTTTGTCGCCATGGCGATGATCAATCGGCGCGAGCCTGACTGGATGCCATGGCAAGGCGGAACGGTGCAGGGCGACATACGCCTCGGGCTGATCACGCTGGCCGTCTATGCCGCGATTGCAGCGGTTCACACATTGCTTGGCGTCTGGCCGTTTCCGGGGTGATGGGATGCTTGCCTACCGACTGCTGACTGGCGAGGACACGTCTGCTTTCTGCCACAAGGTGACCGAGGCGTTGTCCAAGGGGTGGAGCCTGCATGGCAGCCCTGCCTATGCCCACGATCCCGCGACCGGCACGATGCGTTGCGCTCAGGCGGTGGTGAAGGACGTCGATGCAGACTATGCGCCGGATCTGAAGCTGGGCCAGCTATGACCAAAACCAACCCCGGCCGGTTCTTCGAGGACTACCGGATCGGACAGACAATCTTTCACGCCGTGCCGCGCACGATCTCGGGCGGCGAGCGGGCGCTTTATCATGCGCTCTACCCGGCGCGGCACGCGCTTTACTCCTCGGACGAGTTCGCCCGCGCCTGCGGTCTCGCCGCTGCGCCCATTGACGATCTTGCGGCATTCCACATGGTTTTTGGCAAGTCGGTTCCGGACATCTCTCTGAACGCGGTTGCAAACCTCGGCTATGCCGAGGGGCGCTGGCTGCGTCCGGTCTGGCAGGGTGACACGATCCGGTCTCAGTCAGAGGTGATCGGCCTGCGCGAGACATCGAACCGAAAGGCAGGCGTTGTCTGGGTTCGAACGACCGGGATCAACCAGTATGGACGTGAGGTTCTGAGCTACGTGCGTTGGGTGATGGTGCGGAAGCGCGATCCCGAAGCGTTGGTGACTGACGCCGTGGTGCCAGAACTTGCTGCATTTGTCGCGCCGGAACAGTTGATCGTGCCGGGGGGGCTCGACTTCCGAGAGTATGATTTCGTCGCTGCGGGTGAACCGCACCGCTGGGGCGACTATGGGCTGGGCGAGGTGATCGACCATGTCGATGGCGTGACCATCGAAGAGGCCGAGCACATGCTGGCCACGAGGTTGTGGCAGAACACCGCCAAGGTGCATTTCGACAAGACCAATCGCGAGGATGGCCGGCTGCTGGCCTATGGCGGTCACGTCATCAGCCTGGCGCGCACCCTTTCGTTCAACGGTCTGGCGAATGCGCAGGTGATCGTGGCGCTGAACGCTGGGTCGCATGCGAACCCATGCTTTGCTGGCGACACCGTGCGCGCATGGTCCGAGGTGCTGGACAAGGCGCAGACAGCAGCGCCTGGGATCGGGGCAATCAGGTTGCGGCTGGTCGCGGTAAAGGAAAGCGGTCACGGCACCGCGCTGAAGGATGACTCGGGGCGATACCTGCCGCATGTGCTTCTCGACCTGGACTACTGGGCGCTGATGCCGCTGTAGGGCGATGGTGGCAGGGCGCAACGCCTGCCTGGAAACCGCTTGAGGTTGAAAAGAAAGCTTCCCCAGGGGCATATCTTGCGTCTATTGTGTCGCGAACAACAAACGCCGGAAAACCGGCCGACAGGCTAAATGGAGAGCAGCATGACCTTCCGTACCAGCGCCGCGGCGGCGCTTCTACTTGCCTGTGGGGCGAGCATTCCGGCGATGGCGGCAGCGCAGGATCTGAGCTGGGGTGTGACGTTCACCTCCAACTACATGTCTGACAGCGTGACCCAGTCGGACGACAGACCGGCACTTCAGGGGTATGTGGAATACGGCCTGAACGGCTTCTACGCAGGCGTCTGGGCATCGACCGTCGACTTCGGGCCTGGGAGCGACAACGTGGAGGTGGACCTCTACCTCGGTTTCCGCAACGAGATCGGCGCGGTGTCCTACGACGTCGGCTATGCCCGATACCTCTACGACCGGACCGGGAACTGCTGTGGAGAGTTCCTTGCCTCGGTCGACGCCGACATGGGGCAGGGCCTGTCTCTGGGTGTCAGCTTCGCCTACAACAACCGTGATGACGAACTGACCTCGCGCATGGGGGCATCCTACTCTCCGGATGACCTTTTCAAGGTTTCGGGTACTTTCGGGCGCAGTCAGGCGAACGCCAACCATTTCTGGGATCTCGGCGTTGGCTATGCATTGCAGCCCAACATCGGCCTTGATCTCCGTTACCACGACACGACGAACACCCGTGGCCGTGCCGTCGTTTCGGTGGGCGTCGATTTCTAATACTCGTTGAGCTGCACAGTTGCTTTAGGTGTGTGCGGTCAATTGTAGAAATCCATGAAGGCGGGCCAGGCGGCGGGGTCGGCCACCGTCTTGTCGCGGCAGAAGGCGTTGCAGAAGCCGAAGCTGCGGCCGCCGATTTCTGCGAAATGGGTAACGGGCCTGCCGGAATAGGGGCAGGCGGCGTTTTCAGACGGGCCGTGGTCCAGCGCGCGGCCCGGGATCGGCGCGGGGCCGGGCCAGTCGCGCTGTGGCCAGTCGCGGTGATAGACCGGCTGGTCGCCGCCCTCGGCCCAGCCCATCGCCCGCCAGCGCCGGAACGAGGGGTGGGACAGGTGCGCCGCGACATAGGCGGCGGCCTCTGGCCCCACGGACAGGCCGTAGCCCGCGATGCGGCTGGCGACGGGGGCAAAGAAGGCATCGGCCACGGAATAGTCGCCGCAGAGCCAGGGGCCGGTGCTGCCGGTCTCGGCCCGGGCATGGGACCAGAGGGACTCGATGCGGGCGATATCGGCCAGAACCGTGTCGGGCGGTTCGCAGCGGGTATAGGCGGCGCGCAGGTTCATCGGGCAATGATCGCGCAGGGCGGCGAAGCCCGCGTGCATTTCCGCCGCCAGCGCGCGGGCGCGGGCGCGGTGGCCGGGGTCGGCGGGCCAGAGGCCGGCCTCCGGGTGGCGGGAGGCCAGTTCCTCGGCGATGGCGAGGCTTTCGGGGATCACCACGCCATCGGGCAGCCGCAGGGCGGGCACGGTGCGGGCGGGCGCGAAATCGGCCAGGATGCGGGCGAAATCGTCGCAGTAAAGCCGCGCGAGCACCGTCTTGCAGGGGATGCCGAAGGCGTCGAACAGCAGCCAGCCGCGCAGCGACCAGCTGGAATGGGACCGGTCGCCGATCACAAGGACATGGGTCATGCCGTCTCTCCACCCGCCGGAATGGCCGGGGCGGCAGGTTAGCCGGGCGGGCCGGGCGGGCAAAGCGAAGGTTCGCGATGGCGGGCATCACGGGCGCTGATGCAAGCGATCTTGCGTGGCCGCGGCGCGCGCCCAGTGCTGTGATCGAAAACGGCAACGCGCCGCGCAAGATTATTTTGATCCGGTGGCGCGCAGGCCACGTAAACGGATTTGTAAGGAACGTTAAGCGGGCAACACAACAAGACCGACCGGGGGGTCACGATGGCACAGAACGCGATGAACGATCACACGATGTCCCGCCGTGCGATGAAGGCGGAACTGCTGGATGCCGAGACCGAATTGCAACTGGCCTATGCCTGGCGCGACCGGCGCGACGAGAAGGCGCTGCACCGTCTGATCACCGCCTACATGCGGCTTGCGATCTCGATGGCGGCCAAGTTCCGCCGCTATGGCGCGCCGATGAACGACCTGATCCAGGAGGCGAGCCTGGGCCTGATGAAGGCGGCCGACAAGTTCGACCCCGACCGCGGCGTGCGGTTTTCGACCTATGCGGTGTGGTGGATCAAGGCGTCGATCCAGGATTATGTGATGCGCAACTGGTCGATGGTTCGGACCGGGTCCACCAGCAGCCAGAAATCGCTGTTCTTCAACCTGCGCCGGGTGCAGGCCCGGCTGGAGCGTGAGGCGATGGCGCGGGGCGAGGAGTTGGACGGGCATCAGCTGCGCCAGATGATCGCCAGCGAGGTCGGCGTGCCGCTGCATGACGTTGAGATGATGGAGGGGCGGCTGTCGGGCTCGGACTTTTCGCTGAACGCGACGCAATCGTCCGAGGATGAGGGGCGCGAGTGGATCGATGCGCTGGAGGACAGCAGCGCCCAGGCCGCCGAACTGGTCGAGGAAAGCCACGATGCCGACAAGCTGCGCGACTGGCTGGTCGGCGCGCTGCAGACCCTGAACGAGCGCGAGCGGTTCATCGTGCGAGAGCGCAAGCTGCGCGAGGAGCCGCGGACGCTGGAAAGCCTGGGGCAGGAGCTGAACCTGTCCAAGGAGCGGGTGCGGCAGCTGGAGGCGGCGGCGTTCGCGAAGATGCGGAAAACGCTTGAATCCCAGTCGCGGGAGGTGCTGAACTTCATCGCATGACATCTGCGACCATCCTGACCGCGGCGCTGCTGGCACTTTCGCTCGCGGCGCCGCTTTCGTCTGAGGAGATCGGGCCAGAGGCGCTGGATGCGCTGCCGGCCGCGGATGTGGTGATTCTGGGCGAGGTGCATGACAACCCCGCGCATCACGCCAATCAGGCCCGCGCGGTGGCCGCCATCGCGCCCCGTGCCCTGGTGTTCGAGATGCTGACGCCCCAGCAGGCGGCGCAGGCCGCGGGCGTGCCGCGCGACGATGCCGCGGCGCTGGAGGCCGCGCTGGGCTGGGAGAACTGGCCGGATTTCGCGATGTATCACCCGATCTTCACCGCCGCGCCGGGGGCGGAAATCTACGGCGGTGCGATGCCGGTGGACGAGGTGCGGCGGGCGATGGAGGTGGGCGCGGCGGCGGTCTTTGGCGAGGGGGCGGATGCCTATGGGCTGGACGACGCGCTGCCCGACGACAAGCAGGCGGCGCGCGAGGCGCTGCAGTTCGCCGCCCATTGCGACGCGCTGCCCGAGGAGATGCTGCCCGGCATGGTCGAGGCGCAGCGGCTACGCGACGCAGGCCTGGCCCGCGCGACGATAGAGGCCCACGCGGCCACTGGTGGGCCGGTCGTCGTGATCACCGGCACCGGCCATGCCCGCATTGGCCACGGCATTCCGGCAAAGCTGGCGCGGGCCGCGCCGGATCTGTCCGCACTGTCGGTCGGTCAGTTCGAATCCGACCCCGGCGCCGATGCGCCGTTCGATCTGTGGATCGTGACCGACGCGGTGGACCGCCCCGACCCCTGCGCCGCGTTCCGATAGTTGTGCCGGGCGCGCCCGCGCCCTACACCTGTCGGCAGGAGGGCCGGGCGATGCTGGCAGGACGGCGGATACTTCTGATCATCGGCGGCGGTATCGCGGCTTACAAGACGCTTGACCTGATCCGGCGGCTGAAGGAACGGGGCGTGGCCGTGACGCCGGTGCTGACCCGGGCGGGGGCAGAGTTCGTGACGCCGCTGTCGGTTTCCGCGCTGGCCGGGGTGCGGGTCTATCAGGACCTTTTCGACCTGACGGACGAGGCCGAGATGGGCCATATCCAGCTGTCCCGCGCCGCCGATCTGGTGGTGGTGGCCCCGGCGACGGCGGATCTGATGGCGAAGATGGCGGGCGGCCATGCCTCCGATCTCGCCTCCACCCTGCTGATGGCGACGGACAAGCGGGTGCTGATCGCGCCGGCGATGAATGTGCGGATGTGGCAACACCCGGCGACGCAGCGCAACCTGACGACGCTGCGGGGCGATGGTGTGCTGGTGGTGGGGCCGAACGACGGCGACATGGCCTGTGGCGAGTACGGACCGGGGCGCATGGCAGAGCCGCTGGAGATCGTGGCGGCGATCGAGGCCGCGCTGGGGCAGGGGCCGCTGGCAGGCAGGCATGTCATTGTCACCTCCGGCCCGACCCATGAACCGATCGACCCGGTGCGCTATATCGCCAACCGGTCGTCCGGCGCGCAGGGGGCGGCGATTGCCCGGGCGCTGGCCGACCTGGGGGCGCGGGTCAGCTTTGTGACCGGCCCGGCCAGCGTGTCGCCGCCGCAGGGGGTGGCGGTGATCCGGGTGGAGACCGCGCGCGAGATGCTGGAGGCGGTGCAGGCGGCCCTGCCCGCCGATGCCGCCGTGATGGCCGCCGCCGTGGCCGACTGGCGGGTGGAGAATGCCGCGGCCAGCAAGATGAAGAAGGACGGGTCGGGCAAGGCCCCGGCGCTGGAGTTCGCCGAGAACCCGGATATCCTGGGCACGGTTTCGCAGATGGCCGAGGGGCGGCCGGGCCTGGTCGTGGGCTTTGCCGCCGAGACCGACGACGTGGTGGCCCATGCCACGGCCAAGCGGGCGCGCAAGGGCTGCGACTGGATCGTGGCGAATGACGTGTCGCCCGAGACCGGGATCATGGGCGGGGCCGAGAATGCGGTGACGCTGATCACCGCCGAGGGCGCCGAGGGCTGGCCCCGGATGGCCAAGGAGGCCGTGGCGCGCAGGCTGGCCGAGCGCATCGCGGCCTTTGTTGTGAACTAAGCGCGCGAAACAGGACATGACGCCAGTTATCGACATCATCTGGGAAGACTGGGCCGACCGTGCCGTCCCGCTGCCGCGCTATGAGACGGCGGGCGCGGCGGGGGCCGACCTGCGCGCCAACCTGCCGGAGGCCGACCGCGCCGCCGGGCTGGTGCTGGCGCCAATGGAGCGGCGGATCGTCCCGACCGGCCTGCGCGTCGCAATCCCCGAAGGGTGGGAGATGCAGATCCGCCCCCGATCCGGCCTTGCGCTGAAGCACGGGATCAGCCTGCCGAATACGCCCGGCACCATCGACAGCGATTATCGCGGCCCGCTGGGGGTGTTGCTGGTGAACCTGGGCGCCGCGCCGTTCCATATCGCCCACGGCGACCGGATCGCGCAGGCCATCGTCGCGCCGGTCGCTCAGGCGGGCTTTCGCGTGGTCGAGGCGCTGCCGGAAACGGCGCGCGGTGCGGGCGGGTTCGGCTCTACCGGGCGGGGCTAGGGATGCTGCTGGTTCTTGGCATGGCGGGGGCGCTTTGGGGCGTGGGCTGGGCGATGGGAATGCCGCATCAGGCGCGCTGGCTGACAATCGGGCTGCTTTATGTCGGCGTGATGATCGCCCATACCGTGCTGCCCGATGGCAATGCACTCAGGGCGAACACCGGCGGATCGGCCGCGCCCTGGCTGCTGCTGGGGGCGGCGGCCGGGATCGTCTGGATCTATCGGCAGGGGCTGATGCGCCTGCGCCGGATGGTGCCCGATACGCTGGCCGAACCGCCGCAGCCGGGAAAGTTCAGCGAGGCGGAACTGAACCGCTACGCCCGGCACATCATGCTGCGAGAGGTCGGCGGGCCGGGCCAGCGCGCGCTGTCGCAGGCGCGGGTGCTGGTGATCGGCGCGGGGGGGCTGGGATCGCCGGCGCTGCTGTATCTGGCCGCCGCCGGGGTGGGCACCATCGGCGTGATCGACGACGATGCGGTGGATGCCACGAACCTGCAGCGGCAGGTGATCCATTCGGATGCCCGCATCGGCATGGCCAAGGTGTTTTCCGCGCAGGCGGCGGTGGAGGCGCTGAACCCCTTCGTCACCCTGCGCCCCTATAACCGCCGGCTGGACGATGGCATCGCGGCGGAACTGTTCGCGGATTACGACCTGATCCTGGACGGGTCGGACAATTTCGACACCCGTTATCTGGTGAACCGGGCGGCAGTGGCGGCGGGCAAGCCGCTGATCGCCGCCGCCATGACCCAGTGGGAGGGGCAGATCAGCCTTTACGACCCCGCGCGTGGCGGCCCGTGTTTCGAATGCGTCTTTCCCACCCGCCCCGCGCCGGGGCTGGTGCCAAGCTGCGCCGAGGCCGGGATCGTCGCCCCGCTGCCCGGCGTGATCGGATCGATGATGGCGCTGGAGGCCGTCAAGCACATCACCGACGCGGGCGAGGGGCTGCGCGGGCGGATGCTGATCCATGACGCGCTTTACACCGAGACGCGGATCATCGCGCTGAAACGCCGGCCCGATTGCCCGGTCTGCGGCACGAACGCCAATGCACAGGAGAGTGACGCATGACCAACCCGCTGCTGGCCGACTGGGACACGCCGTTCCGGCTGCCGCCCTTTGACGCAATTCAGGACGATCAGTTCGCCCCGGCCTTTGACGCGGCGCTGGCCGAGGGGCGGGCGGCCATCGCGGCGATTGCCGGGAACCCTGAGCCGCCCAGCTTTGCCAACACGATCGAGGCGCTGGAACTGGCGGATGAGACGCTGAGCCGCGTGTCGGGCGTGTTCTACAACCTTGCCGGATCGGATGCGAACCCGGCGCGCGAGGCGCTGCAGCGCGATCTGGCCCCAAAGATGTCGGCCTATTCGTCCGAGGTCACGAACAACCGCGCGCTGTTCGACCGGATCGAGGCGCTGTGGCAGGGGCGCGATGCGCTGGACCTGACGACGGAGCAGGCGCGGGTGCTGATGCTCTATCGCCGCATGTTCGTCCGCGCCGGTGCCGCGCTGGAAGGGGCGGCGCGGGACAGGCTGACCGAGGTGAAATCGCGCCTGGCCGTGCTGGGGACGCAGTTCACCCAGAACCTGCTGGGAGAAGAGCGGGAGTGGTCGATGCCGCTGGCCGAGGCGGACCTGGAGGGGCTGCCCGATTTCGTGATCGACGCCGCCCGCGCCGCCGCGCAGGAGCGCGGGAAGGAGGGGTATCTGCTGACGCTCAGCCGGTCGCTGATCGTGCCGTTCCTGCAATTCTCATCCCGCCGCGACCTGCGCGAGGTCGCGTTCCGCGCCTGGACCGCGCGGGGGGCGAACGGCAACGACCGCGACAACCGCGCCATCGCGGCCGAGACGCTGGCGCTGCGGCAAGAGCGGGCGGCGCTTCTGGGCTACGCGGACTTCGCCACCTACAAGCTGGAGACCGAGATGGCGGGCACGCCGCAGGCGGTGCGCGATCTGCTGCTGCGCGTCTGGGCGCCAGCCAAGGCAAAGGCTGCGGCGGATGCCGGGGTGCTGACCGCGATGATGCGGGCGGACGGGATCAACGGCGATCTGGAACCCTGGGACTGGCGCTACTACTCCGAGAAGCGGCGCAAGGCCGAGCACGATCTGGATGAGGCCGCGCTGAAGCCCTACCTGCCGCTGGACGGGCTGATCGCGGCGGCATTCGACGTGGCGAACCGGCTGTTCGGGCTGGAGTTCCGCCCGCTAGACCTGCCGCTCTACCACCCCGACGCGCGCGCGTGGGAGGTGACGCGGAACGGGCGGCACATGGCGGTCTTCATCGGCGATTATCATGCGCGCGGGTCGAAACGCTCCGGCGCCTGGTGTTCGACGATGCGCAGCCAGCGCAGGCTGGGGGGCGAGGTGCGGCCCATTGTCGTCAACGTCTGCAACTTTGCCAAGGGCGATCCGACGCTGCTGAGTTGGGACGACGCGCGGACGCTGTTCCATGAATTCGGCCATGCGCTTCACCAGATCCTGACGGACGTGACGTACGACTTCATCTCCGGCACCTCGGTCGCGCGTGATTTCGTGGAACTGCCCAGCCAGCTTTACGAACACTGGCTGGAGGTGCCCGAGGTGATCGCGGCCCATGCCCGGCACTACCGCACCGGCGAGCCTATGCCGCAGGACATGGCGGACCGGCTACTGGCCGCGCGGACCTACGATCAGGCCCATGCGACGGTGGAATACGTGGCCTCGGCGCTGGTTGATCTGGAGTTCCACACCGGCGCGGCGCCCGCCGACCCGATGGCGCGGCAGGGCGAGATCCTCGCCGACCTTGGCCTGCCGCACGCCATCCCGATGCGCCACGCGACGCCGCATTTCGCCCATGTCTTCGCCGGTGACGGTTATTCGTCGGGCTACTACAGTTACATGTGGTCAGAGGTGATGGACGCCGATGCGTTCGAGGCGTTCGAGGAAGCCGGCGATGCCTTTGACCCCGAAACCGCCCGGAAGCTGGAGCGTCATATCCTGTCGGCCGGCGGGTCGGAGGAGGCCGAGGCGCTTTATACCGCCTTCCGCGGCCGGATGCCGGGGGTGGAGGCCTTGCTGAAGGGGCGCGGGCTGCTGGACGCCGCCTGAAAAGCGAAAGGGGCGCCCGCGGGCGCCCCTTGCCAGATCAGTTGCGGTCCTTGTCGACCATCTTGCCCTTGGTGATCCAAGGCATCATGCCGCGCAGCTTTTCGCCCACGGCTTCGATCTCGTGCGCGTCGTGCAGGCGGCGGGTGGCCTTGAACATCGCCTGGCCCGAGTTGCACTCCTGCATCCAGTCGCGGGTGAAACGCCCGGTCTGGATGTCGCGCAGCACCGCCTTCATCCGCGCCTTGGTCTCGTCATAGGGCAGGATGCGCGGGCCGCTGACGTATTCGCCGTATTCGGCGGTGTTGGAGATCGAGTAGTTCATGTTGGCGATGCCGCCCTCGTAGATCAGGTCCACGATCAGCTTCACCTCGTGCAGGCATTCGAAATAGGCCATCTCGGGCGCGTAGCCGGCCTCGACCAGCGTCTCGAAGCCCATGCGGATCAGCTCGACCAGGCCGCCGCAGAGAACCGCCTGCTCGCCGAAGAGGTCGGTCTCGCATTCTTCCTTGAAGTTGGTCTCGATGATGCCCGACCGGCCGCCGCCGATGGCCGAGCAGTAGGACAGGCCGATTTCCAGCGCCTTGCCGCTCGCGTCGTTGTGGACGGCCACCAGGCAGGGGACGCCGCCGCCCTTGGTGTATTCGCCGCGGACGGTGTGGCCGGGGCCTTTCGGGGCCATCATGATGACGTCGACGCCCTTTTTCGGCTCGATCAGGCCGAAGTGGACGTTCAGGCCGTGGGCAAAGGCGATGGCGGAGCCTTCACGCAGGTTGTCGTGGACATACTTGCGGTAGGTTTCGGCCTGCAGCTCGTCCGGCATGGTGAACATCACCAGATCGGCCCAGGCGGCGGCTTCGGCGATGCCCATGACCTTCAGGCCCTCGGCCTCGCATTTCTTGGCGCTGGGGGAGCCGTCGCGGAGGGCGACGACGATGTTCTTGGCGCCGGAATCGCGCAGGTTCAGGGCGTGGGCGTGGCCCTGGCTGCCGTAGCCGAGGATTGCCACCTTCTTGTCCTTGATCAGGTTGATGTCGCAGTCGCGGTCGTAATAAACGCGCATGGGTCGTCCTTTCGGGTCTGTGTTCACGCGTGAACATATCGATCCTCGATCCGTGAAAACGTCCATAATTTGACGAAATAGCCCGTTTCATGCGAAAGATCGGCGTATATCGCTGTGATATGGAAAAATCATGCAGATCGACGACGTGGACCGCCGTATTTTACGACACTACCAGTCCGACCCGGTGCTGCCGATGGCGGAGCTGGCGGAACGGGCCAATGTCACGCTGGCGACCTGCTGGCGGCGGCTGGACCGGCTGCGCAACGGCGGGGTGATCCGGGGGGTTCATGCGGTGATCGACTGGCGCAAGCTGGGCTGGGAGGTGGAGGTTTCGCTTCGCTTCACGCTGGACAAGACCGCGCCGCGGGCATTCGACGATTTCATCGCCGCCGCGCGCGAGGTGCCCGAGGTGATCGAGATCCAGACGTTCCTTGGCCGGGTCGATGTGCGGCTGAACGTCATCGCCCGCGACATGGGCCATTATCAGGAGATCTATCGCACCCGCATCCTGACCCTGCCGCATATCGCCGATATCGAGGCGCTGATGCATGTGGCCGTCATCAAGGATCAGGAGGTGCTGCCGATATGATCGCGCTGGATGTGATCGACCGGATGATCCTGCGCGGGCTGATCGCCGACGCCACCCAAAGCGCCAAGGATCTGACCGGCGGGCGGCGGCTGAGCGCCTCGGCCATCCTGCGGCGGACGAAGAAGCTGGAGGCGGCGGGCGCGCTCCGTGGCCGCCGCGTGGCGCTGGACCCGCAGGCGCTGGGCTTTGGCGTCACCGTCTTTCTGGGGGTGAAACTGGCCACCAAGGGGCGCGTCAGCCTGGACGATTTCGAACGCGCGGTGACGGCGATACCAGAGGTGCAGACCGTGCAGCATGTGCTGGGGATCTATGACTATCGCCTGCGGGTGGTGGCGCGCGACATCAGCGATTTCGAACGGGTGCTCAGGCGGCGGATCATGACCCTGCCCGGCGTGGGGCAGGTGGATGCCAACGTGCTGCTGAGCGAGGAGCGGCGGCCGGGGCCGCTGGCGTAGCGCAAAAGGTTGCGGCGCCCGCATGGGGTGCGGGCGCCGCAGGTGTTCAGGTCACTGGCTGACCTCGGCCGGGGCAAGGCGCAGCAGCGGTGCGTTGTCGCCATCGGCAATCACATAGATCAGCCCGTCATCCGGCCCGACCGCGATGTCACGGATGCGCCAGCCCTCGCCCTCCAGCAGGCGCTCGGGGGCGCTGACCTGTTCGCCGTCCACGGCGAAAAGGCCGAGGTATTCGTGATAGAGGTTGCCGACCAGCATGTGGCCCTGCCAGTCGGGGAAGGCGTCGCCGTCATAGAACACCATGCCCGAGGGCGGGAAATGCGCGTCGCGGCCCGGCGGCCAGTGGAACACCGGCGCGATGAAGCCGTCGCCGGGCTGGTGCGTTTCGGCGAACTGCTCGCCTGTGCGATAGTCCACGCCATAGGCTGCCAGCGGCCAGCCGTAGTTTTCGCCGCGCTGGACGATGTTGACCTCATCGCCGCCGGCCTCGCCATGTTCGGCCAGCCAGATCGCGCCGGTTTCGGGGTGCTGCGCCATCGCCTGAATGTTGCGGTGGCCATAGGACCAGATCGCGCCCGCCGCGCCGTCCTGATCGACGAATGGATTGTCGGCGGGGATCTCTCCGTCCAGCGTCAGGCGGATCACCGCGCCGTTCTCGGTCGACAGATCCTGCGAGATGTGGTCGGGGCCGAAATCCTTGCTCTGCCGGTCACCGAGGCCGACAAAGATAT